>NZ_CP013232.1:311096-622192 GCF_001584145.1 Collimonas fungivorans | reverse complement strand
CAGTTTCCCTCACACGATTAAGCATGCCATCCTGACGTAGATACTCCATCGTAGCAGCACCGCTTACCATCGCAATCTGATTACCTCTGAAGGTGCCAGCATGGCTGCCAGGTGTCCAACAGTCGAATTTCTTCTGATAGGCCAGGATCGATAATGGATAGCCGCCGCCGATGGCTTTCGACATCACGATCGCATCCGGAACGATATCTGCATATTCAAAGGCAAACATATCACCCGATCGCCCAAAACCACACTGAATCTCGTCAAGGACCAGAGGAATGTCGTGGTATTCGGTGATTTCCCGCAACCCTTTGAGCCATCGTGCGCTGGCCGGTATGCAGCCGCCCTCACCCTGGATCGCTTCGACAATAATGAGTGCTGGCTTCGTGATTCCGCTTTCCGGATCGCTTAGAAGATTATCAATGTATGCAAGGCAAAGCCGATCTGTTTCAGCGGGGTCGGTGCCAAAAGGACTACGGAAGGAATAGGGAAAAGGAAGGAACTGGATTTCTGACATGAAGCCGCTAACCTTGGCCTTGGGCTCCGTATTTCCCATCAAGCCCAGCGCTCCCATCGTCATGCCATGGTACGCCCCTTGGAACGCCAATACAGAACGCCTTCCCGTTGCGGTCTTGAACAGCTTGATTGCCGCTTCTACAGCATCCGATCCGGAGGGACCGCAACATTGGAATTTCGCGTTTTTCGCGAATGCGGAAGGAAGCGTCCGGTAAAGCTCTTCAATAAAAGTCACCTTTGCCGGCGTCGCGATGTCCAAGGCCTGCTGCAGCTGCCCGGATTCCAGAAACTCACGAACCTTGCTCTGCACAGAAGGATGGTTATGTCCTAGCGGAAGCGCCCCGGCACATGCAAGACAATCGATATATTCACGGCCTTCGCTATCGAAAACCCTCGAGAGGGCTCCACGAGCGAAAATCCTGTCGATGTCGCGATTGTAAGTTCGTGCGTTTGATTCACGTTCTGCGAGAAAAGACAACTTTTCTTGAGTCAGGATCATATCGTTGATTAGCATGGACATCTCGCATCGAAAGCAAAAGTTTAAACGCAATACCGACTTCACATCGTCGTCTGAAACGGTAAGCTATAAGGCCACGATTCGGACATTACTCATGGCTGCGATCAGATCGCAGGTCTTGTTAATGACGCCTTCATTGCCAAAATTTTCAGCAATTTTTTGGCACGACACGCGTATTAATTCCGAAGCAGTCAGGTCATGCAACTTATCCACCAGAAGGACTGCCGTAAATGCACGAAGGTCTAGAAAATAGCCCACTCCAAATCGCTTTACCCGGTTGGCATTCGCAAATTGTTCATATGCCAGAGGCATTCTCAATTGCGAAACTCCATTCTGCAAAGCTTGGGCACAGGCCCTAATTCCACCGTGATAGACCAGTGCGGAGGTATGAGGTAGTTGTCGCCATAGAGGAAGGTAATTGAAGTGTTTGATGGTCCGAGGCAAACCGAGAGGTATTTTCTGGAGATAAGGAGACAAAAGCAACGCCCGTCTTCCTAAACTCTGGCATGCCTGCAGCACTGCCTCAAAAAAGAACTTCTCTTGCGACATCGCGGCTCCCGGTGTAAGGACTATTGGAGACTCGCCCTCTGCGAGAAACTCCTCCAGGTGGCACCATGTTTGGGCGATGCGTTTATCTTCTTCGCCGATATATAACGAAAAACCTGTCATTAGTGTGGCGCCTGGATCGTCTGGGGGCAACGCCGGCGAACCTATCCGGGAACAAGCCGAGTTTGGAAGAAGACTTGTCCGAATAAAAAATCTCCGGGATCAGATAAGCGGCGATAACGTGGCATCAATTGGCTACAGGATCTCTCGCACCCTTATGCCACGGTTAACCGCAATTACCAACGTTGAGTACATTTCTTTCTGCTTGTCGACATACCGACAAATTGGCTCCGCAGTCATTTCAACATATTCGGCAATGAGATCATCAGCGCTCACTCCGTTCCAGATATCCGGATTCCTGAGTACGGCCGCGCAGTCTTCAGCACTGGCGATCGCATGAAAATCCAGACCTGCGCGGCGAACCAACTCTTCGAAATTTCCGGTGGAAAGCATTGAGACCGTATTTCCACGGCTTGAAGTGCCAATCCTCGAGTCAAGAACTGATAGACGTCTCCCAAGTTTCCCAACGCGTTGATTAATATCTTCACCCGATTCCCAGTAGCACACAACGGACAAGCAATTCCCTTGACGTCAAGCGTTGAGTGGACGCATATCGGTCCAATTTTCCTCGACATAGGTCAGGCACTCAGCCCTTAACTTCGGGCCGTATACGGTCGACCAACCAGCCGGTATATCGCCAAACACGGGCCACAAGGAATGCTGCCCGGCCGAGTTTTTTAGAACCAGATACTGTGCTTCCTGATTTTCAAATGGATTAGTCATCAACTTATCTCCTCTTTCGTTAACAAACACATCAACCAACGAGTTGCGCACGACCACCGAAGCTTGTGCATCAACTCGCCAAATCTACCATGCCGACAAGCGGGAATGCCTAAACGCATGAAGCAATTTTCTGGGAATCGTCGTATCTATTGTATGTAGATTGAAAATAAATCGCATCCGTCTAGCCACTGATTCACTCTCCGTATAGCTACGCATGAATAGCGCATAAACTACGCATTCATCTTGACAGCTGAACCTGACATTCCGCGATCAACTCAGATGGTACGCGCAACATCGGGCCGCACAGTCATGTCAACTTGCCTGATGCGGTTCTCGGCTTCACCGTTGGCGCAGTAAAGCCGCTCATACAAAGCCGTGCAATGGCCCTCCAGGCCGGTGACGACAAACCGGGGGATTGGTGCCCTGCACTCCATGTTCGAGCCGCGCAATGGCATGACGCTCCCGGTCCCATGTGCCAGCCGCATAGGCGAATTCCCCGATCATGTTGCTTGGTTCCGCTCTCCTGATAGGCATCGGCCTGCGCCAGCTCGGCTAAGGCCACACGTTTCAGTAGCGCCGCATTCTTCGGCAGGCCGATGATTCAATGCACCCCCAGCGCTCGAAGCAGCGCAATGTGCGAGCATGACACAAGCCGGCATCGCCGCGTACGGTGACGCGCGTATTGGACCAAGCTTGGCCCAGACGTTGCACCACCAGCTTGATCAGGGCGATGAGCACGCTGACGGGATCGCGGCTGGAAGGGCGCAATACACAAGCCAACAGGCCTTACCCGCAAAATACACATAACGGCAGATAGCAATAGTTATCGTAGTTGCTATGGAAATGCGCCTTCTCCTGGGCACCATGCAGGGACATGTGAGTGGCGTCGATGTCGAGGATCAATTCCCTTGGCACTTGGGAATGACTGGCGATGAATGATCGAACAACACACCGTGCAGGGCTGCCGTATGCGCCGATGTGACTGCACTCTCTAGGCGGCTCAGGATAGGCGCCCGACGCCAGTTCGTCGACGCGGCCCACGGCCGTTTGCAAGGCGAGATCGCGGCACAGCACATTGTGGCGCACACGTCTTCCCAGCCGCAACACAGTCCATAGATGCGTTAGCGAGCATGTTCGCGCATATTTGCAGATTATTCGAATTTGGACACTTTTTTATGTCCCAAAACGCCTCATTTTTTGTTTTTAGAATTGGTACGCTGCATTAGGTCGGCAATTTCTTTATGCGGACAATGGCTGCTCGAAGCAAAGGAATTGACCACACGTTCCTGGATAGCGGCAGGCTGTTCCTGGCTCAGCTTGAACATTGAATCAAAAGACTCCACTTCGAACGCGAATGCGCCGACACCGTGCACAATCCGCTCGAAATAGGGAATCGATTCGGTAAGGTCCCAATTTGTGCAGAATTCTTTTTCAAACGTGGCTACCGTCCAGCGAACGATTTCGAGAATCTGATCTCGCTCATCAATGGGGCGCAGCGTGCCGCGTAGGTGGGTCGATGTGAAATTCCATGTTGGTGCAGCTGGTGTCACCTCATAGACCGTCGGTGACACATAACTGTTCGGCCCCTGAAAGATCAACAGGGCAGAGCCAGCCTGTAATGCGTTCCAGTGTGGATTAATGCGATTCATGTGTCCATACATCGTTTTACCGATGATCGACTCACCTTGATCGAGGAGCTTGCGTGTTTCGGGCGGGAATATCGCTGGCAAGTGGGTTGCCCAGGGTAATCCATTATTACCGTTACAGACCAGAAGCGCGAGCGGGTGCCGATAAACAAGTTCGCGCGCAGTGTTTTCGTCGACTCGATAATATTCAGGTACGTACATAGCCAGCCCCTTTTATGCGTGGGAAGAAATTTTTTTGTTGTCGCGTTCCCATGTCATCGCTTCAAGTATTTCGCCGGCGCGCACCGCGGTATTGGACAACAGCGTCGATGACAAGCCATGCGTATGTTCTGTCGTACCTTGCAAATAAATTCCGCACTCGACATCTTCGGAAGTACATATGCGGTAATTTCGAGCTACGCGCAACTGACCGAAACTGTCCCTTATGCACTTTCCGGCGAAGTCAGAAAAATAACGAATTGGGTCCGCTATCTTGTAACCACTTCCAAAAACGACAATATCCGATCGAAGCTTGCGCATGTCCCCAGTTGGAAGGAATTCCACCGACAAATCAACTGAGTCGCGATCAGCGACAGCACCAAATACCTTGGAAACGTTCATGAATTCCAATCGGGATTCGCCGCGGACCATTTCTTGATAGTGCCTTCTGTATAGATCTTCGAGAAGGTCCGCGTCTACCACAGAATAGTTGGTGTTTCGGTGAAAGTTGAGCAGCATTTTTTTGACGTCATCCCGAGCTTGGTAGTATTCATCGACCGCAAGCGGATCGAAGATACGGTTGGTGAAAGGACTGTCGTCCGCTGCACTATAGCCGTAGCGTGAGAATATCGAGCGTACCTTCGCGTATTTAAAATGATCGTGAAGATAGGCAGTAATTTCGGCAGCACTCTGTCCCGCGCCGACTACCGTGAACTGTTGCGGCTCCTCTGTGAGGTGTGCGATCCGATCGAGAACTTCACTACTGTGCCAGACACGCTCGGAGCGGCTAATCCCGGGAGGCATTGTGGGTTCCAGTCCTGGCGCAATGACGAGATTATGCGTCCGGTATATCTCATGGTGCGATGGATTGCCGTCGCGTTGCACGACGACATCCAGCCACTTCACTACTCCATCGCATATGACGGGCGATACTTCGACCACTTCAGCATCGTACTGCACCAGGCGCTTCAGTTTCGCTGCTGCCCATTCGAGGTAATCGTGGAATTCTACGCGTGAGGAAAATAAGATCTTATGGTTGACGAAGTCGACAAGTCTATTCTTGTCATGCAAATATGATAGGAATGTAAAAGGACTGGTCGGATTCCGCAACATCGCTAGATCCTTAAGGAAGCAGACCTGCATTGTCGTTCCTTCGATAAGCATCCCACGGTGCCAACCGAAGCGTTCCTGCTTTTCAAAGAACAGTGCATGAAGTGGAACGCAAACAGATGCCTGTGATTGCTCTTCAATAGCAATAGCCAAAGCCAAATTTGACGGGCCAAATCCAATTCCAAGGACGTCATAAACAGTAGGAGATTCAGTCTTCATATTGTCTTTACATTAATTTTTATGACCGACTTTACCCTGCTCATTGAGCGCACTCTGAGACAGGATGCTGACGGGCAGCTGGCTGTTCATGACTGAAATGAATCATGGATGTGAATGTCCTAAAATGTAGCAAAGCTTATTCAACTGCCAATTCAGCTGCATCTGTAGATGGTCCGGTGCATGCCCACACTTTTATCGTCCACATAGTCAATGTATGGACTCGAAAAGGGTAACTGGCATGGCAAAACAATGGGCGGAGACACGTTGGAAGCATTGGAAAAGAGGTATTTGCTCCAGAAGTTCAATGGAATATGACCATTGCTTCAAGGAACTCATTGTTTATGTCATATATACATACTGAGATTTTCGTTCTACGACGTGCCTCCATTTATCGTTCTCCTCCATACGGAAAGATTTGAAACCTAGTAGAAAGACGAAAATCGGCTTCTCAAGGAAGCGAAATTTTAAACGGCTGGACACTTATTTTTTTCTTATTCACGGCCAGTAAGCCATCAGGCTTCCAATAAATCTCTTGTGGGTAAATGTAATGGATTCAATCGCTTCAATCCATCCGCATGTGTTTGTACAAACCATCAGTACAAATACGGATGTCGCCGAATAGGTCGGGGCAAGGGCGGGAGTTACCTCCCCCCGCACAGATCCCTGCGAGCGGCAATATCGCACAAGCTTCCTGCCTTGGGTGGTTGACGCGAACCCCTGATCCGGATACGTATTAGGATAAGGTGGAATATAACGATTCACTAAACGATTGAATCGATCCCAAGACAAACAGTGTCGTCGGCTACGCCGAAGCAGCATGCGTCGCCAAGCCCGGCATATTTCACTGCGAAAGCTATGTAAGCAATACCCGTTTCCGGCAACGGTCTTTTCGCGTTGACGGGATCCAGGCGCAATACGATGAGGAATCATTACCGCCCGTCAAACTGGACGGATTTATACTACCAAAGCATAAAATTGGTCAGCAAAAAACATCTCATCAGCGCCTTTCATCATGATCTGCCCTTTACGGATCATATGCATGAGTTCGGTGCCGGCCAAGATGTTTTTGGTCACCCGAAAAAATCGAAAACAGAGCATAGGCCGTGTCACGCGTTTGACAATACGACAATCTTGCTCGGCGATATTGTGGAGGTCTTTGATTTGGTGGACCACGATCGTCATTTCTCTCTTGGCGTTGATGGCATCAATCGCCGCCGTGTCGCGCTTTGCCGTCAACAAAAAGACGGTCTTGCCTTCCTTGCCCACAGTGCGATAAAGATATTTCCAGACCCCCTTGACCTTGATATTGGTTTCCTCAATGTGCCAACTTGCACCAACCGGGCGCTTGTGCTTGTGGAAGGCTTTCCCGAGAATCCGCAGAAACCGGATCGCCCTTCGACTGATTGTGGAATGGTTAACCGACACGCCATGCTCCTCCATCATCTATTACTGATGTCGGTAGCTCAACGGATAAGCCACATACCTGCGAATACATACCAACATCACGTCAATCGGAAATTGCATTCCTTTGATATTCAGCATCGCGTTTTCCCATTTTTCAAACGCGGCATTCGACCCGATTTCCTTGACGACTGCGCTCGATGCGACAAAATCCTTAAATTGGACTCAATGGATCCACGGCCCAATTGACTAGGAAGTTTGGCCTACGAGTTTTAGTGGGGATTGGAATATTTTGCGTACTATTGTAAGTCATAAGAATCATTCTTCTATTAAACGGTGAGATATTTGGTGCTGAAGCATGCACCATATTTCCATGGAAAAAAAGTACTGAACCTGGCGGTCCTTTAATTGATACTATATTTCCAGAACCCACCAAATTGGAAACATCTTCATCTGTTATTTGGTATGTCAAGGCCGCACTTACATTCGACTTCCATGCTGCCGAATCTTTTTCCTCTAAGGTCTTTTCAGCAATTTTCGGCTCGATCAGGCCATGAGTGTGTGATTTTGGTATCAAATATAGTGGCCCATTAAACTCCGTTACTTCATCCAAAAAAACAGCCACATTTACGACGTGTGGTGCCTGCATGCCATCTTCTTTGTGCCAATAGACAAAATCCTGGTGCCATGGCCAAACGGCACCAACAAATGCGGCTTTGAAATTGATTTTAAATTGGTATAAATAGACCTTAGTCTCTAATATATTCTCCACAAACGAAAGTATTTGCCGGTTGCGCAATAAACGATCGCAAGCACGACTTATCAAATGACTTCCATGAATGGCTCTCAATGTGGTAGCGTTGTTCTCAAAAATATTGCCCTCCTGCTGAAGTGACAATATTCTAGGAATATCTTCACGAATTTCATTCAAATCTGAACTAGGTAGAAGATTTTCAACGAATAGAAAACCTTCCTCGTCATATCTTTTCAGTTGATTTTCTAGCATTTGACTTTAATATATTAATATTGAGTTAACTGGCATTCGTGTCGATAACCAGGTTTGTCGCAAATTTGGATTAAATGGGAAGATTCTGTTACGGCAGGGGCCTTCTGTTGAGAAAAATTCGTAGCTGTTCATCTGATCAAAATACCAGTCCGTCGTAATCTATCGAATATAAAAAGCCTGTTGTTCAACTGCGCCTGGGTCAATCGAAAGTCGTCAAACACATGAAATGGGACATCTTTTAAATTGCCCCATTTTATTGAGGTTTCGCGAAAGTTACATCCGTTCCAACACGGAATCTATCTACGTATATTTACGCACTCTGTAAGCCAAGGATACCCAGCTGAAGCGATGAATGGCGGCGACATGGGGGCTTTGTCGCATTGAGCGCAGTCGCCAAGGAATTGTCCTCCAAGGTCCACTCCTCGGCATTCTCCCCATCACCCCGCACGGCGACACCCTGACTTTTAAGCTGTTCTGTGAAGTACACCTGGATCGATGCGCAGACTAATCGATTCGCGCTGAGGGAATTGTGCAATGCGCTCGACGTGAGCATCATCGGTTACCGAGCCTGGAAGTGTGGCGCCCCTCCCCCGATCGCAAGCGCCTTACGGCCGGCCTAGACGCTGGCCGTGATCCGCGCCATCCTCGCCGAGGTCAAAGGTGCTTATGGCAGTTCTCGGATAATCCGCGAGTTGCGGTGGCGGGAGCTACACGGCGAGCAAGGGACGCGTGGAGCGGTTGATGCATACGCACGGTAGGCACCGCCTGCAAGCAGCCGATGCGTTTCTAGCTGATGACGATAAACGTGTGTACTCCATATAGAGTTCGCGTGCCCGACGTGAAATGAGACCATGCTCAAGCATACGACTGTCAATGCGATTGCAGTGGAGAACCTTGCCGTGATTGCCAGTACTGAAGATTTCATCCGCGCTCAGGATATCATCAGGAAGCAGGCGCGCGTGCCTGTACTGCAACATCAGTCTGCACGAGTAATTCAAAAATTCTTTGGCGAGCAATCCCGTTGAAGAAAGTCCCATTTGTTTCGGGCGTGAAAGCCACACCGTCTTTGACGATCCATAAATTTGCCGTCGCGGACTTGGCAACATTCCCATCCGGGTCCAAGACGACAGCGGTATTGAACCCTCGCGCATTGGCGTCACGTATGACGCGCTGAGTATTGGGATAGAGACAGGATGCCTTCGCCTCAGTAGGAACCATTGATGCAGCAGGCCGGCGAAAGTTACTGAAGGTGGCGCTGAAACCAAGGTCTTCTGGTAATGGAGCGTCGAAAATATGCAACGCGAACGATGTCGTGTCGGCATCGGGTAACAGGAATCCACCCGGGCAAAAGAACAACATTTTGATGTAGTGATCGGTGCCTTGCGGGAGTAGCGAAAGCCCTTGGTGAACTAATTGCTCGATGTCTTGCGCGTCAAGTTTAGGTGCCATGCCAAGTGAAACCGCTGATCTGATCACTCTCTCGCAATGCGGCCGTAAATCGGGGAGATGCCCACGAATAGCACGTGCCCCATCGAATACACTGGAACCGACCCGGAATGAGTGATCAGTTGGACCGATCAAATGCTCTCCTGTACTCCACTTACCGTTAAACCACACAATTTCTGGCTTACTCATTTGCTTCCCGTATATCAGTATTTACATTTTTTTGTGCGCTCAAGAAACGCCGAGTGTTGAAGCTGTGATGTGGTTGGCCTTATGAGCAGACCAGCTTTCAGATAACCTTTTGAGTCAACCCGTTTCATTGAACAAACTGAACTGCCTGGCAGCCGTGACGATCAGCGCCCTGCAACTGAAACACCCGCTTGGCCAAATCAATTCCGAGAATGTTGATATCCATGACAGACATCCACACGTAAATTGGGTGAAACGTTAGTTTGATCCTATTGGTAGTGTCAGGTCCATCTCAGTAAATCAACAGAGCACGGCTATGAACCAATTCGACCACAACAAACTACGTCATTCACTACCCGATTTACTAGTCCTCGAAGCGACAGCCAATGCGTCCGAGTACGCCGAAATCCGCGACTACCTTGTCACCAGTCTCTATCTCAAGCGGCACCATGCAAGTACCAGTAGTCACATACTGACCCGCGGCCAAAGTTATCCCATAGATGGACAGTTCATTGACCAGCCAAGCAAGGGCGATCCGGGGATCGCCAAGCACATTTCCTCCGACGCCATCGCGCTCGTATCGCCTCGAGTGCCCCTCTACCGTCGCGTGTACGAAATGGGCTGCAAGGTCACGCTGCCGCCAAGGTGCCGATACGCAGGACCCCAGAATGAATTCATGTGCGCATGCGTTGTCAGCAATGTGTTGCATTTCACCTGCGGTCGTGTATGTGGCGAAGCGGGTATTGGGAACCTCAATCCCCAAAAAAAGATCCCCGACGCTCGCCATCACCTCGTCGAGTGAATAGGGTTCCGGGCGAGGGGTGATTGAGTGCTCCATGGCAAAAACAAATTCCACTTCCGCAACAGCCATTCGATTGCCCACCATCGATAGCGTTGATCCATCATTGTGCATCCGCTCGGCAAGCAGGCGACCTGCCAGCGGGCCGCTGACGTTGATGTGCTTTTGGCCGGCACAACTTGTCGCTGCAATTTTCCAACCGGCCGGAGGTCGTGAGCTGCGAGCCTCCAGCGTCGCCTGCATGGCGTAGGCATCCAACCGTGTGACAGGTTTGAGATCTTCTGGCAAGCCTTCTATCACAGTACCTGTCTGCCATGCGTTCCAGAGGATATCGGCACCTTTTTGTACATCGAATTTCATGACTATGAATCTCCATAATGATTGAGTCACGCAAGAAGAGCTAGACTTCGATTATTCCTTTGAGGTAAGTCGACGCAGCGCCAATGAGGAGGACACGATCTCCCAGGACTTCACAAGTCAACTGCCCCTTGCGCTTTCCACCTTGCTCGGCTGTAAGTACCTGCTTGCCTAGGCGCTCGGCCCAATAGGGCGCGAGCCACGTATGCGCAGCACCCGTTGTAATGTCCTCATTCACACCGATTCGCGGCCCGAACCAGCGGGAGATAAAGTCAAAGTCCTTGCCTTTGGCAGTGACGGATACACCAAAAGTTGTGACGTCTTTGAGCGATGCAAAGTTGGGGGAGATACTTGCCACTTCAGCTTCGCTCTTCACAACCACGATGTAGTCTCGCGCCTCCAAGACTTCCGCGGTCTTAATTCCCAGCGCTGCTAACAGTTCGGGCGGCGGTTCGCAGCGACGTGGCACCGTGGCAGGAAAATCCATCGCCAGGCTGCTTCCTCGACGACTCACTCTGAGTTCGCCACCTCGGGTGTTGAAGTGCAAGGCTTCCGCTTCGACTGAAAGTTCATTGAACAGCACCCACGATGCAGCGAGTGTCGCATGGCCACAGAGATCAACTTCTACCTCAGGTGTGAACCATCGCAAGTGATATGAATCACCGGTCCGTACGAAGTAGGCGGTTTCAGCAACATTATTCTCTGCGGCGATAGCTTGAAGTTTTTCATCCGGCAGCCACTCATCCAGCGGACACACCGCCGCTGGATTTCCTCCCAAAGTAGTAACGGAAAATGCATCAACTTGAAATAGTTTTAGTTCCATTCTAGTTTCTCCTAAGATCAATCGCTGATCGCTCAGCTAGTTCATATCGATCGCAACAGGCCACCGTCGCAGGCAATCGCCTGCCCACAGACGTAGCCTGCCTGCTCCGATGCCAAAAAGGTCGCGAGAGCTGCGAACTCCTCGGGGCGCCCCATACGCCTGGCAGGCACTTGCTCCGCTATCATGGCCTCGTCGACGCCAAGCTCCAGCAAGCGCTCGGTCATCGTAAAGCCAGGTAAAAGCGCATTGACGGTGATGCCATCTGCGGCTACCTCTCGACTAAGCGCGTTGACGAGACCGTGCAGTGCGGGCCGAACCGCATTGGACAAAATGAGACCTGGGTGAGGTTCACGGCCGGCCACCGAGGTAACAATCATGATCCGCCCCCATTTGCGCTCACGCATGCCTGGCAAAGCAGCCCGAATCAATCCCACCGCACTGAGGAACATGCTATCAAAGGCGGAAATCCAGGCATCATCGTTGACCGCTTCGAAGGCGCCTACGGGAGGCCCCCCTGTATTGACGACGAGTACGTCGATGCCCCCCATTGCCAGTATGACCTCTTGCGCCAGGGAAGCGCCCGATTCTTTTGGCGTCAGGTCCCGCACAAAGGCACGTGCTCCTAACTCCCGCGCAGTTTCATTCGTGCGAATGGTGTCTCTTGCGCAAATGGCGACATCCGCGCCCTCGTTTCGCAAAGCACCGGCAACAGCCCGACCGAGGCCTCGCGAAGCCCCCGTAACCAGCGCCCGTTTTCCGTTTAATCCAAAATTCATTTCTTACTCCTCAAAATTTCATTACGCAGCCAACGCCTGAACCTCAATCTCTACGCGAGCGCCGCCATAGAGTACAGCTTGTACACAAGAGCGCGCAGGCAAGGCCTCATGAAAAAACTCGCCGTACTCCTCGTTGAACGCGGCAGACTCGGCCAAGTCAGCCAGCCACACGCTCGTCCGAACAACATCGTTCGCCTTCAGGCCATAGAGCTGAAGCGTGCGCTGTATCTGTTCGAGCACGTTGCGTGTTTGCTCACGGATATCGCCCTGAATGATTTTTCCTTGCGCGTCCAACGCTACAACGCCAGACATAAAGACAAAGCCTCCTGCGGAGACCGCAGCGGAAAGAGGGACAGGCAGATGGAAAGGACGGCGTTCAATATTCATTTGTGAGACTCCAAAAAGTAGACAAGAGATGACAGCGTCAGCAGCGACAGGCAAACGAGATTAGTTTTCGACTTCGCGAATCTCGAAGATCGCATCGACCTCAATCAAGGCATTGAACGGCAGCGAAGCGACGCCAAGTGAGGTGCGCGTATGCCGACCCACTTCCCCAAATACGTCTTGCATCAGCATCGAGCAGCCATCCATGGCCTCGGCGTGTTCGCCGCAGTCAGGCGTAGCGTTCACGTATCCAGTAATGCGCAAGCAGTGAATCACTCGGTTCAAGGTGCCCCCGCAAGCATTTCGAACTTGCGCCAGAATGTTGATTCCACACAGACGCGCAGCTTCCTTCGCATGTTCGAGCGTCACACTCTCGCCCAGCTTTCCCTTGTGGCGAAGCTCTCCATTCTGAGCACTGAGTTGCCCGAGATATAAAGTTGATTTCCGGATATGATGGCCGGCACATAGCTGAAGTATGCCTTAGGCGGCGTTGGCAGTACGATGCCAAGTTCGGCCAGTCGTTTGTCATAATCGAAGTTTTTCATAGGTGCCTAAACGATTCAGAAAAGGGACCACAATGGCTTACGTCATTCGCCCAAATAAGCCGCTCGCATCCCTGTATCATTGAGAAGTGCTTTCGCGGCGCCAGTCATCGTCACCTGCCCGGACTCCATGACGTACGACGGCGGACCGCCAACAACCCCAAAACAGCGCGATCAGGAGCGTCGCCATCCCGCCCATGTCGGGAAAGTGGCTCTGCAGTATTTCGAGAATGCTGAGGACCACCAGCGTCCCCACCATCAGCACATTGCGGTGAGCGAAGTGATGATGCCCAAAATTCCGTACATCATCGTGTGGCCATGTGGATGAAGGTGCAGATGGACCAAGCACTAGGGCACTTATATCTGCCGGATGAATATGTCCATTCACACTTCCAAAAGTGGAGCCATTTCGACGTCGAGACGTTAAACGGCTGGCTCAGGATGCCTTGCTACGGAGCATATTCACACCACGCTGTGGACTGGGCCAGGAACCCAATTTAGTCAATGGGCTTCTTTTTTCCTGCTATGTAGGTCAGCATCGAAATAGTGCCATGGGACAGATCTCCCTTACCGTCGAAGGAAATATCGCCGGTAATGCCACGAAATTTGGTCGCAGGCATAACCGCAAGAATCTTTTCCTTGTTGACCGAGTTGGCACGCTTCATCGCATCAACAATGACATACACCGCGTCATAGTTGTAGGGTGCATAGGCTTGAACTGGTTTACCGAAGCGCTTTACGAATTTGGCTTGGAATTCATTCCCTCCCGACATTTTCTCGATCGGCAAACCAGCTTCCGAACACACCACTTTTTCTGCGGCGCTGCCCGCCAATTCAGCAAGCTTCTCTGTGCATATCCCATCACCACCGACGATCGTCGCCCTTACGCCGAGTTGCCGGGCTTGCTTGGCAAATGGGCCGGCCCCGGCGTCCGCTCCGCCAAACATGATTACGTCAGGATTCTTACTCTTTATCTTGGTCAAAATTGCGCTAAAGTCCACGGCTTTGTCGTTCGTTGCATCCCTTGAGACCACTTGGACTCCCAGTTTCTTGATGGCTTTTTCAAATTCATTTGCCAATCCCTGGCCGTAGGTCGTCGCGTCATCAACAATGGCGACCGTCTTCACATTCATTTTTTTGAGACGTAGCTAGCCAGCGCAGGCCCCTGTTGCGCATCGGTCGCAACCAGGCGGTATGCTGTCTTGTAACCCTGCAGGGTGTAAATTGGATTCGTTGACGTCGCCGAAACTTGCAGAATTTGCGCATCGCTATATATTTTCGACGCCGGAATCGTGGCACCAGAGTTCAAGTGCCCAACGACCGCAACAACATTATTGTCCACCAGCGCTTGCGCGACCATGGTCGCGGTACGTGGATCGCCAGCATCGTCCTTGCTGTCGAGTCGCAATGTGATCTTTTCCCCAGCAATGACAAGGCCTGCAGCGTTGATCTCCTCGATCGCCAACTGAACCCCACTTTCTGCATCCTTGCCCATTGCGGCAAGATTGCCTGTCAAAGGATTCGCCGTCCCGATTGTGACCGTTTGCTGCGCAATTGCTGAGCCGGCGTAAACACCGAGTGCGATTGCAACAATACGGGAAAATATGCCTGCTTTCATGTCCGAATCTCCGATTTTGAATTACTGATTCAAAAAATTCACACCGCGCACTCGTCCGGCGGCATCGCTTTAAACAATCAACCTGGAATGGCATAGAGCTGTACGCAGCGGCACGCAAACCAAGTATTCATCATTGACCAACGCTAAAAGTCTACAAACTGTAGAATAGTTTGTCAATATGTTTAATTTTAACTTTTCGAGCAAATGAAATACCCGATTACCAGATCGTGTGGACCACCCTCACGGTGCTGCGAGAGCAGGGCTGCATCGAAGCCGGCATTTACGCGCAGGCGATCGAACACCACCGCATCGCGCAGCTATCGACCCGACCTACGGATATAGAGTTAAGTTAAGCTCAGCTTGAGTGGTCGTCGCTCGATGGCACACAGTACCAGATGCTTAAAAGCATCAATGCTGAGTACGCCAGAAGATCGGCCTGGCCGATGGAATGCTAGACCTGAGGGATTCTGAAGGCTTCCATCAACCGCAGGACATGGATAGATTCCTTCGTACGACTTTGCCCGTGAGTGCTTCCAGTTGGCGTCGCAATCGCTCGAAGGCCGCAGGCAATGTCCGCTCTTGCAGTGGTGCAGCCTGGTCGGGCATACGTGACTTGCACTGCACCAAGACCAGATAGTGCAGCGGGTTCACTACGAAATCAGATTTGGCATATGCCTGGCAAAAAGGGTTGGTGCCGTTATCGTTCGAGGCTATCGACCGCACCATTGAGCTCAACGGGGCTGCCGTCGCTCTAAATAGGCGGGCCTTCACATGGGGGCGGATCGCGGCAGCCAGCCCGCAGACATTGCAGAAACTCGATGGCAATGCACGGCCCGCCGCTGCATTATCCGAGACCCTGGACGAGTTGATCGAGCACCGCTTCCAAGATTTGATCGCCTACCAAAACATTGCATACGCCGAACGCTACCGCGCGCTCATCACCCGCGTGCGCAGCGCTGAGAACGGGCTATCGTCGACCGGCGAAGAACTGACGCGTGCCGTTGCCATCAACGCTTATCGATTAATGGCCTACAAGGACGAGTACGAGGTGGCGCGCCTTTTTGCTAGCCCGGAATTCAAGGCTTCCCTGTCCGAGCAGTTCGCCGGCTTGAAGAAAATTTCAATCTGGTTGTCGCCGCCACTCGTTTCTCGCATTGACCCAGCGACGGGACGACCACAGAAGCGAAAATTCGGACCCTGGATATTGCCGATTTTCAATGTGCTGGCGCGACTGCGAGGCTTGCGCGGCACTGCGCTGGATGTATTCGGTTACAGCACTGAGCGCCGACACGAGCGACACCTCATCCGCGACTACTTCAGCCAGGTCGACGGACTTTGCACCGCACTCACTATAAATAGCGTCACCCACGCGGTCGAACTGGCTTCATTACCCCAGGAGATTCGGGGCTACGGTCCAGTCAAGGCCGCAGCAATCAAGAATTACGAGCAACGTAGAGCCAAACTGCTCACCGGCTTATCAGAGAAGCAAGTGACCAATAACGTCGTTCTCTCTGGGGATACCAAATGATAACCGTATCGAACTGTTTATCGGTACGTTCGTCGGCGCGATTACCTTATCTGGTTCGGTAATTGCGTTCGGCAAGCTGTTGGGAAAATACTAGTTCCGCCTATTCCAGGGCGCGCCCGTCAGTTTCCGCGGGCAGCACTTCATCAACCTGCTGCTGGCCGCGGCGATGCTGGGGCCGGGAATCATCTTCCTGCTGCCCCAGTCCTGCTGAAGTGCCCTATGACCAGGTGTTCGAGATGGAAGACATAAACAGCGAATTCGTCCAGGCCGATGTGGTGCTGGTGCTGGGTGCCGACGACGTCGTCAATCCGGCCGCCAAGGATCCGAAGTCGTCGACAGCCGCATGCCTATCCTGGATAGCTTACAAAGGCAAGACCGTCATCGTCAACAAGCGTTCGATGGCGCCCGGTTATGCCCGCCTGGACAACGAGTTTCTCTACATGGATAAACCATGACGGTGTTCGGCGATGCCAAGAAGGTGATTGAAGATATGGCGAAGGCGATCGACTAAGCTGCCGTGTTTGCCGCGGTGGCGATTCCGTCGTCAGCGCAGGTCCTGAAAAAATCCGCACCGGTGTTCTGTTGGGTTGGCGCGCGAATACTTCAATGAGGAATGTCTGCCATAGAAGGCTTTGTCGCACTATTCGACGATGTTTTTTCGTTGATGCTGACTGTATTTTCAGAAACGGTGTAAAACGAGGTTCTTGATACCCAAGAGATGCGATTTCCGACAGACGTCATTCTGGCGCGTATTCGTCGGTATGCAAGGTCCCGCTGAATTAAAAATGTGCCTTTGGCGTAGGTTTCAGTGGTTCGGTTGCCGACTCGACCAGGTCATCACTTCTAGAATGGGAGAGATTGACGGGATTCACTACATGTCGAGGAGACATCCGGGACACAGCGCTTTTGCGATTTCACCAAGGGCCATGCCACGCCTAGACGCGCATCGCTCAACAACAATCGGGAAATTCAAAGATTCTACTGAGCGCTCGCAACTGCCGTCCCTACTCTCCCGAGCTGCGATACTGCCGATCAATCTCTACACGAAAGCTTGCTGAGACTGTCTACCCGTTGAACCCAGCATGGACCATCGACCTCCAGCTCTGCGTAGCCCGTTGAGCGAGGGTCAGTCCGAACGTCGATTGGATTTCGAATAAGTCTTGGCAAGTTTTACAGGTTGTGCCTCAACGTCTATGATGTTGTTGCGCTCTCGTAGCTCGTCTAGGTAGTTGTAAACGGTATAACGACTCACGCCCAAGGCTGCCGCAGCACGACTGACACCACCTCGCACAATAAACAGACCCCGACGCATCATCACATGAACTGCGTAGATTTTTTCTTCCTTGCTCATTCCTGAGACTGGCTTACCTAACTTGTGGACAGCATCGTCGATTATTCCTTTCATGAGCTCATCCATTTCAGGCGCGCTTGCTTGAACGGGCTCTGCTGTCGCAGGTTTAGTTTTTAGCATTCGCTCCAGCCAGACGTGAGCGGCTTCAAACACGGCCATGTCGCAGTTGAGACAGAGCGCAGCAAACGGATTCCCTTCTGTGTCACGAAAGATGACGCTTGAGGACTTCAGGCGCCGCCCGGACGAGTTCTGGGTAAGATAATCATTGACAACGGCGTGCACGGCTTTTCCGCGCACTGCCAGTTCGGTCATCACGGCAGCGAAAGACTGGTCATCTTTGGGGCCGCTTAGAACAGAACTACCGATACTGCGCCCCGTAACATGACCATTCGCGATGCCAATCACTGATTGAGCGGGCATTGTTAGGTCATGCAGCACGGCCTCAATGTTCATGGGGAGCATGCTACCAAGCATTTGGACAACAGGCTGTAAGGTATTGATCACCGTCGCCCTCTCCAGTTCGATGGCTGGAGTCATTGACTGTTGGCGGGTCCCGCGACGCGGTTTTGAATTTAAAGGTTTGGCTGTCATAAACGGGGGCTCTTGTGGTGGCAAAGTCTCGCCAATAGCGCGAGCTGAATGCATATATCTTGGCGGTCTCTAGTCCAAGTGCAAAACAGGAATAGTTTATCCTAAATCCGGCAGTTTCTCGGTCGCCGCGAGTTGGCAGTGTGCTACCCCTCTCTATCCAGCACGAGACTTCCGCCAATGCGGCGTCATTTCACATAACTGTCCCGTCTTCTTGATCAGCGATCAAATTGAGGTATCAAATCTGCGTCTTCCCCAGAGAAAAATGAACTGATACACCTCGACTATTATTAACTACAAACATAAAGCATTCGACAATAAACTATTGAGCAGGGTGCTGGAAAACTGGTTGCAGCACTTCTTACAATGCAGACAGCGTTGCAGCACGCTGCACGTTCATTTCAGTGAGGGAGCCAAGGTCACGAATATGAACAAATGATTCGCAGCACATAACAGCCTCGCCGCTTGACTATAATGATAGGCCCTATAAGAGGCAAAGATACAGCCGCAGGCTATCTTTTGCTATGCAGAGCATCAGCATGACGGGGACATTGTTAGACATAGATAGTGGTGCGCTGATCAACTAGTATTTTTTCAAACTTGCTTGAGGCGGGATATCAGACTAAACACGTATATTGAAACGATCAAGGACGGACTTGAAACCTAGGTCGTGATGTGTAAAGACTTGCGTTCCAGCGAGCGCTTCCGGATAACCTTCGATGTTGCTGGCCAGCGGAGTTTCCCGCTATATAAGCGATAGTGACCATTCAACCAGGACCGTCCATGGACCGACTCAGTGTGATGCGCTTGTTTATCGATGCTTCGACGCTGGGCAGTTTTTCCGCCGCCGGGCGCAAGCATGACTTGTCTCCGGCCGCCTCCAGCGCCGCCATCCAGCGCCTGGAAACGACGCTGCGGGTCAAGCTGTTCGAGCGCACCACGCGCCGCCTGCGGCTGACTGAGGAAGGCCAGCTTTACAAGGAATACAGCCAGCAAGCACTGGAGCTGATGGACCAGGCCGAGCAGATGCTGCAGGCGGGCAAGAGCCTGGTGCAGGGCACAGTCAGGATTTCAGCGCCATCGGACCTGGGGCGCAATCTCTTGTTCAGCTATCTTGACCAATTCCAACGCCGGCATCCGCAGGTGCAGTTCGCCTTGTCGCTGACCGATTCCACCGCCAACCTGGTGCAAGACGATATCGACCTGGCGATCCGCTACGGCATGCCGCCCGACAGCGCCATGGTGGCGCGGCCGCTGCTGCCGAACCGGCGCGTGGTCTGCGTCGCGCCGGAATGCGCGGCGCGCGTCGGCGTGCCGCAGACGCCGGAGCAGTTGGTCAGCCTGCCGACGCTGGTGCTGCTCAACGCCGCCGGGCCGATGAACGAATGGCGCTACCGCGCCGGCGGCAAGCCGAAATCGGTGCGTGTCAGCCACTACCAGCAGAGCAACGATGGCGAAATCATTCGCAAATGGGCTTTGCTCGGCCACGGTTATGCCTACAAATCGCTGCTCGATATCGGTGCCGACTTGCAGGCTGGCCGGCTGGTCACCGTGCTGGATGAATTTTTCACCGAAAGCGCACCACTCAACGTGCTGTATCACCGTAGCCGTTTCCAGCCCCCGCGGGTCAAGCTACTGATCGAGTTCCTGCAGGAGCGCTTCGCTGCCAGCGCCGCTGACTCGGGTCAGGCCGTGGCCAGCGGATAGTCGGTATACCCGGCACGCTCGCCGCCGAACAGGGTGGCGCCATCGTGGCCGGCCAGCGGCAGCTTCTCTGCCAGTCGCCGCGGCAGGTCGGGATTGCCGACGAACGGCCGGCCGAACGCTACCAGGTCCGCCAAACCTTGCTCTAGGATCCGCGCCGCACGGTCGCTGTCGTAGATTAGGCTGCCGTTGAACACTGCGCGCAGGTCGTGGCGGAACTGGTCGGGAATGGTGGGCGCATCGTCCCAGTCGGCTTCCGAAAGGTGGATGTAAGCGATGCCGAGGCGGTCCAGGCCGGCGGCGGCGTGCAGGATGGCCGACACGATTTCGGGATCGGCCATGTCCTTGAAGGTAATGTAGGGCGCAAGCCTGATGCCTAGCCGGTGCGCGCCGATTTCGTCGGCCACGGCGGCCGCCAGTTCCAGCAGGAAGCGGGCGCGGTTTTCGATGGCTCCGCCGTACTGGTCGTCGCGCTGGTTGGAGACGGTGCGTAAGAACTGGTCGACCAGGTAACCGTTGCCGCCATGGATTTCGACGCCGTCGAAACCGGCCGCGATAGCATTTGCCGCGCCCTGCCGGAAATCGGCGATCACGTGCTGGATTTCCGCCACCGACAGCGCGCGCGGCACCGGGCAATCGACCATGCGGCCGATGCCGTCGTCGCCGACGATCCAGACCTGGGTGCCGCGCGGCTGTATCGCCGAAGGCGCCACCGGCGCGCCGCCGTCCTGGAATACGCCATGCGAGACACGGCCGACATGCCACAGCTGCAGGAACATCTTGCCGCCGGCGGCATGCACGGCATCGGTGACCAGCCGCCAGCCGGCCACCTGCTCTGCATCATAAATACCTGGCGTGAAGGAATGGCCCTGGCGCGAAATCTGGGTCGCTTCGCTGACGATCAGGCCGGCGCTGGCGCGCTGCGCATAATATTCAGCCATCATGGCATTCGGGATATCGCCCGGCTGGGAACTGCGGGCGCGTGTCATGGGCGCCATCACGATGCGGTTGGAGAGTTGCAGGCTGCCCAGTTGCACGGGGGCGAACAAAGTGTTTGCCAAAGTCATGATTGAATTTCCTATAAAAAGTGAAGATCAATGCTGCAATCAAGGCTGTATTGCGCCGAATTGCTGCATCAGACTCAGGTTGTCTTCCAGGTGCCAGTTGTCAGCAATGCGGCCGTCGGCGATCCGGTACAGGTCGAAAGCCTGGAAGTCAATTGCCTGGCCCTTGCCCTTGAGCTTCCCGAACTGGCCGCTGAAGTGACCGCGGAAGTGGAGATGGAGCGAGACGCGGTCGCCGGCGACCACCATGTCGTCAATTTCCATAGCCAGGTCCGGCACTGCGGCGCGGAAACCTTGCGATGCCTGCAATGGACCGGCCACGCCTTGCGGGCGTCCGACGGGCAAAGTGCGGTCGATGAAATCGGGAGCAAGCGCCAGCCGCGCGTATTGTTCGTCGCCGGTGTTCCAGAAAGCGGCATAGCGGCGCGCCGCCAGGATCATGGGCGCCGCGTCGGCCAGGTTGCCGGCAATTGCCATGTGATGTGATTCAGGCAGGTTACGGTCGTCGACCGCGGCTGCCGCGCTGCAAGCCGCCAAGCTGAACAACGGTGCTGCGATCGCAGCCGGCAGCAGGCGACGGTTGGAAAGAGATGCAGGTGCCATGAAAAATCCTCGCTGTTGATTAAACGGTGTACCAATGGAGGCATTGTCCGTTCTGGCGAAGATTTTGATAATTAGGCGCGATATTGAATCATTTACTTGTTTTTGTTGAAGATAATCAGCTGGGCGCCGAAGTCTCCAGTCAAGCCAAGTGATCAATGATTGGTTGACCAATCCGCAGACGTGCATCATCAAACTTGTATTGTTATTTCCCGCGTTGCAAAGCCCACGCCAACATTACGTCGAGCACCGAGCATAGTGCCTGTCCCCACTCAGTTATCCCGTTTTCCACCTTGGACGGTACCATCTTTATTCCGAAGAATCAGGCTCGTTTTTACGAAGGACAATAGTTTCGGATGCAGGTTGTCAGCATTAGCTTTCCAGCCTATATAAAGCATGTGTATCTGAAACTATTTGGCCATGTGTATCCGAAACGAATTGGTATTCCCAGCCAGGCACGTTTCCAAGTTCTGCGGCAAGATTGTGCCGACCGACTTTGTGCTTGATGACATTCTGAGGAACACTACGCATGGGGTTACACCTTAGCGCTTACGCGCGGTTTAATAAAGATTCGCACCTCTATCAAACCCGGTAGCGGCAGTAGAAATCGATTGAGGCTGAATGGTTGAGTTCATGCGCAATTGTCCATGACAATCACGTCAGCTCAACAGTTGACAATACCAGATGAACACCAACGGGCTTCTTCATAACAGCTCGTCCTTATTGCAAGTCAACGCCGTCCTCAATGCAACAACGCCCTATTGATACGCAGTTCTACTGATCTCCACTACCCATCAAAGCGGATGTCTTTTCGCATCTCTAGCGCTAGACTGGTCTTCATTGGCGTATTAGAGGAGCACTGTCTAGGCTATGCTTAATTTCGTCTCAGTCTTATAGGTCACATACGACGCTTGGCGTTTGAACGGCCGCTCAAATTCCTTGAGATTATCCTGAATTCGTAACCGCAAACACCATCGCCTCATTGTCGATCCGAGTGTCTCAAATATTAGGCAGTCCACAGTGATATTGCAACCCAATACAACTAGTCGCAATCGAGCAGGCGCCTTGCATAGCGTTTGCAAATACATTGCGCGCTATCTGCCTTCTCTTGGCCGACCTTTCTCCCGACCACTGTATGCGGCCAACATAAATTCCGGGTTGAGTAGATTCTGTGTGTGGGCCGGGCGCTCACCCAGTACTCAGCCCTATCTAATAACGCTCAAACACGGCAAAACCAGAGTCGCTCTCGCCCAAGCCCTGTATCCAGCGCCCGGCGTGATTGATCATGCTTGCAGCCTTGAACATCATCTCCGGTATCACCGTCTTGATGCGGCTGCTCAAGAGCTTTTAGTTCATCTGTTGCGCCAGATCAAACCACGAAGCGACATGGGTATAGATGCAGCGTTGGACTCAGTGGAAGGCCATTCACACCCAGGGTACGCATGGAAAAATCGTTGCCGCGAAAGTTCTCGATGGTGTCGAAGTCGGTCTCGCCAATGCACAACAGGCCCAGAAAGGATTTCAGAATATCGCTGTTGGCAACGCCCGAGCGCAACAGGTAGGCCGAATCAGGACGCTGATGTTGACGCCTTTGAGATACCTGCCGATAAATCCCAGTCCAGCGTGGGAACTGAGGTCATGGGACAGTTTCTTGACGAAGTCGGTCATGTTTGTGCCCACCTGCTGGGTGAGCACTACATAGTAGTCAAGCCACTGATTTAGGAAAATCAAAATAACCAGCTATGAAGTCACGGATTCAAGTCATATTAAAAGGGGAACAAAAATGATTGAAGAACTATCGACAATATCTGAAGCGGATTTTAAACAAAACTACATTAATAAGGGTAAGCCAGTCATCATAAAACGCACCACCGAGGTTGCGCAGGCTTGTAAATGCTGGAGCATGAATTACTTGGCGGAGAAGCAACCTGAACAACAGGTTCGTGTGGCAAATTTTGAAAAAAATAAACTCCATCTTCTTCCGCTAGAGCGATTAAAAATGACCTTGAAGAAATATACTGAATTGGTGAGGCAAGATGGCAATCATAAGAAATATTATCTTACGGAGGAATCTTTAGATAAGATGTTACCAATCTCTAAAAACGAGATTTCGGTTCCACATTTTATTCCAAAGAATAAACTTATATCAAAATTAATATTTATTGGAATCGACACACTGACTTCAACGCATTATCATTCTGCGCCGTTAGAAGCTCTACTTACGCAAGTTGTGGGTGAAAAAAAAGTGTTATTGTACCCCGCAGCGCAATATAAGCTCCTTTATCCATTCCCTTGGTATGCGCGGTATTCGAATTGGTCTAGAGTACCAATTGATCCTAATGATGAAAATCGCTTATGTGTAAAAGAGTATCCGAAGCTCAAAAATATAGACGAATATGTGGTATTGCTTAGGCCAGGTGAGAGTTTATACATTCCTCAAGGTTGGTTTCACGTGGTGCAAGGAATCGGGGAGAGTATTTCAGTTGGTTTTTTCTTTAAAGGATCTCTTTTTAAATTGCCATTTAACTTAGTTTGTAGAAGTATTACCACCAATATTCATAAATACATAAGATATGGATGTAATAAGGTGGCGGCGGCGTTTTTTGAGAGGCCATGGTAATCCTCCTCAAGTTCCTAAATATAGGAAAATCAAAATAACCAGTTATGAAGTCACAGATTCTAGTGATATTAAAAGGAAAACAAAAATGATTGAGGAAGTATCAACAATATCTGAAGCGGATTTTAAACGAAACTACATTAACAAGGGCAAGCCCGTTATCATAAGACACTCCACTGAGGTTGCGCAAGCTTGTAAATTCTGGAGCATGAATTATTTGACGGAAAAGCAACCCGAACAACAGGTTCGTGTGGCATCTTATGAAGATAATAAACTTACTCTTTTTCCGCTAGAGTATTTGAAAATGACCATGAGAAAGTTTACTGAATTGGTGAGAAAAGATGGCAATCATAAGAAATATTATCTTGCAGAAGCGAATTTAGACCAAACTTTGCCAATCTCTAAAAATGAGATTTCGATTCCACATTTCATTCCAAAGAATAAACTTTTATATAAATTATTATTTATTGGAATCGACACGCTGACTTCCGCGCACTACCACTTCCCCCCCTTAGAAGCTCTACTTACGCAAGTCGTGGGTGAAAAAAAAGTGTTATTGTATCCCGCTGCGCAATATAAACTTCTTTATCCATTCCCTTGGTATTCGAAGTATTCGAATTGGTCTAGAGTACCAATTGATCCTAATGATGAAAATCGCTTATGTGCAAAAGAATATCCGAAGCTCAAAAATATAAACGAATATGTAGTATTGCTTGGGCCAGGTGAGAGTTTATACATTCCTCAAGGTTGGTTTCATGTGGCGCAAGGAATCGGGGAGAGTATTTCAGTTAGCTTTTTCTTTAAGGGATCTCTTTTTAACTCAACGTTTTACTTGGTTTGTACAGCCATTGCTGCTAATTTTCTTAAATCCACATTGTGGTTGCGTAAACCGAAATTGAGTTTGACCGAGTTCGATTCTCGTGAAAAGTAGCAATGTTGGTAGTACGCCGAACGTTTCATGAATTGGTCGCAATAAGGACGAACGGTCATGAAAAAAGCCGCTGGTGTTCATCTGATCAGAAGGCCAATTCAAAGAATTGGTCTGCTGCGGTCGCGGTTGATCCGCTTGATGGTCCTGTGGTCCTCGTCGGGTAGCCGCACCGCATTGCTGCGGCCTGAGCTTCCCCTGAAATTTAGTCTGCCACAGGTGACGTAAAATTAACCTTACTTGGGAAAGACAGTAAATGAAAAAATACCGAAGCAGGCATACACGGTGGAGTGCAATGAGTTGGCCGTCAAGCGCGCCAAGGACCGCGAATCCATCGCGGTCGTGGTGAAAGAACTTGGGCTGAGCGCCCAAGCGCCGCGAAACTGGGTCAAAGCGGCAGTGGAAGACGAACTCAAATGCGCCGGCAGCAAAGTTGTGACTCCAAAAGCAATGGGGCTATTCAGACTGCGGGCTGAGGTCGCCCGATTGAAGCGGGAGAATGAAATAATCAAAAAGCAGCGGCGTACTTCGCGAGGGATATCCGGTGTTTTTCAACGTACCTGTCGCGTCACCTCAAGCTGGCTGCTGTAATTCTCTTGTCTGAATCCGCGCTGGCTTGAGCCAGACTTCGTCTTCCAATTTCCAGTTCCGCGTCTGTTGCGACCAACGCCGCGGATTTTGGCATTTGGCCTCCCAATAAACCTGTTCACGGTGCGCCATCATGGCAACGGCCTGCCTGCTGTGGCGCTGCGCCAGCATCACAAATTTAGGCCCGCTATGCTTGTGATCGTGATTGTACCAACGGACAAATTTGTGCATCCAGCCCCACGCGTCGTCCACGCTTACGAATGGCTTGGTCTGGTAATCCGCCCCATATTTGCAGGTCCGGAGGAGTGATTCGGCGTACGCATTATCATTGCTCACCCGTGGCCTGCTAAACGACGTCGCCACACCCAAATTCTCCAACGTGGCGTGCATCGTGGCGCCCGTCGTCGAACTGCCGTTATCCGAAGCCCAGTATTCACACTTGATAGACCAAAATAATAGTATACCGTCCGACGTAATTCGTTTTCAAGGAGAGCCCATCCACGCTCCGACATACGTTGCGTCCTTAGTTTTTTTCGCTCACAAATGCAAAAACTAGCCTCGATTACTCAAATGCAAACATGGCTATCTTCACGGCAAAAAAATCGACTCCCGCCAAGCCGTTGGCCTTTGTTCGCCTCAACATAGTGTAGTGGTCAAGTAATCCCAGGGACCGCATTAAGTTTTTCTTCGGCCACTGCCGGCGCGAGTCCGTCATTGAACTGATGCGGCCATATCCAGGTATACCATCTCCGGTGAATCATTGATGCTTCGCCACGAAGGAGGATTTTGCAGGAGAAAATACCATCTCCTAGATCTGCTGCTGAGCCCCTTGGTAAGATACCGCTCCGCATCTGCTCCAATCGGACCACAGGCCGCGGCTACTACAATCGCTCCAGAAGAAAGACTCATACTTAGTCCAATGTGCAGAGGACCGTGAGGGCCGTTGCAATCAGCGCAGTACTGCTGGAGAGTTAAATACTCTAGCAGCTTTGCGAAGCACAACCATGCGGCGCCGATAATGCAAACTTCATCTCGAATCATGTCGGGTGAGAATATTTTCAGCTTAATTGCTCACATTACGTGCCAGAAGCACTAAAACTTTACTCTCAACAACTGGAGTGGAATGCTAACGAAGGGCAACGGGGGCGAAAAAACGTGCTTAGTTGTTTTATAGGGCAATAATTTACCTCGCTGGATGCTCTGTCTTATACTTTCCACATCGACGAGATCGGAACTGTCCCAGTACCGAACATTGACGCGCTTATCGCTATAACTAAGCTTGATGCATGGAATTGAATGCAGATTCAATGCCAAAGCCGCCTGCAAGCGATGGTTGCCGTCCATGAGCAAACCTGTTCCATTTTCAACAGAGATAGGTGTCGTCCAATAATCGTCTTTTGCAATCGCTTCTATTAAAGATGTAACATTATTATTGTCAACTTCTTCCGATTGCTTTAGTCCGGAGATAGGCACAATAGATACCGTGTATTCCATTTTTAATTTCCTAATGTCTTAAATGACTATCAAGAAATATCTGTGCGATTTCATTGCAATCAGGCATAGACTTTCCAGATATTTCGGCTGTGACGTTCAATTCAACACAGTCGAGCACAACACAAATCCAAGTGGCAAAATAGCTTCTGAAAATCCATCGAGAGCATCTTACGATCGATCTTGCCGTTGGTATTCCGGGGTAAGGAGCCATCCACAAGTTCTACATGCCCCGGCACCATGAAATTGAGCAAAATACTGCGGCAACCGCGGATCACAAATTCGCGAGTGACCTCTTGCCACTGCGGAGGGCGCGCAATAATGGCCGCGACAGCCTGACTTAACACTTTAGGAGGTACGCCAACAACACATACTTCGAGATCGGAAGACAAGGAATATATAGCCTCTTCGATTTCCGTTTGGTTTAGACGATAAGGTCCTCTCGCCGACATAGTGTCGCTCCAAGGCTCGACAAGCGTATCACTCCCTCCATTGGCCTTGATCCAGTTTGAGGGGTTCAGTCCAAGAAATAGGGCAGTTTTCGATCGACGTCGACACGCTAGTTTTCAGAAATGGTGCCGAATTTCTATTCATTCAACAATACTGCTCAGTCCGATGCAGGTCAGGTGCCTTCTCCAAAATGAAGTCTCCGATGGACAGAACATCGAGGCCCGTAGAGAAGAAACAGCGCAGTGCACTAATCGGTGATTCCACGATGGGCTGGTCCATGATATTGAAACTCGTGTTCAGCAGGACCGGAACGTCCGACAATTTTCCGAATTCTTTAAGCAGGCGGTAGTACTTTTCATTCCCATCCTGCGTGACAGTCTGCAGCCGTGCGGTACCATCGACGTGAGTGATGCTTGGCAGGATCTGATGGTATTCGAGCTGGACGTCGCAGACCATCAACATGAAGGGCGACTCGCCGTCGAAGACGAAGTATCGCGAGGCATCCTCAAGGGGCACGGACGGCGCGAAAGGTCGGTAGCGTTCCCGATGTTTGACCTCAGAATTGATCTTGTCTTTCATACCCGGTCGAGTCGGATCTGCGAGGATGCTGCGGCCGCCTAGCGCGCGTGGGCCGAATTCCATTCGTCCCTGAAACCAGCCCACGATCTTGCCTTGTCTGAGTAACTGGGCGACGTCCGAGCAGACGTCGCTTGCCCGACGGTAAGAGACCTTCGCCTGCCGAAGGGTCTTCTCAATCTCGTCATTCGAATAGTCAGTGCCAATGTAGGGATGGTCGTGATGGAAGCTCCTGGGTTGTTTCAGCACGCCGTTATACAACTGGTACGCCGCGCCAATGCACGTTCCATTGTCACCGGCGCCAGGCATGACATAAACGTCGTCGAATGCCGTCTCCCGCAGGATCCGGCCATTAGCAACACTGTTCAATGCAACGCCGCCAGCTAGCACCAGGTTGCGCGACTTTCCCCGTTTTTCGAGATGTCGGCAGAGCGTGATGAGCTTCTCTTCCAAAACCTTCTGAAAGGCAGCGGCTACGTCTTCGTGATGTCGTTGGATTTCTTCACCAGGAGCGCGTGGGGCACCGAATTTCTTGTGGAACGCCGGGCTACAGAACCGGCCACCGAACTTCTGGAACTGGAACTGCGACAGATCTAGGAAAACCTGTCCGTTCGAGCCGATCGACACGAGAGCATCGACATCCTTGTAAAAACGTTCGGGATCTCCGAGAGGCGCCAGGCCCATTGTCTTGCCCTCGTCGTAGTTCGGCTTGAAACCGCAAAACTCGGTAGCGGCTGTATAAAAGCAGCCCAGAGAGTGCGGGAAATTGCTGCCGCCGATCTGTTGCAGCGTCGACCCGTTCGCAAACCCCATCCACGTCGTCGACCATTCGCCCCAGCCATCAACCGACAATAGCGCCGCATCGGTGAAAGGCGAGACAAAATAGCTGCCGCCTATATGCGACAAGTGGTGGTCGATAAAATGGACACGAGGCCGGCGAACCCCACGTCCCCAGGTCTTCGTGTACCAAGCACGGAACGCGTCCTGACGGGCTCGCAGACGCACGAACTCGTAGGAAATGAACGGCAGCGCATTTTTTGTCAACGAGACCGCGTAGAGCGCTTTTTCGAGGATGTTCTTTTGCGGATTGAATGAGACCGCAATGTGATTGATATCGTCAGGCACGAGTCCAGTGACCTTCATGCACCGATGGATGGCCTGTTCAGGAAACCGCTGGCTATGCTTCTCGCCGGTCAGTCGCTCCTCCTCGATGGCGATCTCCAGGACTCCATTGCTGACAATACAAGCGGACGAATCATGAAAAATATAATTCAGACCCAAAATGTTCATTGTTTCTCCTGTTGCAGTATTGATATCTAAGTGACTTGCGAATTAGCGTTGCCAACTGATTAATGTGTGAATTCGCGCAGCAAGGGCTTACAGGTGTCGATGAGCCTTGCAGACCCAGCCTCGTAACCGTAGAGGGTATTGTCGAGTTAGCCGCAAAAGTCCGGAAGCAACCCCTGAATTTGTAGCGCGCGCATTACATCGCGGCCATTTGGGAATTTGGCACTTCGTTCCAGGTAAAAATTGCTTGAGTACCCAACTCACATTTTTGTTTGGTATCGCAGTTGTCGCGACAATGCATGAACTATTTGCCAATCTGGTCATGTGCCGACAAAAACATTCGCTGCTGGTGGCAGGCCGATATATGGCGACACATGACTTTCTCTGGAACCCGCGTGGGTTGGCTTGCGTTCTCTGCTCGGTTGCCTCTCCCCCGTGCTGGATGTACTCAAACTTCAAGTCCATCTTCCTGTAGACCGCCTCCGGGAAGCTGTAACTTGCGTAGAAAATACGCGTAGGTTCTGATGAACTGGTCACGACAGAATTCTCGCCGAATGCATCACGGCTTGACTTGAGTACCGATGTTACTAATTGACGAATTGATGACATCGGCGATTTCCTTGATTGGCTGGGGGCGCATCATGAAATGATGATCCGCATCAATTTCGTGCCGCGCGATCTGACCGTTAGTAAACGGTCTCCATACATTCTCATCAAGCTCGGCGTCTCGCGCCCGGAAGAACAATATGTTTCCGCTCAACACACCCGATGGAACGAAGCGCGAGATTTCAAGAACATTTGCCAAAAACCTGTGCGTTTGGGTCAAATGGGAATCGCTGAGCAACGTGGCGTCCATTCCGGCTTCGCGAAATACATACGTTAATTGTTCTATGTTGGGTAGCGTTGAATCCACCGTTGCTCGGGATGGAAAGCTGTCAATCAATGCAATCAGTCCAACTTCCACTTGCTCAGCCTGCAATCGTATTGCGACCTCGAAGGCAACGAGTCCACCAAATGACCAACCGATCAGGTGGTACGGTCCCGAGGGCTGGGTTTGGCGTATGATTCGAATGTATTCTTCTGCAAGTTCGCCCACGCTTCGCGGCATCTCCATTGTGGCATCGGCGATCATGCTCGCCTGTAATCCATAAATCGGTCGGTCCGCTCTTATGTGCCGACTGAAGCCAGCATACTGCCAACTCAGCCCGGTGCCAGGATGGATGCAAAACAGCGCTGGCTGATTGCCGCCAGCACGCAGCGTCAGAAGTGGCGCGAAGATATCTTCCAAAGCGCTGCCTTCGGCGATGCGTGCGGCCAAGTCAGCAACTGAATGCGCCTCAAAGATAGTTCGTATGGATATTTGAACCCCTAAATTTCTATCGATTAGAGTCACCAAACGTGCCGCCAACAATGAGTGCCCACCTAGATCGAAGAAACTCTCGTAGATGCCTATCTGATTGAGCTCAAGCCCTAGCAAATCGGCAAAAATGTGCGTGAGCTGGATCTCAACTGGCGTACGCGGAGCCACGTATCCCCTGGTTGCATCACCGATGTCTGGCGCCGGCAGGGCCTTCCTGTGAAGCTTGCCATTAGGTGTCAGCGGCAATGCCTTGAGCTGCACAAAGGCCGCCGGCACCATGTAGTGCGGCAGTTCTAGCGCCAGCGCGTCGCGCAGAGCCGCCACGTCCAGCATTTGCTCTTGCCCCTGTTCCTGCGATGCCACAACATAGGCCACCAGGCGCTTGTCGCCAGCAATGTCTTCACGCGCCACCACCACCACCTCGCGAATACCAGGCAGGCGTGCAAGTTGAGCTTCAATCTCACCAAGCTCGATACGGAATCCCCTTATCTTGACCTGATGGTCGTTGCGCCCCAAGAACTCAATTGCTCCGTCCTCCCGCCAACGTGCCAAATCCCCTGTCTTGTACAGGCGCGCTGCGGGTTCCTTGGAGAACGGGTCCGATATGAAGCGCTCAGCCGTCAGATCTGGGCGGTTCAAGTACCCGCGGGCTACTCCCACTCCACCTATGTACATCTCTCCAGCTACTCCAATTGGCACCGGTTGTTGATACCCATCTAGTATGTAGACTTTCGTGTTCGCTATGGGCTTTCCTATAGAAGAGCTGGTTGCATGAGTGCCGGGTAAGCATTCATTGAACGTGGCATCTCCGTTCACCTCAGCCGATCCGTAAAAATTCATAAGACAGGCATGCGGCCATTTTCTATGTACCTGATCGATTAGTTCTTTAGGTAGATACTCACCACTTGAAATCACTAGCTTTATCGATTGAAAAAGTCGGGCATCGGCTTGGAGTACGTGCCTCAATAACGAAGGTACTAACACGATATGATTAATTTCATACTCGTGCACACTCGCGCCCAGCAACTCAGGATCAAGTAAGGTTTCTTGCGGAAAAATGATGAGCTGCCCTGCATAAAGCAACGTCCCCAATACCTCAGTAACGGAATCCACGAAACCGATACTCGTCTTCAATGCTGTCCTCAAAATTCCAACAGCAGCAAATTTTCGTCCAAACCACCAAAGTCGATTGCCAAGCCCTTCGACTGTATTGACAACCCCCTTGGGTTGACCAGTTGATCCTGAGGTGTAAATTACAAAAGCCGAGTTGCATGGTTGGGTAAGACAGACGAGATTGTCGACGGACTGCGCAGCTATCTGCTCTTGCCAGTGGCTGTCTAGACACAGTATTTGAGCATCGTAGACAGGTAGTTGCGTCAGCAACCTGTTTTGTGTAAGTACCACCTTTGGATTCGCGTCAAACAACATGTACTTAAGCCTCTCGGCTGGATAGTTCGGATCCAGCGGCAGATAGGCCCCACCAGCCTTGAGTGTAGCCAAAATGGCTATCACCATTTCCAGGCTACGTTCTACATAGACACCTACCAATACTTCCGACGTCACCCCTAGCTCACGCAAATGGCGCGCCAATTGGTTGGCCTTTGCATTGAGCTCGCCATAGCTGAGCTTCTGATCTTCAAATTCCAGCGCTATCGCGTCCGGACGTGCCTGTGCTTGCTGCTCAAACAACTCATGAATCATCGCCCCCTTCGGGTAGGGGCAGGCCGTGTCGTTGAAACCCTGCAGCACCATCGCGCGCTCAGCATCTGGCAAGACTTGCAGTGTGCGTATCGGTGATTCCGCCGAGTGCTCCAGCGCATCTACCAACTGTTGCAGTGTCTTGTGCACGAACTGACAGATTCTGTCCGCTCCGATAGTCTCAACAATCTGCGCGGTCAACCAGAACCCCTCTCCAAGATCGTCTATCGACAACGTAAGGGGGTAGTTGGTTCGCTCCTCTCCCCCCAGCACCCTCATGCCTTCGAATGCGTTCGTGGCATCCCCGTTGGTCGGCTGCCCACTGTAGCGGTAGTTCAGCAGTGCAGAGAACAGCGGCGCTGTACCAGACAGTGCGCTGCACCGCTGGGCCAGTGTTAGCGAGGCATGCTCGTGGTGCAGCAAACCGATCAGCCCCTTGTGCGTCGCTTGCACGCACTGAAAAACAGATTGCTCACCCAATCGAACTCGCAACGGTAATGTGTTGATAAACATGCCCATGGCACGGTCGGCTCCTGCACCGCCTTGCATGCGGCCAAACAACACGGTTCCAAAAACAACATCATCACGCCCCGTGCTCTTGGCCAGCACTTGAGCAAAGGCCAGGTGAAATACGCTAGCCGCGCTTACCCCGCGCTGGCGCGCCTGGCGGCGAAGGCGGCGCGCCAGATCAGGAGCGACCTCCAGGCGTGCCTCGCGTATCAGGGAGCCATCTCCCTGAATGTCCTGCAGCCCAAACGGCGTGGTTGGCTCGTCAACATCCCCCAACATCTCCCGGAAGAACGCCTCATGCTCTGCCTTGCTCACACCCAGGCGTGCCTGGGCCACGAAATTGCGAAACGGCACAGCGGGCGGCAACTCCACTTCTCGACCCTGCTGAATGAGTGCGATCTCTCCAATAAGCAGCTCCAGCGTGGTGTGATCCATCACCAAGTGATGAAACATAAACTGCAGCAACCAACGCTGGCCTGTCGGATCGCTGGCCGCAAAGCCTCGCATCATGGGGGCTTGGCGCACGTCCAGATGGTAGTGGCGCGGGTCAGCATGCGCAAGCAGTTGTGCTTGCACATCGCCCTCAGAAAAATCCAAAACCTCAAGCTCAAAGCGCGCGCGCCTCCACACCACTTGCACGGGTTCGTCCAGCCCTTCCCAGACAACTGCCGTGCGCAAGATGTCATGGCGCGCAACCACGTGGTTCAGCGTTTGCACAAAACGGTCCAAACGCTCGCGACTGTCAAAGGCAAGCAGCGTCGGCGTCACGTAGGCCTCGCCTTGCTGCTGCAGCAAGTGATGAAACAGGATGCCTTCCTGCAAGGGAGCAAGTGGGTAGATATCCTGAATATTGGCACAGCCTCCCTCTACCTGGCTGGCAATTCGGTCTATCTCCTCTTGCTTGAGCGACACCAATGTCAACATCTCGGGTCGGATATGCGTGCAGTCCTGAGCAATGCCATTGGTGGGTACGGCCAGTTCAGGCAGCCCTTGCACTTGTCCTGCACTCACAGCATGGGCCTGCTCCATCAAGCTCGGATGCTCAAACAGGCTACGTACCGCAAGCGTCAAGCCCCGTTGACGTATGCGTTCGATCAGAGTCACGGCCAGCAAGGAGTGCCCCCCGAGCTCGAAGAAGTTGTCGTGACGTCCCACTTGCTCGATCTTGAGCAGTTCGCTCCAAATGGAGGCCAGCATCTGTTCAATCTCGCCCACCGGTGCCTCATACACGCGCTGCACAAACGCTTCTCCCTCGGGTACTGGCAGGGCCTTCCTGTCAAGCTTGCCATTAGGTGTCAGCGGTAATGCCTTGAGCTGCACAAAGGCCGCCGGCACCATGTAGTGCGGCAGTTCTAGCGCCAGCGCGTCGCGCAGAGCCGCCACGTCCAGCATTTGCTCTTGCCCCTGTTCCTGCGATGCCACAACATAGGCCACCAGGCGCTTGTCGCCAGCAATGTCTTCACGCGCCACCACCACCACCTCGCGAATACCAGGCAGGCGTGCAAGTTGAGCTTCAATCTCACCAAGCTCGATACGGAATCCCCTTATCTTGACCTGATGGTCGTTGCGCCCCAAGAACTCAATTGCTCCGTCCTCCCGCCAACGTGCCAAATCCCCTGTCTTGTACAGGCGCGCTGCGGGTTCCTTGGAGAACGGGTCCGATATGAAGCGCTCAGCCGTCAGATCTGGGCGGTTCAAGTACCCGCGGGCTACTCCCACTCCACCTATGTACATCTCTCCAGCTACTCCAATTGGCACCGGTTGTTGATACCCATCTAGTATGTAGACTTTCGTGTTCGCTATGGGACGACCAAGATGAGGCGAAGCATCTCCCGCATGCACACATCCAACTGTAGAGACGACCGTGCATTCGGTCGGACCATAGACGTTATAGAAAGTCGTCGTCTTCGAGTTTCCAAACTGAGCCCATAAGCTAGGACCCATGGTTTCACCTCCGACGAGCGCAACATAAGGCCGTTGACTATCGAGTATCGAATAATCACGCGTGTCTTCAATGGCGATTTTTATTTGGGTCGGAGTGCAATCTAAGACATCAAGGCAGCTCCCTTTAATCCAATCCCGCAACGCTGCTCCGTCATAGCGCATCGCATTGGGAACGAGTACTAGAGTTCTTCCAGACAGTAGTTGCACCCATTGCTGAACTGCGACATCAAACGAAATCGATGCATTTAGACTGATGCGTTGAACGTTCTCTGCTGGATGGTGGCGGTAAATCGCTTGCTCTAGAGCGACCCAAAGATTTATTACCTGATGATGCTCAATCATCACCCCTTTTGGCTGGCCCGTTGATCCCGAGGTATAGATCACATACGCCAGGTTCGAGGCGTTCAGACCCAAAGAGCATGGGGCGAGGTTTTGGGGAGACTCATGTGCCCACAAACTCTGGTCGCAAGGTTGGGCATCAATGAGGACAACTGGAGCAAAGTCAGAAAATACAGCGGTTGCACTCAACTTTGCCTGCACCGCAGCCTGGGTTATCAGCACCACCGGCTCACTGCCCTCAACCATGTGTGCCAACCGTTCCACCGGATACGCCGGGTCTAGCGGCACATAGGCGCCCCCAGCCTTGAGTGTAGCCAAAATGGCTATCACCATCTCCAGGCTGCGCTCCAAGCACAACGCCACTCTCGCATCGGGCTTGACACCCAATTCGATCAAATGGCGCGCCAATTGGTTGGCCTTTGCATTGAGCTCGCCATAGCTGAGCTTCTGATCTTCAAATTCCAGCGCTATCGCGTCCGGACGTGCCTGTGCTTGCTGCTCAAACAACTCATGAATCATCGCCCCCTTCGGGTAGGGGCAGGCCGTGTCGTTGAAACCCTGCAGCACCATCGCGCGCTCAGCATCTGGCAAGACTTGCAGTGTGCGTATCGGTGATTCCGCCGAGTGCTCCAGCGCATCTACCAACTGTTGCAGTGTCTTGTGCACGAACTGACAGATTCTGTCCGCTCCGATAGTCTCAACAATCTGCGCGGTCAACCAGAACCCCTCTCCAAGATCGTCTATCGACAACGTAAGGGGGTAGTTGGTTCGCTCCTCTCCCCCCAGCACCCTCATGCCTTCGAATGCGTTCGTGGCATCCCCGTTGGTCGGCTGCCCACTGTAGCGGTAGTTCAGCAGTGCAGAGAACAGCGGCGCTGTACCAGACAGTGCGCTGCACCGCTGGGCCAGTGTTAGCGAGGCATGCTCGTGGTGCAGCAAACCGATCAGCCCCTTGTGCGTCGCTTGCACGCACTGAAAAACAGATTGCTCACCCAATCGAACTCGCAACGGTAATGTGTTGATAAACATGCCCATGGCACGGTCGGCTCCTGCACCGCCTTGCATGCGGCCAAACAACACGGTTCCAAAAACAACATCATCACGCCCCGTGCTCTTGGCCAGCACTTGAGCAAAGGCCAGGTGAAATACGCTAGCCGCGCTTACCCCGCGCTGGCGCGCCTGGCGGCGAAGGCGGCGCGCCAGATCAGGAGCGACCTCCAGGCGTGCCTCGCGTATCAGGGAGCCATCTCCCTGAATGTCCTGCAGCCCAAACGGCGTGGTTGGCTCGTCAACATCCCCCAACATCTCCCGGAAGAACGCCTCATGCTCTGCCTTGCTCACACCCAGGCGTGCCTGGGCCACGAAATTGCGAAACGGCACAGCGGGCGGCAACTCCACTTCTCGACCCTGCTGAATGAGTGCGATCTCTCCAATAAGCAGCTCCAGCGTGGTGTGATCCATCACCAAGTGATGAAACATAAACTGCAGCAACCAACGCTGGCCTGTCGGATCGCTGGCCGCAAAGCCTCGCATCATGGGGGCTTGGCGCACGTCCAGATGGTAGTGGCGCGGGTCAGCATGCGCAAGCAGTTGTGCTTGCACATCGCCCTCAGAAAAATCCAAAACCTCAAGCTCAAAGCGCGCGCGCCTCCACACCACTTGCACGGGTTCGTCCAGCCCTTCCCAGACAACTGCCGTGCGCAAGATGTCATGGCGCGCAACCACGTGGTTCAGCGTTTGCACAAAACGGTCCAAACGCTCGCGACTGTCAAAGGCAAGCAGCGTCGGCGTCACGTAGGCCTCGCCTTGCTGCTGCAGCAAGTGATGAAACAGGATGCCTTCCTGCAAGGGAGCAAGTGGGTAGATATCCTGAATATTGGCACAGCCTCCCTCTACCTGGCTGGCAATTCGGTCTATCTCCTCTTGCTTGAGCGACACCAATGTCAACATCTCGGGTCGGATATCGGTAGCATAAGGAGGAATCTGGTTTGAGGGTGTGACAGAATTTCCCGCAAATTTTCCGATGTAGCCTTCTTTGCCAAGATAGGCAATTAGTTCCGGTTTTCTTTGCCTCAACATATTCAGTAGCGTTTCATCCGCAAGAGCTTTTTTGTCTCCACGAACAACGATTTCTTCCCCCTTGAGAGCAAGAGAAATGCCCTTCGTTTCAAGCTGCGACAGCAAGGTATAAATAGTCATAACAGAATCTCTTCAAATTCATTGGTTCTTGCCGCAAGCTCACTCAAGCTTGGATGCTCAAACAGGTTACGTACTGCAAGCGTCAAGCCTCGTTGACGCATGCGTTCGATCAAAGTCACAGCCAGCAGGGAGTGCCCCCCGAGCTCGAAGAAGTTGTCGTGACGTCCCACTTGCTCGATCTTGAGCAGTTCGCTCCAAATGGAGGCCAGCATCTGTTCAATCTCGCCCACCGGTGCCTCATACATGCGCCGCACAAACGCTTCTCCCTCGGGTGCCGGCAGGGCCTTCCTGTCAAGCTTGCCATTAGGTGTCAGCGGCAATGCCTTGAGCTGCACAAAGGCCGCCGGCACCATGTAGTGCGGCAGTTCTAGCGCCAGCGCGTCGCGCAGAGCCGCCACGTCCAGCATTTGCTCTTGCCCCTGTTCCTGCGATGCCACCACATAAGCCACCAGGCGCTTGTCGCCAGCAATGTCTTCACGCGCCACCACCACCGCCTGCGCCACGCCATCGTGCTGCGCCAGCACCGCCTCGATCTCTCCAGGCTCAATACGGTGGCCGCGGATCTTCACCTGCTGATCAACCCGTCCCAGGTATTCCAGTTGTCCGTCCTCGCGCCAGCGCGCCAAATCACCCGTGCGGTACATGCGCGTGCCGGGCTGCCCATGCGCGCAGGCCACAAAACGCTCGGCCGTTAGCCCGGGCCGTCTCAGGTAGCCTCGCGCCAATCCCGCCCCAGCAATGTACAGCTCCCCTGCCACACCCACCGGCACGGGCCGCAATTGCTCGTCAAGCACGTACAAGGCTAGGTCCCGAATCGCTTGCCCCACCGAAGCCGGTGACTGCGTCTGCGCCTGCAGCGGCTGGTACGTCACGTGTACCGTCGTCTCGGTGATGCCGTACATGTTGACCAACCGCGGCCGGCTTTGGCCGTACTTCTCAAACCACGGGACCAGTGCTGCGTGATTGAGCGCTTCGCCGCCAAAGATCACCGTGCGCAGTGCCAGTTCCCCGCCGATCTGAGTGTCGGCTTGCATCAGTTGCGCAAACGCCGACGGCGTCTGATTCAGCACCGTCACCCCTTGCTCTGCCAGGAGTCGCCAGAATTGCTCTGGCGTTCGAGTAACCAGGTGGGGTACCACTATCAATTTTCCACCATACAACAGCGCGCCCCATACCTCCCATACCGAGAAATCGAACGCAAACGAGTGGAACAGGCACCAGACGTCGTCCTCATCAAATCCGAACCAATCCTGCGTTCCATCGAAGAGCCTCAGCACATTACCCTGCGACAGCAGCGTGCCCTTGGCCTGCCCCGTCGAGCCCGACGTATAGATCACGTAAGCCAAATCCAGAGGCCCGCTGACGCCTGGCAGGTCGCCGTCGTCAAATACCTCAAGCCATTCGTTCTGGCTATCCAGACACCAGCACTCCACCTCATTTGGCAGCACCTTCACCAAATCGTGCTGCGTCAGCACCAAGCGCGGCTCCGCATCCCGCAGAATGTGGTTCAGTCGCTCCTGCGGATAGGCTGGGTCCAGTGGCAGGTAGGCCCCGCCCGCCTTTAGTATTCCCAGCATCCCCACAACCATTTCCACCGAGCGCCACATGCATAGGCCCACTAGCGAGTCCGGCCCCACGCCTCTCGCTCTCAGGAATCGGGCCACACGGTTGGCCGCCGCATTTAGCTGCGCATAGCTCAATTGCCGACCTTCACACTCCACAGCGATCCGCTGTGCGTTGCGCCGGGCCACCTCCTCGAATCTCTGCGCAACGCCACCATTCGGCTCCCAACTCCGCTTCGCACTACCCCATTCCAGTATCTGATCACGCTCAGCTGCATCGAGCAGCTCGATGCGGCTCAGTGCCAGCCTGGGCTGGTTCACTACCTCACGCACCAACTGCTCGAAGTACCCCGCCCAGCGCTGGATCGTCGACGCATCGAACAGCTCGCTGGCGTATTGCAAGCTACCCTGCAAACCTTGTGCGGTCTGCCTCAACGCTAGCATCAGGTCGAACTTTGTTGCACCACCGTCTTGCGCCACGCCGCTCATGCGTAGCCCCGGCACATCGACCTCCATCATCGGCACGTTCTGCAGCACGAACATCGCCTGGAATACCGGCGTGTGCGACAGTGAGCGCTGCGGCTGCAGCACTTCGACCACCTTCTCGAAGGGCAGGTCCTGGTGCGCGTATGCACCCAAGATCGTCTCACGAACCTGGGCGAGCAGGTCCTCAAAGCCGCGATCAAGGTCGATGTTCGCGCGCAGCGCCAGCGTGTTGACGAAGAACCCGATCAGGCCTTCCGTGTCCGCGTGTGTGCGCCCCGCAATCGGCGAACCGATGACGATGTCGCGCTGGCCGCTCAGCTTGGCCAACAGCACCTGGTAGACCGCCAGCAACACCATGAAAGGCGTGACGCCTCTGCGCTGCGCCAGCTGCTCCACCTGCTCGCTCAGCTCCTGGGGCAGCTGCAACGCGTGCGTCGCACCGGCAAAGCTGGCCTGCACGGGCCGCGGCCGATCGGTGGGCAGCTCCAGCAGCGTGGGCCCACCTTGCAGTTGCTCGCTCCAGTATTGGAGCTGGCGCTGCAGCATCTCTCCTTGCAGCCAACTGCGCTGCCACATCGCGTAGTCCGCGTACTGCACCGGCAGCGGCGCCAACTGCGCCGCCTCACCGGCCGCGTATTGACCGTACAGTGCCGCCAATTCCTTGACAAACACCCCCATCGACCAGCCGTCCGTGACGATGTGATGCAGCGTGAGCAGCGCCACATGCTCCTGCGCTCCCAGCCTGACCAGGCTCGCCTTCAGCAATGGCCCAGTCTTCAGGTCAAATATTTGCCTCGCTTCTGCCTGCGCCACTTCTCGCACCTGCGCCTGGCCTTGCTCGGCCGTCAGCGCGCTGAGGTCCACCAAGTGCCACTTCACCTGCAACTGCGCCAGCACTTGCTGCTGCGGCACGCCATCGATGGCTTCAAACCTCGTTCGTAGCGACTCGTGTCTGTCCACCAGCGCTTGCAGCGCCTGCTCCAGCGCCTGCTCATCAAGAACGCCGTGTAGCTCTACCGCCATCGGTATGTTGTACTGCGCCAGCCCCGGTTGCAGTTGCTCCAGGAACCACAGCCGCTCCTGTGCAAACGACAGCGGCACAATCTGCGGGCGTGGCTGTGCCTGCAACGCCGGCAAGTTCAGCGCTTGACCTTGTGCCTGCAGTTCCTGCACCCGCTGCGCCAGCTGCGCCACGCTGGGCTCTTCAAACAGCGCCCTCACAGGCACTTCCACCTGCAGCCGCTGTCTGAGCTGCGACACCAGCCTCGTGGCCAGCAACGAATGTCCTCCCAACTCGAAGAAATTGTCGTGCCGACCCACCTGCGGCTGGCCCAACAGCTCTTGCCACAACTGGACCAGTGCGGTCTCCACCGGACCCTGGGCCGCCTCATAAAAGCGCACTCCAAACGCTTGCATGTCCGGCGCCGGCAACGCCTTCCTGTCAATCTTGCCGCTGGGTGTCAGCGGCAATGCCTTGAGCTGCACGAAGGCCGCCGGCACCATGTAGTGCGGCAGCTCGAGCGCCAGCGCGTCGCGCAAAGCCGCCACGTCCAGTGTTTGCTCTTGCCCCTGTTCCTGCGATGCCACAACATAAGCCACCAGGCGCTTGTCGCCTGGCACATCCTCTCGAGCCAACACCACCGCTTCTCGTACGCCTTCGCACGCCCCCAGCTTGGCCTCAATCTCGCCCGGTTCGATGCGAAAACCACGGATCTTCACCTGTTGGTCAACCCGCCCCAGGTACTCCAGTTGTCCGTCCTCGCGCCAGCGCGCCAAATCCCCTGTGCGGTACATGCGCGTGCCAGGATGCCCATGCACGCAGGCCACAAAACGCTCGGCCGTTAGCCCGGGCCTTCTCAGGTAGCCTCGTGCCAATCCCGCCCCAGCAATGTACAGCTCCCCTGCCACACCCACCGGCACGGGCCGCAAGTAGGTGTCCAGCACGTAGACCTGCGTGTTGGTAATCGGCCGCCCAATCGCCGGGGCGCCTTGTTCCTGCGCCTCCCAGCTTACCGCGTACACAGTCGCCTCCGTTGGCCCGTATATATTGAACACTCGGCATGCGGGCAGGTCACCACGAATTTTCTGCAGGAGGGAGATCGGCAGCGCCTCGCCAGCCAGCACGATGCTGTGCACCGTGCTAGGCAAAACCGATTGCTGCAGCAGTGACGAGAATGCCGACGGCACTCCGCTGATTAAGCTGGCTTTCCCATAATCAGGCGCATCCGCCAAATCCAGGATATTGCCAAGAATTTCAATGCAAATCCCCACGCACAGCGGCGCGACGATCTCCACGACCGAAACATCAAAGCTCAGCGAGGTCGTGGCCCATACATGTTGCACCCCGGTGCCAAACAGCACTGCCTGCGCCCAGGCAACAAAGGCCTCGACGTTTGCGCGCTCAACCACCACTCCCTTAGGTTTTCCCGTTGAGCCCGAGGTGTAGATCACGTAGGCCGGACTGTGTGGACCCAGCGGGCGCACCCGCTCGTGCTCGGCGGGGTCGCTTTGCGCGGCCTCCTGCATCTGCACCTGCAGCACCTCATCCTCCCACAACAGCATCGACACGGCGTCTCGCCCAGCGCCACTGAGCTCTGCCACCAATGCCCCTCGGGTGATCAGGCACAGCGGCTGCGCGTCCTCCAGCATCGCGCTCAGACGCTGCGCCGGGTACGCCGGGTCCAGCGGCAAGTACGCCGCCCCAGCCTTCAGTATGCCCAGCAGGCTTACCACCATCTCCACGCTGCGCTCCAGGCACAACCCCACAATGTCCTCTGGCCCCACCCCGCGCGCTATCAGCACGTGTGCCAGCCGGTTGGCACGCGCGTTCAGTTCCCCGTAGCTCAACTCCTGTTCCCCGCACACCAGCGCCACCGCCTGCGGCGTCGCTTCCACCTGTGCCTCGAACAGCTCCACCAGGGTCTGCTCTTGCACTTCCCGCGCCGTGTCGTTCCATTGCACCAGTATCTGATCACGCTCAGCTGCATCGAGCAGCTCGATGCGGCTCAGTGCCAGCCTGGGCTGGTTCACTACCTCACGCACCAACTGCTCGAAGTACCCCGCCCAGCGCTGGATCGTCGACGCATCGAACAGCTCGCTGGCGTATTGCAAGCTACCCTGCAAACCTTGTGCGGTCTGCCTCAACGCTAGCATCAGGTCGAACTTTGTTGCGCCACCGTCTTGCGCCACGCCGCTCATGCGTAGCCCCGGCACATCGACCTCCATCATCGGCACGTTCTGCAGCACGAACATCGCCTGGAATACCGGCGTGTGCGACAGTGAGCGCTGCGGCTGCAGCACTTCGACCACCTTCTCGAAGGGCAGGTCCTGGTGCGCGTATGCACCCAAGATCGTCTCACGAACCTGGGCGAGCAGGTCCTCAAAGCCGCGATCAAGGTCGATGTTCGCGCGCAGCGCCAGCGTGTTGACGAAGAACCCGATCAGGCCTTCCGTGTCCGCGTGTGTGCGCCCCGCAATCGGCGAACCGATGACGATGTCGCGCTGGCCGCTCAGCTTGGCCAACAGCACCTGGTAGACCGCCAGCAACACCATGAAAGGCGTGACGCCTCTGCGCTGCGCCAGCTGCTCCACCTGCTCGCTCAGCTCCTGGGGCAGCTGCAACGCGCGCGTCGCACCGGCAAAGCTGGCCTGCACGGGCCGCGGCCGATCGGTGGGCAGCTCCAGCAGCGTGGGCCCACCTTGCAGTTGCTCGCTCCAGTATTGGAGCTGGCGCTGCAGCATCTCTCCTTGCAGCCAACTGCGCTGCCACATCGCGTAGTCCGCGTACTGCACCGGCAGCGGCGCCAACTGCGCCGCCTCACCGGCCGCGTATTGACCGTACAGTGCCGCCAATTCCTTGACAAACACCCCCATCGACCAGCCGTCCGTGACGATGTGATGCAGCGTGAGCAGCGCCACATGCTCCTGCGCTCCCAGCCTGACCAGGCTCGCCTTCAGCAATGGCCCAGTCTTCAGGTCAAATATTTGCCTCGCTTCTGCCTGCGCCACTTCTCGCACCTGCGCCTGGCCTTGCTCGGCCGTCAGCGCGCTGAGGTCCACCAAGTGCCACTTCACCTGCAACTGCGCCAGCACTTGCTGCTGCGGCACGCCATCGATGGCTTCAAACCTCGTTCGTAGCGACTCGTGTCTGTCCACCAGCGCTTGCAGCGCCTGCTCCAGCGCCTGCTCATCAAGAACGCCGTGTAGCTCTACCGCCATCGGTATGTTGTACTGCGCCAGCCCCGGTTGCAGTTGCTCCAGGAACCACAGCCGCTCCTGTGCAAACGACAGCGGCACAATCTGCGGGCGTGGCTGTGCCTGCAACGCCGGCAAGTTCAGCGCTTGACCTTGTGCCTGCAGTTCCTGCACCCGCTGCGCCAGCTGCGCCACGCTGGGCTCTTCAAACAGCGCCCTCACAGGCACTTCCACCTGCAGCCGCTGTCTGAGCTGCGACACCAGCCTCGTGGCCAGCAACGAATGTCCTCCCAACTCGAAGAAATTGTCGTGCCGACCCACCTGCGGCTGGCCCAACAGCTCTTGCCACAACTGGACCAGTGCGGTCTCCACCGGACCCTGGGCCGCCTCATAAAAGCGCACTCCAAACGCTTGCATGTCCGGCGCCGGCAACGCCTTCCTGTCAATCTTGCCGCTGGGTGTCAGCATCAGCTGATCCCGCACGACGACAATCGCGGAGGGAACCATATGTTCAGGCAATCGTTGCGCAAGATAGCGGCGCACGATACCAGCCTCCACATCTTTGCCAGGAGCCGGCATGACATAGCCCACCAACCGCAAGTCACCCTCATGCTGGCCTGGATGCACCACCACGCACGCCTGCGCCACATCCTCATGCGAAGCCAGTGCCGCCTCGACCTCCCCGGGCTCGACACGGTAGCCCCGAATCTTTAACTGCTGGTCCGCCCGTCCCAGGTGTTCGAGCTCACCGTCGGTCCGCCAGAGCGCCAGGTCGCCCGTGCGGTACATCCGGCTACCCGCCGGTCCGAATGGACACGCCACGAAGCTCTGCGCCGTAAGTTCTGGCCGCCGCAGATAACCCCGCGCCAGCATCACGCCGGACATGTATAGCTCGCCCACCACGCCAATGGGCGCCGGCTGCAAGTGCCTGTCCAGCACATAGGCCTGGTTGTTCCAGATAGGCCGTCCGATAGGCGGCAACAACGGCCACGCGTCAACATCTTGAGGCATCATGTGCCACGTGGCCATGTGGTTCTCGGTTGTGCCGTAATGGTTGTAGAAGCGGCATTGTGGAAGCTGCCGGAAAAAATCCGCAATCGCAGGGCTAATGCGCAGCTGTTCACCTGCCGTGATCACTTCGCGCAAGGCTAGCCGACCTTCATCGCGCAACCTCGTCACGTCTGCGCTCAACCCGTTCTCGCACAGCGCCTGCAGCGCCACATAGGGCAGGAACAGCCGCTCGATACGCATGGACGTCACCGCCTGCAACAGCCGGGCGAAATCGATTCGTGTCTCATGATCAATCAACACAATGGTCGATCCGCTGCACAAGGCGCTGAAGATCTCTTGGAAGGATACGTCAAATCCGAGCGCCGCGAATTGCAAAGTGCGTAGTGGCTGCGCAAGGCCGGCACCGAGATGCTGCCAATGGACCAAGTTCATCAGCGGCTTGTGGGGCATGACCACCCCCTTGGGCTTGCCCGTGGAGCCGGAGGTGTAGATTACGTAGGCCGGACTGTTCGCGTTCAACATGCGACCCCGGTCTAAGTCACTGGGATCGGCGACGCTGGCCTGCGCCAACAGATGCTGCGTACCTTCGTCGTCCCACAACAGAAGCGGCGTGCCCGCCTCGTGCAACCGCTCGCCCAGCCGTGCGTCGCTGAGCAGGACCACCGGCTGGGCAGCACAGAGCATATTGAGCAGGCGCTCCTGCGGATAGGCAGGGTCTAGTGAGAGGTACGCCGCCCCAGCCTTCAGTATGCCCAGCAGGCTCACCACCATCTCCACGCTGCGCTCCAGGCACAACCCCACAATGTCCTCTGGCCCCACCCCGCGCGCTATCAGCACGTGTGCCAGCCGGTTGGCACGCGCGTTCAGTTCCCCGTAGCTCAACTCCTGTTCCCCGCACACCAGCGCCACCGCCTGCGGCGTCGCTTCCACCTGTGCCTCGAACAGCTCCACCAGGGTCTGCTCTTGCACCTCCCGCGCCGTGTCGTTCCATTGCTTGAGCACCAGCTCGCGCTCACCTTGGCCCAACATCGAAATGCGCGCCAACGGCATTGAGGGCTCTCGCGCCACTCCTCCAACACCTGCACTAAGTGCCCAGCCATACGCTCGATAGTGCTCGCATCAAACAGGTCCGTACTGTACTCAAGCCCTGCGTACAGTTGTCCCTCGGCTTCTATGAAACTTAGGGTCAGGTCAAACTTCGCAGTAGCGCTGCTCGAGTGCACCGGGCGCATGCTCAGACCAGGCAAGTCAAGACTGTCCATCGGGGCGTTCTGCAGCACCAACATCACCTGGAACAGCGGCGCGTGACTCGTATGGCGCTGCGGATTGAGCACCTCCACCAACTGTTCGAAGGGCACGTCTTGGTGCGCATACGCATCCAGCGCCGTCTTGCGCACTTGCTGCAGCAACTCAGCGAACGTGGAATCGTCATGCAACTGCGTTCGCAGCACCAGCGTGTTCACAAAGAAACCAATTAGCGATTCGATCTCCGCTCGATTGCGGTTTGCAATGGGCGTGCCTATGCAAATGTCCGTCTGCCCCGAGTAGCGCGACAGCAAGACGTTAAAGGCCGCTGTCAGCACCATGAACAGCGTCGCTTGCGACTGCTTGCCCAACTCGTGCAACGCCCCGTCACAGTCGCAGGAATCTCAAAACCCAACCTCGCTCCTCGGTGACTTTGCACTGCCGGGCGCGGCCGGTCCGTCGGCAAGTTCAGCAGTGTAGGCGCCGCGTCAAGCTGCTCCTTCCAGTACCCCATCTGCCGCTCTAGCACCTGTCCACTGAGCCACTGGCGCTGCCAGTGCGCAAAGTCAGCGTACTGTATCGCCAACGGCGCCAACGGCGTCCCCTCGCCGCGCACGTACGCCGCATACAGCGCCGCCACCTCTCGCACCAGCACACCAATCGACCAACCATCAGACACAATATGATGCATCGTAAACAGCACCACATGGTCCTGTTCCCCCAGTTTGATCAGCTTGGTCCGCATCAGCGGCCCTTCACTCAGATCAAACGGCGTCTGCGCCTCTTGCTGCGCAAGCTCCACGCTTGGCCCTCTCGATCCTCCTGGCGCACTTGCGTCAAATCCACGACCGGCAATGCAACGTGCACCTCATGCCCTATCAGTTGCCGCGGAACCCGTCGAGTGAATCAAACGTCGTACGTAGCGACTCATGTCGCCTCACCAGTTCATTGAGAGTACGTTGCAGCGCTTGTGTATCGAGTGTTCCCTGTAGCCGCAGCGACACAGGGATGTTGTATATCGCACTTTGCCCTTCAAACTGGTCAAGAAACCATAACCGCTCCTGCGCAAAGGACAGCGCCAAAGCTTCCTGCCTGGACACCGCCACAATCGGCAATAGTTCCAGCGGTTGCGCCTGCTCTCCTGCCGCATGTGCGGCCAGCGCTTCTACTGTCGGCGATTCGAACATCGCACGCAACGGCAACTCCAGCTCCAGCGCCTTGCGAAGCTTCGAAATCACCTGTGTCGCCAGCAGCGAATGGCCGCCCAGCTCGAAGAAGTTGTCGTGACGTCCCACTTTCTCGATCTTGAGCAGTTCGCTCCAAATGGAGGCCAGCATCTGTTCAATCTCGCCCACCGGTGCCTCATACATGCGCCGCACAAACGCTTCTCCCTCGGGTGCCGGCAGGGCCTTCCTGTCAAGCTTGCCATTCGGTGTCAGCGGCAAAGCCTTGAGCTGCACAAAGGCCGTCGGCACCATGTAGTGCGGCAGTTCTAGCGCCAGCGCGTCGCGCAGAGCCGCCACGTCCAGCATTTGCTCTTGCCCTGTTCCTGCGATGCCACCACATAAGCCACCAGGCGCTTGTCGCCAGCAATGTCTTCACGCGCCACCACCACCGCCTGCGCCACGCCATCGTGCTGCGCCAGCACCGCCTCGATCTCTCCAGGCTCAATACGGTGGCCGCGGATCTTCACCTGCTGGTCAACCCGCCCCAGGTACTCCAGTTGTCCGTCCTCGCGCCAGTGCGCCAAATCTCCCGTGCGGTACATCCGCGTGCCGGGCTGCCCATGCGCGCAGGCACAAAACGCTCGGCCGTTAGCCCGGGCCGTCTCAGGTAGCCTCGCGCCAATCCCGCCCCAGCAATGTACAGCTCCCCTGCCACACCCACCGGCACGGCCGCAGGTAGGCGTCCAGCACGTAGACCTGCGTGTTACCAAGCGGGCGCCCAATGGGCGCAGCCTGCTCCGCGTTGGCTTGCAGCCACGCCATGGTCGACCAAATCGTGGTCTCGGTAGGGCCATATAAGTTGATGACCTCGCGCGCCAATTGGCTCAGCGCGGCACTTAAATCGGACGGTAAGGCTTCGCCGCCCACCAGCACGCGCAGGCCCTTCAAGACCTGACTGTCCTGCGTCAGGAGCAACCGCCACAGCGTGGGTGTGGCCTGCATCAGCGTGGCACCACTGTCATGCAGAAACTCGGCCAGTAGCAACGGGTCCTGCACCGTCTCGTGCTCGGCCAGCACCACGCGCGCACCAGCCAGCAGTGGCGCGTACAGCTCCAGCCCCGCAATGTCAAAGCCGATAGTCGTCACCGCAAGCAACCGGTCTGAAGGCTGCACGCGCAGTTTCGCCCCTATGGTTTGGAGGAAGTTCAGTAGGTTGCGCTGCTCAACCACCACTCCCTTAGGTTTTCCCGTTGAGCCCGAGGTGTAGATCACGTAGGCCGGACTGTGTGGACCCAGCGGGCGCACCCGCTCGTGCTCGGCGGGGTCGCTTTGCGCGGCCTCCTGCATCTGCACCTGCAGCACCTCATCCTCCCACAACAGCATCGACACGGCGTCTCGCCCAGCGCCACTGAGCTCTGCCACCAATGCCCCTCGGGTGATCAGGCACAGCGGCTGCGCGTCCTCCAGCATCGCGCTCAGACGCTGCGCCGGGTACGCCGGGTCCAGCGGCAAGTACGCCGCCCCAGCCTTCAGTATGCCCAGCAGGCTTACCACCATCTCCACGCTGCGCTCCAGGCACAACCCCACAATGTCCTCTGGCCCCACCCCGCGCGCTATCAGCACGTGTGCCAGCCGGTTGGCACGCGCGTTCAGTTCCCCGTAGCTCAACTCCTGTTCCCCGCACACCAGCGCCACCGCCTGCGGCGTCGCTTCCACCTGTGCCTCGAACAGCTCCACCAGGGTCTGCTCTTGCACTTCCCGCGCCGTGTCGTTCCATTGCACCAGTATCTGATCACGCTCAGCTGCATCGAGCAGCTCGATGCGGCTCAGTGCCAGCCTGGGCTGGTTCACTACCTCACGCACCAACTGCTCGAAGTACCCCGCCCAGCGCTGGATCGTCGACGCATCGAACAGCTCGCTGGCGTATTGCAAGCTACCCTGCAAACCTTGTGCGGTCTGCCTCAACGCTAGCATCAGGTCGAACTTTGTTGCGCCACCGTCTTGCGCCACGCCGCTCATGCGTAGCCCCGGCACATCGACCTCCATCATCGGCACGTTCTGCAGCACGAACATCGCCTGGAATACCGGCGTGTGCGACAGTGAGCGCTGCGGCTGCAGCACTTCGACCACCTTCTCGAAGGGCAGGTCCTGGTGCGCGTATGCACCCAAGATCGTCTCACGAACCTGGGCGAGCAGGTCCTCAAAGCCGCGATCAAGGTCGATGTTCGCGCGCAGCGCCAGCGTGTTGACGAAGAACCCGATCAGGCCTTCCGTGTCCGCGTGTGTGCGCCCCGCAATCGGCGAACCGATGACGATGTCGCGCTGGCCGCTCAGCTTGGCCAACAGCACCTGGTAGACCGCCAGCAACACCATGAAAGGCGTGACGCCTCTGCGCTGCGCCAGCTGCTCCACCTGCTCGCTCAGCTCCTGGGGCAGCTGCAACGCGCGCGTCGCACCGGCAAAGCTGGCCTGCACGGGCCGCGGCCGATCGGTGGGCAGCTCCAGCAGCGTGGGCCCACCTTGCAGTTGCTCGCTCCAGTATTGGAGCTGGCGCTGCAGCATCTCTCCTTGCAGCCAACTGCGCTGCCACATCGCGTAGTCCGCGTACTGCACCGGCAGCGGCGCCAACTGCGCCGCCTCACCGGCCGCGTATTGACCGTACAGTGCCGCCAATTCCTTGACAAACACCCCCATCGACCAGCCGTCCGTGACGATGTGATGCAGCGTGAGCAGCGCCACATGCTCCTGCGCTCCCAGCCTGACCAGGCTCGCCTTCAGCAATGGCCCAGTCTTCAGGTCAAATATTTGCCTCGCTTCTGCCTGCGCCACTTCTCGCACCTGCGCCTGGCCTTGCTCGGCCGTCAGCGCGCTGAGGTCCACCAAGTGCCACTTCACCTGCAACTGCGCCAGCACTTGCTGCTGCGGCACGCCATCGATGGCTTCAAACCTCGTTCGTAGCGACTCGTGTCTGTCCACCAGCGCTTGCAGCGCCTGCTCCAGCGCCTGCTCATCAAGAACGCCGTGTAGCTCTACCGCCATCGGTATGTTGTACTGCGCCAGCCCCGGTTGCAGTTGCTCCAGGAACCACAGCCGCTCCTGTGCAAACGACAGCGGCACAATCTGCGGGCGTGGCTGTGCCTGCAACGCCGGCAAGTTCAGCGCTTGACCTTGTGCCTGCAGTTCCTGCACCCGCTGCGCCAGCTGCGCCACGCTGGGCTCTTCAAACAGCGCCCTCACAGGCACTTCCACCTGCAGCCGCTGTCTGAGCTGCGACACCAGCCTCGTGGCCAGCAACGAATGTCCTCCCAACTCGAAGAAATTGTCGTGCCGACCCACCTGCGGCTGGCCCAACAGCTCTTGCCACAACTGGACCAGTGCGGTCTCCACCGGACCCTGGGCCGCCTCATAAAAGCGCACTCCAAACGCTTGCATGTCCGGCGCCGGCAACGCCTTCCTGTCAATCTTGCCGCTGGGTGTCAGCATCAGCTGATCCCGCACGACGACAATCGCGGAGGGAACCATATGTTCAGGCAATCGTTGCGCAAGATAGCGGCGCACGATACCAGCCTCCACATCTTTGCCAGGAGCCGGCATGACATAGCCCACCAACCGCAAGTCACCCTCATGCTGGCCTGGATGCACCACCACGCACGCCTGCGCCACATCCTCATGCGAAGCCAGTGCCGCCTCGACCTCCCCGGGCTCGACACGGTAGCCCGAATCTTTAACTGCTGGTCCGCCCGTCCCAGGTGTTCGAGCTCACCGTCGGTCCGCCAGAGCGCCAGGTCGCCCGTGCGGTACATCCGGCTACCCGCCGGTCCGAATGGACACGCCACGAAGCTCTGCGCCGTAAGTTCTGGCCGCCGCAGATAACCCCGCGCCAGCATCACGCCGGACATGTATAGCTCGCCCACCACGCCAATGGGCGCCGGCTGCAAGTGCCTGTCCAGCACATAGGCCTGGTTGTTCCAGATAGGCCGTCCGATAGGCGGCAACAACGGCCACGCGTCAACATCTTGAGGCATCATGTGCCACGTGGCCATGTGGTTCTCGGTTGTGCCGTAATGGTTGTAGAAGCGGCATTGTGGAAGCTGCCGGAAAAAATCCGCAATCGCAGGGCTAATGCGCAGCTGTTCACCTGCCGTGATCACTTCGCGCAAGGCTAGCCGACCTTCATCGCGCAACCTCGTCACGTCTGCGCTCAACCCGTTCTCGCACAGCGCCTGCAGCGCCACATAGGGCAGGAACAGCCGCTCGATACGCATGGACGTCACCGCCTGCAACAGCCGGGCGAAATCGATTCGTGTCTCATGATCAATCAACACAATGGTCGATCCGCTGCACAAGGCGCTGAAGATCTCTTGGAAGGATACGTCAAATCCGAGCGCCGCGAATTGCAAAGTGCGTAGTGGCTGCGCAAGGCCGGCACCGAGATGCTGCCAATGGACCAAGTTCATCAGCGGCTTGTGGGGCATGACCACCCCTTGGGCTTGCCCGTGGAGCCGGAGGTGTAGATTACGTAGGCCGGACTGTTCGCGTTCAACATGCGACCCCGGTCTAAGTCACTGGGATCGGCGACGCTGGCCTGCGCCAACAGATGCTGCGTACCTTCGTCGTCCCACAACAGAAGCGGCGTGCCCGCCTCGTGCAACCGCTCGCCCAGCCGTGCGTCGCTGAGCAGGACCACCGGCTGGGCAGCACAGAGCATATTGAGCAGGCGCTCCTGCGGATAGGCAGGGTCTAGTGAGAGGTACGCCGCCCCAGCCTTCAGTATGCCCAGCAGGCTCACCACCATCTCCACGCTGCGCTCCAGGCACAACCCCACAATGTCCTCTGGCCCCACCCGCGCGCTATCAGCACGTGTGCCAGCCGGTTGGCACGCGCGTTCAGTTCCCCGTAGCTCAACTCCTGTTCCCCGCACACCAGCGCCACCGCCTGCGGCGTCGCTTCCACCTGTGCCTCGAACAGCTCCACCAGGGTCTGCTCTTGCACCTCCCGCGCCGTGTCGTTCCATTGCTTGAGCACCAGCTCGCGCTCACCTTGGCCCAACATCGAAATGCGCGCCAACGGCATTGAGGGCTCTCGCGCCACTTCCTCCAACACCTGCACTAAGTGCCCAGCCATACGCTCGATAGTGCTCGCATCAAACAGGTCCGTACTGTACTCGATGATGCCACTCACGCCGTTCGAGGTTTCCACCAAATTCAAGGTGAGATCGAACTTGCTGCTGGCGTTGGGCATGGCAAGTTGAGAAACTTCGAGCTCCGGCAGAGCCAGTTTCCCGGTTGGCATATTGCCGAGGGCGAACATTATCTGAAAAAGCAGATGGCGCGAAAGATCCCGCTTGGGGTTGATCAGCTCGACGACTCGTTCAAAGGGCAGGTCCTGGTTCGAATAGGCGTCAAGACAGTTCTCGCGCACCCGTTTCAACAAATCGTCAAAAGTTGGGTCGCCGGACAGATCCGTCCTCAACACAAGCGTGTTGGCGAAGAAGCCAATCAAGTCTTCCAGTTCGCGGCGGGGACGGCCAGCGATAGGAGTGCCGACAACGATGTCAGTCTGATTCGACCACCGCGCCAGCACGAGCTTGAAGCCTGCCAGCAGCACCATGAACAGCGTCGCCCCACGGGCGCGGCCGAGCTCAATCAGCTTTTCGCTCAATGGCCCAGGAATGATGATGTCCATTTGAGCACCATTGAAACTCTGGCGCTGAGGACGGGATCGGTCCAATGGCAAGTCAACCCCTTCAGGTGCACCGAGCAGCGCTGTCTTCCACCACTGCTCTTGTTTTGCCAGCGAGACACCTCGCAACTGCTCGCGTTGCCAGATGGCATAGTCCGCATATTGGACGGCCAGCGCGGGCAGATTGGCACCCGCATAGAGCGAAGACAGCTCTCTTGCGAAAACCGTCATCGACCATCCATCACAAATAATATGATGAAGCACCAGAATCAGCACATGATCGTGCTCGTCGACGCGGATGAGTGTGACGCGAAGCATCGGCCCCAAGGACAGGTCGAACGGCTTTGCGCGTTCCCGTTTTACGATGTCTATCATCCTTGTTTGGCGATCATTCTGATCGCTCCCAACAACCTCCTCGCGCGCAATTGGGACAACTACGGATGGCATGATGGTCTGAACAGGCGACTCGTCAACCATCGTGAAAACAGTTCGCAAAACTTCGTGGCGATCGACGATTCCTTGCACAGCGGACGCCAGCGATTTGGAATCCAGCTTGCCCTTCAGACTGATCCCGAAGCAGGAGTTGTAAACCTCGCCGAGCGGCTCAATCTGCTCTAGTGCCCACAGTCTGGTCTGCGCATAACTCAATGGGGGCGGCCCGCCATCCGCTGCCCGCTGCGAGACCGCCGTCGCCGCCGTACCTTTTAGGAATTCGATGATCTGGTTCTTGTGTTCGCGAAGCGAATGGATGTCGGCCGTCGTCAACTGATCTTTGGGCGCCGAATAGTGAAGACGATCCTTCTCGATCCAGAACTGAGCACCACGGGCATCCATGTCCGACAACAATTCGGCGATATTGATCATGACATCTTTCATTTATGCGTTTACTTGATTGGAGAAACTGCGCCACACGCTGGCACCACGCCGCCCTGCACGACAACGTGGTTTGCCACCTCCGCGAAGCAAGACTCAATGCGTGCGATAGCTGTGCGCAATCCATCAGCTTCGCGCGCGACGCTGGAGTATCGCTTGCATACGTCCAGAATGGCGGCATCGTTCATCGCCTTGCGCATGATGATCGCTAATTTCGGTCCATCCCGATCGTCGCCAAGGACGGCCGCGCCAACTCCCAAAGCCACGACTCGGTCCGCATTGGCCATCTGGTCGTGCGCCATGGGCACGACCACCTGCGGACAACCCGCAATCAATGCCTGAGCGCAGGTGCCAACTCCACCGTGAAAAACCAGCGCGCTCGTCAATGGCAATAGAATCCGCAATGGCATGTAATCAATGTGCAGGAATTGATCTTCATCGAGATCCTGCGGTATCTGTTCTTCAAAGCGCGAGAGGAATATGGCGCGGCAATTCAATTGCCTGCAAGCATCGCGCGCCGCAGCGAAGAGGCTTTCGCCCTGCTTCATCGCTGTCCCGAATGTGAATGTCACTGGCGCTGGGCCCTGACGCAGGAAGTCCTGCAAACGAGCCAGTGTGTCGGGATTCCCGGGCTGACCGTCAACTGGCACAAAGCCGGTCATCAGCATCGCTTCCGGGTCGCTCTCACCGGCCTGAGCAAACCACGGTGGAAAAAGTCCTAGCTTGCAGCTGGAGTGGTCGGCACGGAAGATTTCGGGCGTGAGATAGACGCCCAAGATCGGCAAACCAAGGTCCGCCAGCACCTCACGCGCGCGAATGCCTCGAGTGCCGGCGATGAACAACACTGGTCCGCTACGCTTGGCTTGCAGAAGGCTAGTGCGCAACTGCGATATCGTCAGTTCAAACAACGCATCGATTAGCGCATCCGCACGCTGCGGATCCCACAATGCTGGATCGGCCAATGCCCGCTCGCAGGCCTCCTGGGAGCCGATGCTTTCAAATGCCAACCCAGCCGAAATCACGGTCGGGCCGAAATTGGCCGTCGTGAGTACCGTCACCTGTGCGCCAGAGCGTGCCAGGCCCTGTCCAAGTGCCAGGAAGGGCGCCACATCGCCCATGCTTCCCCAGGCGTTGATCAGAATGCTCCGTTGAGCAACGACAGCAGGCATACGGGTCATGCCTCGATCGGACGCACGTCCGTCCAATGCTCCTCGACGTACTTGATGCATGCCACGCGCGACTCAGGGCCGAGTACTTGGGTCCAACCGTCTGGCACGTCGTTGGAGTGAGGCCACAAAGAATGCTGGCCAGCCGAATTGCGCAACACCAGGTATTGAGTGTTGTCGTCTTCAAAAGGGTTTTTCATAGCTTAGCTCCTGTCTAAACACGGTAGTTGGGAAGATGCAAGGCGCCGGTAACGCCGCCATTCGCGTCTCTACGCCGAAGAAATTGCTCATCGTCGAGGTTCACGTGGAAGAGGTCCATCGCTCGCAGCGCCGTCTGTGCGCAAAGCGGCGAACTGCTCACCGACGCATGGAGCATCGCCGAGCGCGCCTGGGTCAGCCAGGCCGCTGCCGGCTCGCGGCGCAATGTCGATTGGATTGAAAATGAAAGCCCGAATGGTCCTGGGACCGAAGCCGGGCATGCCGGCGTGTGCCATGCGCATGTTGTCGAGAATGAAGATGTCTCCCGTCCGCCAGTGAAAGGATGAAAAATTTCGGCGCATTGAGCGGGCCAGAGATTGCACGTCGGCCGGGGTGAACGCTTCACTGATTCGGGTCCCGAATGCACCAAGACGAGTCGCCGGTGGCTGCCGGCGAATTCTGCCGAAGGCGGACTTGAGCATTTCCTTGAGCACAAGCCCTACTGCGCCCGGACTTTCCACCATCTGCAGGATCAACGTCAGCCAGGAGAATCTCCACGCCAGTCGATGCATCGCCCACTTCGCATCGCTGTAGTCGGCACGGAACTCTTCGTGGAGATGTTTTCCAAGGCCCAAGCCTTCCAACTCGCCCGAAATATTGGTTACCAGTGCGATGCCATTGATAGCCGACAACTTAATACAGCATGGCTTGTAGAAACAGACGTGAGCATGACCACCCTTTTCCATAACCTCGAGCCCCGCCTCATGACAAGTTTGCAGTGCAACGGCCTCGGTGGTGTTGTAGCGGCTTGCAACCTCGGCTAAACGGACACTTTTGACAGAGCATGCTTCCGCGGCCAGATGAGCCCTGATCCGCTCGGGCAGTTCCTCGTAAACCTTGGCCATGTCTACGACACCGGTCTCGCCGCCCAACGTCGAAGGCTGCTCGCAGAAGAAAGCGATGTAGCGCGGCACGTCCGGGCTGTAGTAGTTCTCTGCGTGGAAGCCGCCAACGGGGCTGAACGATCCCCCGGTCTTGTACAGCGTGTTGGTGTGCAACACGAAGCGAGCGCCGTCGATTACAGTGCGTCCAAGCTCGGACATGAATACCTGGTTCATGCCACGCACCTGCGGAATGGACAGCATGGCCTGCTCGAAATCGCCCCCCGTTGCTACACCGAATCCGCGCAACAAAACGGCTCCATGTCGTTCGACTTGGTCCAGAATTTCCAGCCCTCTTTCGGCCAGCAGAGTCCGTGCCTCACCTGCATCTGCTGGATTCTGCGCTTCGATCACCATCGGAATACCACGGAAATCGTTGCGGGTAGCCTGTTCCTGCGGTTGAAGTGTACGCACGCGGGCTGCGATGCCTGCACAGAGTGGTTCCGACGGATTCACTGCGACAAGCGTCGGAATGCTCATCGTGCCCCCCCCAACAGCGCGCACTTAGTCATAACCGACCAGACGATTCGGTCCACACGAAGGTGCTGCGCTGGATGCAGCACCGGCAGGATGGACCGAATACACTTGTGAAGCAGGTCAACAATCTCGTCCGCCTCTATACCTGACCAAGGAATGTCTCGCGACGCGATGAACTGCTTATCTCGCATGGGCTCATGCACAAGAGCCCTCCTTTTGACACGCTCGACCACCTCGGCCTCGTTCATCGCGACTTGCTCGCCCCAGCGCTCCCCTCCCTTTAAGTGGTGATGCAGATAAAGGTATCCAATGATCGCAAATCCGAAATTGAGGACTGCAACGCTATGCAGGCATACGACAGCGAACAGGCTTGTCAGTGCGCGAAATGGTTGCAGCTTTGTCGGGGTTCGCGCAGAATCCTGCCTGCTACTGCCCGACGTGAAATTACGCTCTTGAACAGATTGAATGCTCATGTTAGTGCCCGTTAATATTCGTTGTTAAATGAATGGCAAGCGAAACATTAGATAAATCCACGCTCCACCTCAGACACGCCCGTCGCCGCACCCGGTTGTGACTGGGTCTGTTCGGACATCAGTCTCGCGGCTAGGCTAGCCACGGTTGGGTTTTCGAATAGCGTTCTGACTGAAATGTCACAACCGGTGTATGGAATCAACCGTGCGATCAGTTGCATTACCAGCAGCGAATGACCACCAAGATCGAAGAAGTTGTCGTGGATGCCAACATCCCGCACATCCAGCAGCTTGGAGTACGCGTCGGCAATGAGTCTTTCAAGCTCATTGCGCGGCGCTTCATACGCCACGCCTTCTCTGCTCGGTATCGGTAAGGCACGCTTGTCCAATTTTCCGTTTGCGGTCATGGGTAGCTCGACCATGGGCACGAAGGCGGAAGGGACCATGTAGTCCGGCAGATGGCGCCCTATGGATTCCCTCAGCTGTGTCGCTGACTGCACTGCGGCCCCGATGCGCCAAACTAGGTAGGCGACGATCCGGCTCGTTCCGCGGCTGTCTTCTTGCGTCACGACCGCAGCCTTGACGATGCCCTCCACCCTCCGCAGTGCGGCCTCAACCTCCCCAGCCTCGACGCGGTAGCCCCTTACCTTCATCTGCTGGTCGGCGCGACCGAAGTACTCGATGACACCATCAGCACGCCGACGCACGCGGTCACCTGTCCGGTACATGCGTTCACCCGGCCCGCCCCAAGGGCAGGCCACGAAACGTTGCGCAGTCTGACCGCGCTTGCCCAGGTAGCCCAAGGCCACTCCGCGTCCTGCAACGTATAATTCGCCGACAACCCCAATCGCAACTAGTTGCAGCCGTGCATCGAGGACATACAGGCGCGTGTTCCAGATCGGGCGTCCGATCGGGATGCTTCCCACGCCATCCACGCTGTCGAGGATGTCAAACGTCGTACATCCCACCGTCAATTCGGTTGGACCATAGTGGTTGATCAGACGCACAGTCGGGAATCGCCGCTGCCAGTAGTGCACATCTCTCGGAATAAGCGCTTCACCGCCCAACATGAGTTGCAGCGTAGGCGCGCTGGCGCGTTCACTCGCCTCCAGTAGCGTATTGACGAAGTGCAGGTGCGACGGCGTCATCTTCACCAGCGTGCACGGCTTGTCACCCAGCCGGTCTAACAGCGACTGCGCTTCCCTCCCCGGCGTAGGCAGCATCAAAGTCTGACCAGCAAGTAGTGGGCCGTATAGTGTGGTCACAAGCCCATCGAATCCAAACGAATGAACGGCCGGAGAGCCATCTCCTTGGGTTTGCTCATAGTAGTTGGCGTGCGACCACTGCAAATAGTTGCTCAAGTTACCGTGCGATATGATCACACCTTTCGGCTGGCCTGTTGAGCCCGAGGTGTAGATCACGTAGGCCGGACTGTGTGGACCCAGCGGGCGCACCCGCTCGTGCTCGGCGGGGTCGCTTTGCGCGGCCTCCTGCATCTGCACCTGCAGCACCTCATCCTCCCACAACAGCATCGACACGGCGTCTCGCCCAGCGCCACTGAGCTCTGCCACCAATGCCCCTCGGGTGATCAGGCACAGCGGCTGCGCGTCCTCCAGCATCGCGCTCAGACGCTGCGCCGGGTACGCCGGGTCCAGCGGCAAGTACGCCGCCCCAGCCTTCAGTATGCCCAGCAGGCTTACCACCATCTCCACGCTGCGCTCCAGGCACAACCCCACAATGTCCTCTGGCCCCACCCCGCGCGCTATCAGCACGTGTGCCAGCCGGTTGGCACGCGCGTTCAGTTCTCCGTAGCTCAACTCCTGTTCCCCGCACACCAGCGCCACCGCCTGCGGCGTCGCTTCCACCTGCGCCTCGAACAGCTCCACCAGGGTCTGCTCTTGCACCTCCCGCGCCGTGTCGTTCCACTGCACCAGTATCTGATCACGCTCAGCTGCATCGAGCAGCTCGATACCCCCGATTGGCTGCTGCACATCGCTTACCATCGCGCGCAAAATGCGTTCGTATTGCCCAGCCATACGCTCGATGGTGCTCGCATCGAACAGGTCCGTGGCGTAATCCAGCGTACCCTCCACCACGCCTGCGACCTCGCTGAGGTTGAGCGTGAGGTCAAATTTCGTTGTCCCCCTTGCCGACGGCTCTTGGCGCAGTCGCAGCCCCGGCAGGTCCAATTCCACTGCCGGCACGTTCTGCAGAACGAACATCGTCTGGAAGACCGGCTGTCGACTCAGATCGCGTACGGGCTGCAGCACCTCCACCAGCTTCTCAAACGGCAGATCTTGTTGTTCGTAGCCCTGCAGGGTGATTAGCCTGACCTGCGCTAGCAAGGCTTGCACACTATCGCTCCCAAGTACCCGCGTGCGCAGCGCTAGCGTGTTGACAAAGAACCCGATCAGGCCCTCTGTGTCCGCGTGCGTGCGCCCAGCGATGGGCACACCTACAACAACATCGTCCTGGCCGCTCAAGCGACTCAGCAGCAATTGGTAGCCCGCCAGTAGCACCATAAACAGCGTCGCGTTATGGTGCCGCGCCAGCGCCTGTAATTGCTGGGTCAGCTCGGTCTCGATCCGCACCGGCACGTTTTGGCCGGCAAAGCTGGCCTGCACGGGCCGCGGCCGATCGGTGGGCAGCTCCAGCAGCGTGGGCCCACCTTGCAGTTGCTCGCTCCAGTATTGGAGCTGGCGCTGCAGCATCTCTCCTTGCAGCCAACTGCGCTGCCACATCGCGTAGTCCGCGTACTGCACCGGCAGCGGCGCCAACTGCGCCGCCTCACCGGCCGCGTATTGACCGTACAGTGCCGCCAATTCCTTGACAAACACCCCCATCGACCAGCCGTCCGTGACGATGTGATGCAGCGTGAGCAGCGCCACATGCTCCTGCGCTCCCAGCCTGACCAGGCTCGCCTTCAGCAATGGCCCAGTCTTCAGGTCAAATATTTGCCTCGCTTCTGCCTGCGCCACTTCTCGCACCTGCGCCTGGCCTTGCTCGGCCGTCAGCGCGCTGAGGTCCACCAAGTGCCACTTCACCTGCAACTGCGCCAGCACTTGCTGCTGCGGCACGCCATCGATGGCTTCAAACCTCGTTCGTAGCGACTCGTGTCTGTCCACCAGCGCTTGCAGCGCCTGCTCCAGCGCCTGCTCATCAAGAACGCCGTGTAGCTCTACCGCCATCGGTATGTTGTACTGCGCCAGCCCCGGTTGCAGTTGCTCCAGGAACCACAGCCGCTCCTGTGCAAACGACAGCGGCACAATCTGCGGGCGTGGCTGTGCCTGCAACGCCGGCAAGTTCAGCGCTTGACCTTGTGCCTGCAGTTCCTGCACCCGCTGCGCCAGCTGCGCCACGCTGGGCTCTTCAAACAGCGCCCTCACAGGCACTTCCACCTGCAGCCGCTGTCTGAGCTGCGACACCAGCCTCGTGGCCAGCAACGAATGTCCTCCCAACTCGAAGAAATTGTCGTGCCGACCCACCTGCGGCTGGCCCAACAGCTCTTGCCACAACTGGACCAGTGCGGTCTCCACCGGACCCTGGGCCGCCTCATAAAAGCGCACTCCAAACGCTTGCATGTCCGGCGCCGGCAACGCCTTCCTGTCAATCTTGCCGCTGGGTGTCAGCGGCAATGCCTTGAGCTGCACGAAGGCCGCCGGCACCATGTAGTGCGGCAGCTCGAGCGCCAGCGCGTCGCGCAAAGCCGCCACGTCCAGTGTTTGCTCTTGCCCCTGTTCCTGCGATGCCACAACATAAGCCACCAGGCGCTTGTCGCCTGGCACATCCTCTCGAGCCAACACCACCGCTTCTCGTACGCCTTCGCACGCCCCAGCTTGGCCTCAATCTCGCCCGGTTCGATGCGAAAACCACGGATCTTCACCTGTTGGTCGTTGCGTCCCAGGAATTCAATGTCGCCATTAGGAAAATATCTCCCAAGGTCTCCGGTCTTGTACATCCGGGACTGTGGAGCGATGCTGAATGGGTCTGCTATAAACCTTTCGGCCGTGAGCTCAGGACGGTTCAGATAGCCGCGCGCGACTCCTGCCCCTCCTATGTGTATCTCCCCTGCCACTCCCAGCGGTACTGGCTGGCCTTGCGCGTCCAGTATGTAGATCTGCGTGTTGGCAATCGGGCGACCTATCGGCAGCACTTTGCTCGAAGCCGCGCTGACCTCGTGCGTGATAGCAAAAGCAACCGACTCCGTTGGGCCATACGTGTGTAACAGGTGTCGCGGAGCGCTCTTCGCGAAAAAACGTGCAACCACGTTCACATCGGCTTTGTCCCCACCAAACAATAAGTACTTCATCGTCGAAAAAACATCTCCGAGCGCGTCGCTGTATTGGGTGAAGAGGCCGGCAGTTAACTGTAAAATGGTGGCATTGTGGCTGATCAGCGCTTGTCCGAACTCATCCGAATTAAGCAGGGTCGCATTAGGAATAATCAGCAGCCTCGCGCCATTTAACAAGCTGATCCAAATTTCCCAAGTCGAGGCGTCAAAAGCGGGGTTGGCGCAGTAGACAACACAATCTTCCGGATCGATTGGTACACACGGTTCGTTGATAACAAGCTGGATCACATTGCTATGCTCGACCATAATCCCCTTAGGCTGTCCCGTCGAGCCCGAGGTGTAGATGACATTGGCCAGGTGGCGCGCCTTCAAGCCCAGATCTGCAGGCTTGGGGTTGTACAGGGGTTGGTATGCTGTGATGTCGGCCTGACCTTTGGCGTCCAGCAACAGTACCGGCGCACCTGTTTGAACCATGTGCACTTGTAGTTCTGCTTGCGCGAGCAATGCAATGGGAGCACTGTCTTGCAACATGTAGGCCAGTCGCTCTTCTGGATAGCTGGGATCCAGCGGCACATACGCCGCTCCAGCCTTGAGTATTCCCAACAGGCCCACTATCATCCCCAGGCTACGCTCCATGCAGATGGCCACCCTATCGTCTGGCTTTACTCCCAGCGCAATGAGGTGATGGGCAACCTGGTTGGCACGCCGGTTGAGCTCCTGGTACGTCAGGCTCAGCTCTTCGTATACCAGCGCCGTGGCATCCGGCTGGCGCTCCACTTGCTCCTCAAAGAGCTCATGGATCAGCTTGTCCCGCGGGTACTCCACTGCCGTGTCGTTGAACTCCACGAGCAACTGGTGTCGTTCAGTCGAATTCAACAGCGCAATCTCGCTAATGCGCTGTTGCTCATCGCCTAGTAAGCCTTGCAGAAGAACTTGGAAGTGGCCTGCCCAGCGCTCTATGGTGCTTTGGTCATACAGATCACTGGCGTACCCTAAACTCCCTCTGATCACCTCGCCCGTCTCCGTCAAAGACATTGACAAGTCAAAATTGGTGGTAGTGCTCGGTAGCGGCAGTCCCTGCAAGCTCAAACCGGGCAGCGTCAGAATCTGCTCGTTGGGCGTGTTGTGGAGCACCATCATGACTTGGAAGACCGGGTTGTGGCTCATGCTGCGCCGTGGCTGCAAGGCTTCAACGACCTGCTCAAAGGGGATATCCTGGTGCGCATAGGCATCCAGGGCGATGGCTTTGATGCGGCTAAGCAATTCGCCCACGCTGGGATTGTCTTCGATCTGAATGCGCAAGGCCAGCGTGTTCACAAAGAACCCTATCAGCGATTCGATCTCGCTGCGCTGGCGATTGGCCACCGGGGTGCCTATCACTACGTCGTGCTGGGCGCTCAGGCGCGCCAGCAGCATCGACCAGCCCCCCAAAAGCGTCATGAACAAGGTGGTGCCGTGGCGTTGACTCAAGCGTTTGAGTCCTGCCGTCAAGGCTGCGGGAATGACCAGGTCTACACTGGAGCCGACAAAGCTTTGCGCGCCCGGGCGTGGCCGATCAGCAGGGAGTTCGAGTAGGGCTGGCGCTTCGCCGAGGTGTTGGCGCCAATACCCCAACTGCCTTTGCAGCACGTCGCCTTGTAGCCAACCGCGCTGCCACATCGCGTAGTCCGCGTACTGCACCGACAGCGGCGCCAACTCACCATCTCCACCGCCGACAGCCTGCGCATACAGCGCCCCCAATTCCCTCACCAACACTCCCATTGACCAGCCATCGCTCACAATATGGTGCAGCGTGAGCAGCCCCACGTATTCCTGTGCTCCCAGCTTGACCAGACGTACCCTCAGCAGCGGGCCTCGCGCCAAATCAAACGGCATCCGGGCCTCGTCCTGCGCTAGCCATTGTGCCTTCGCCTGCCCCTCGCCCACAGGCAGCTCACTCAAGTCCTCCAACTGCACCGGCACCTCCAGCCAAGGCTGGATCACTTGGCGCGCCACTCCCTCATGCTGTTCGATGCGGCTGCGCAGCACCTCGTGGCGTTGCACCAACTGCTGCACCGCATGAACCAGAGCTGCCTCGTCCAGGCACCCTTGCAAGCGCATCGCCACCGGCATGTTGTATTGCGCCTGCTGCGCCCCCAACTGGTCAAGAAACCACAGCCGCTCCTGCGCAAACGACAGCGCAAAGCTCTGCTCAAGCCCTTGCCCAAGCTGCTCACGCGGCTGCGCCTTCAGCGGCGGGGGCCCCTCACCCTGGTCATGACTCTGGCTCACCTGCTGCGCCAGCTCACGCACCGTGGGCGCCTCGAATACGCTGCGCACCGCCAACTCCACCCCCAGCATCTCCCTGAGCCGTGAAACCAGCCTTGTGGCCAGCAGCGAATGCCCCCCCAACTCAAAGAAATTATCCTCAATGCCGATCACCTGCTGCGCCGGCATATCAAGCACCTGCACAAAAGCGCTCAGCACAATCTCCTCCAGTGGACTGCGCGCAGCCACGTGCTCGAGCGCACCTTGCCACTGCGGCGCCGGCAGCGTTCGCCGATCCACCTTGCCGTTGGCGTTCAGTGGCAACCGCTCAAGCATCACTATCGCCGCCGGCACCATGTACTCTGGCAGTTGCGTTGCCAACCCCGCTCGCAATTGCTGCGGGGTCAGTTCACCCGTCTCCTGAGCATCTGGACGTGCCACTACGTAGGCCACCAGGCGCTTGTCGCCAGCAATGTCTTCACGCGCCACCACCACCGCCTGCGCCACGCCATCGTGCTGCGCCAGCACCGCCTCGATCTCTCCAGACTCAATACGGTGGCCGCGGATCTTCACCTGCTGATCAACCCGCCCCAGGTACTCCAGTTGTCCGTCCTCGCGCCAGCGCGCCAAATCTCCCGTGCGGTACATCCGCGTGCCGGGCTGCCCATGCGCGCAGGCCACAAAACGCTCGGCCGTTAGCCCGGGCCGTCTCAGGTAGCCTCGCGCCAATCCCGCCCCAGCAATGTACAGCTCCCCTGCCACACCAATGGGCACTGCGGACAAGCTCGCATCCAGCACGTACACCTGCGTGTTCCAGATCGGCCGCCCAATTGGAACCAAATCAGCATCGCACTCGGCCCACAAACTGTCGCCGCTGGCTTCGGAGGAGCCGTAGAAATTCAGCAATCGCGCAGATGGCAGCAGTTGCTTGAACGCCGCCGCTTGTTGCCTTGAAACCGCTTCTCCGCTGGTGATCCAAAGACTGCAACTGCTCAGGTCGCTTTCGACTGCTTGCCCCATCAGGGCGTCAAGCAGACTGGGCACAAGGGTCACCGCTTGGAGGCGGTGCTCCTGGATCAAGCGTGCCAGCTCAATGGCACTGCGCGTGGTCGCCGAATCGGCGAGCAGTACTGTACGGCCCTGCAAAAGTGGCCCAAATAACTCGGTGGTGCCATCAATGAAGCTCAACGAACTCTTGGTTAACACCGGCACTTGCGCCGCATGGGCGTGAACAGCATCGAACCACTTCAATCGGTTAACGATAGCGTGGTGCGGCCCCACCACCCCCTTGGGTTTGCCCGTTGAGCCCGAGGTGTAGATCACGTAGGCCGGACTGTGTGGACCCAGCGGGCGCACCCGCTCATGCTCGGCGGGGTCGCTTTGCGCGGCCTCCTGCATCTGCACCTGCAGCACCTCATCCTCCCACAACAGCATCGACACGGCGTCTCGCCCAGCGCCACTGAGCTCTGCTACCAATGCCCCTCGTGTGATCAGGCACAGCGGCTGCGCGTCCTCCAGCATCGCGCTCAGACGCTGCGCCGGGTACGCCGGGTCCAGCGGCAAGTACGCCGCCCCAGCCTTCAGTATGCCCAGCAGGCTCACCACCATCTCCACGCTGCGCTCCAGGCACAACCCCACAATGTCCTCTGGCCCCACCCCGCGCGCTATCAGCACGTGTGCCAGCCGGTTGGCACGCGCGTTCAGTTCCCCGTAGCTCAACTCCTGTTCCCCGCACACCAGCGCCACCGCCTGCGGCGTCGCTTCCACCTGTGCCTCGAACAGCTCCACCAGGGTCTGCTCTTGCACCTCCCGCGCCGTGTCGTTCCACTGCACCAGTATCTGATCGCGTTCAGCCTCATCGAGCAGCTCGATACCCCCGATTGGCTGCTGCACATCGCTTACCATCGCGCACAAGATGCGCTCTAATTGCCCAGCCATGCGCGCTACCGTCGCCTCTTCGAACAACTCGGCTCGATAGCCCAGCCTCAGGCTCAGCCTGGGCCCGGGTACGACTACCAGGCTCAACGGATAGTGCACCGCGTCGTGCGTGCTGACCGCCCCGATCTTGAGCCCCGCTGCCGCTCGGCTCAACGCCTCTCGGTCCACCGGATAGTTCTCAAAGACCACTAGCGTGTCAAACAGGCTGCCCAGCCCAGCCAATGCCTGAATTTCGCTGAGCCCCAGGTGCGCGTGCGCCATCAGGCGCGACTGCCCATCCTGCACCCTGGCCAGCATCTCGCCCAGCCGCTCTTGCCCCTGCAGCCGCACGCGCAGTGGCACCGTGTTAATAAACAGTCCCAGCATGCTCTCGGCGCCCGCCAATTCCGCCGGACGCCCCGCCACCGTGACACCGAAGACCACGTCCTCGCTGCCGCTCAGGCAGCCCAGCAGGATCGCCCAGGCCCCTTGCATCAGAGTGTTAAGCGTCAACCCCTGGCTACGCGCTTGTTGCTGCAGCGCCTGGCTCAACTCAGACTTGAGCGCCCAGACGTACTCGCGCGGCGGCGCCTTGGCCAGCAGCGGCGGCGCAACCAGACTGGGCCCCTCCAGTCCGTGCAGCGCCTCTCGCCAGGCTGCCATGGCGCTCAGGCGATCTTGCCCGGCTAACCATTGCATGTAGTGCCGGTACGGTAGCGGTGCGCGCAGCGCGCCGTCATCGCCCCGGGACGCGTACAACTGCAGCAATTCTTGCAGCAGTAGTGGCATCGACCAACCATCCAACAGCATGTGATGGCAACTCAGAATCAACCGGTAGCTCTGCTGGCCCAAGCGCACCAGCGTGAAGCGCAGCAACCCCAAGGGCTGCGCATCCGCAAGATCAAAGCGCCGCGCCCGTTCAGCCTGCAGCAATTCCTGCAGCGCCTGCGCCTGGCCCAGCGGCTCTAAATCATGGCTCTGAAAGCTGCGCTGCAGTTGCTGCTCGTCGAGCGCAGCGATGACTTGCAACGCCTGGCCTTCTTGCTGCACAAAGCACGCCCTTAGCTGCCCGTGCCGACGCAATAGCGCATGTAGCGCTGCGCGCAGCACCACCTCGTCAATGGCACTGTCCAATTCCAGCACCTGCTGGATCTGGTACGCGTCCACCACCTGTTCCTGCTGCCCAGCCTGCACACGGTCATACAGCGCATGAAACAGTAGTCCCTCTTGCAGCGGTGTCAGTGGCAGCACCTCTTCTAGCGCCCCATAGCGTAGTTCGAGCTGCTCGATGTGCTGCTGGCTGATTTGCACCAACGCAAAGTCGCTGGGCGTATGCCCCCCAGCTCCGGTCTGCTGCGCGTAGCGCACGATGGCCTGCAGCGCTTGCTGCCAGCCTTGCGCCAGTTCGCGTACATCGCTCTCTTGCAGCACCCCGCTGGCCCAACTCCAATTGGCGCTCAGATGTGGACCATCCGGTCCGTCCAGCGTCAACGCGTTGATCTCCAAGACGTGCGCCAACGGCAGACTCGCATCCTGTCCCCCCAGTTCCTGACTCTCTTCGGCAAATGCCCAGTCACCGCCGCCCGCTGCGAAGCGGCCCAAGTAGTTGAAGCCAATCTGCGGCGCGCCCTGTCCCTGCAACTCCGGCCGTGCGCTCACATGGCGCAACAGCCCCCAGCCCAGCCCAAGACCAGGCACACCGCGCAATTGCTCTTTGATGGCCTTCAGTGCCACCCCAGCGCAGCCTGCCCGGCCAGCGCCTGCCTCAGTTGCTCCGTGCTCAACTGCGCGTGCAAATGCACCGGAAACAGGCTAGTGAACCATCCCACCGTGCGGCTCAGGTCCTGCCCCCGGCCCTCTTCGCGCCCGTGACTCTCCAAGTCGATGCGCACGCCCGCGCCACCCAGCCCACGCCGCTCACGCCACTGCTGCAACGCCAGCACCAGTGCGCCCAGCAACAAGTCGTTGACACTACCGTGTATGACCCCCGGTGCCGTGCCCAGCAGCAACGCCGTGTCCGCTGGCGCCAATTGCACCGTCAAGCTGCCCGCACTGGCGTAGGTGTCCCGGCTTGCATCCAGCGCACGCAGCCCCAGCAGCGCTTCAGGCTGTTGCAACGACTCGCCCTGGGCTTGCCAGTACTCAAGCTCTTGCTGGCGGCTCGCGCTGTGCGCCTGCTCGGCCAACTGCCTGGCCCAGCGCCCGTACGAGGTACCTTCGGTATCGCCTTGGTAGAACTGTCCGCTGCGCGCCGCTTGCCACGCAGCCTGTAGCTCGGGCAGCAAGATGCGCCAGGACACTCCGTCCACCGCAAAGTGGTGTATCACCAGCCTGAGCCGCCCTGCCTCTTGTTCCCCAGCGTCGTACCAGACCGCCTGCAGCATGCACCCGCTCCACGGATCCAGGCGCCCCAGCGCCGCTTCGTTGCCCGCTTGCAGCGCGCCAAGCCACCCCTGGCCTTGCAGTCCGCTCATGTCCACCCGTGTGAGGCTACGCGCACCTGCCTGATCATCCAACTCAACCACCTGCAGCCCCACAGCCTGCCCTTCGTGCTCGCTGCGCACCAGTCTGAGTCTGAGTGCCGGGTGGCTTTGCAACAGCGCTTGAAGCGCCACTTGCAGTTCCTGCTGAAGCAGCCCCGCTGGCGTGCGCACCAGCACCCCCTGGTGAAAGCGCCTCAGGTCGCCCCGCCGCCCAACTGCCAACGCATGATCGGCGTGAGCTCCAACATACCCTGCGGCTCCTCCTCAAGCACCTCGCCAACCTCTTGTACCGCACGCGCCACCCGCGCCAGCCCAGCCACGCTGCGATGCTCGAACACCTCGCGCGGCGTAATCACTAGTCCGGCCTTGCGCGCCAGCCCCACTACCCGAATCGAACCAATGCTGTCGCCTCCCAGCTCAAAAAAACTGTCGTTCACGCTCAGCTGTTGCTCCGGTACGTGCAACACTTGCGCATATATCTGCACCAGTGTCCTTTGCAGCGCGTTGCTCGGAGCCAGGTACTGCGCCTGGCCTTGCCACTGCGGGACCGGCAGCGCTCTTCGCTCCACCTTACCGTTGGCGTTCAGTGGCAGTCGCTCAAGTACAACAATAGCCGCAGGCACCATGTACTCAGGCAGTTGACTTGCAAGATGTTGGCGCAACTGCTCATGCAGCAACGCGTCGTGCCCTTGAGCGCCCTGCTGCTGACGCGCCACCACGTAGGCCACCAGCCGCTTCTCGCCAGGGCTGTCTTCGCGCACCATCACCAGCGCCTGCTCGATCTCCTCGTGTTGCGCCAGCACCGCCTCGATCTCACCAGGCTCGATGCGGTAGCCCCGAATCTTTACCTGATGGTCGACTCTCCCCAAATACTCCAATTGCCCGTCCTCACGCCAACGCGCCAGATCCCCGCTTCTGTACATCCGCGCTCCGGGCTGCCCGTGCATGCAGGCCACAAAGCGCTCAGCCGTCAGCCCGGGCCGCCCAGATAACCTCGCGCCAGCCCAGCTCCAGCGATGTACAACTCCCCAGCCACCCCCACAGGCGCCAGCCTGAGCTGCGTGTCCAGTACGTACAGCTGTGTGTTCGCTATCGGGCGACCAATTGGCAAACTAGGTGCCCCCACCTCTCGTGGCCCAAGCTCGCGCGTGGTGTATACACAGCAGCCCACCACCGTCTCGGTAGGCCCGTATTCGTTGACCACCAGCGTTTGCGGAAAGTGCTCCAGCCAGCGCCGTGTCTGCGACACCGTGAGCGCTTCGCCTCCTACGACGCTCACCCCCACCGTGGCACCAACAGCTTGTCCCTGCAGTTCCTGCGACACCAGATCTATATGCGCCGGCGTGATCTTGAGCAGCCCAACGTGCCGCTTCTCACGCAGGTACTCCACTAGAGCACTCGCATCCGTGCCTTCTTGCAACACCACACTTTGCCCCACCGTCAACGGCACCAGCAGCGCCGTGAGCGTCGCATCAAAGACCAGCGGCAGGTGCACGTACGCGCCGTCTTGCCCCTGCATTGGGTAGGCCGTACGAGCCCATTGCACGTAGTTGCTCAGCCCCCGTGCGTCACCGCCACCCCCTTGGGTTTGCCCGTGGAGCCCGAGGTGTAGATCACGTAGGCCAGATCCTGCAGCCCGACGCCCAAACGCGGATCCCACTGCAACGCATCAGCGCCAGCCTGCGCACCAGCTTCCAACTGCAGCGTCCCCACCCCTTGTGCCCTCAGTCCCACCACTTCCTGAACCTGGCGCGTGAGCACAAGCACCGGATTTGCCTGCCCCAATATATGCGCCAACCTCTCGGACGGCGCATCCGGATCCAAGGGCAGATATGCCCCGCCAGCCTTGAGCACTCCCAGTATCGCAACAACCATTTCCAGCGAACGATCCATGCAGATACCGACAACCCCGTCTCGCCCCACCCCGCGCGATATCAGCACATGTGCCAGCCGGTTGGCACGCGCGTTCAGTGCCCCGTAGCTCAACTCCTGTTCCCCGCACACCAGCGCCACCGCCTGCGGCGTCGCTTCCACCTGTGCCTCGAACAGCTCCACCAGGGTCTGCTCTTGCACCTCCCGCGCCGTGTCGTTCCATTGCACCAGTATCTGATCACGCTCAGCCTCAGCGAGCAGCTCGATGCCCCCGATTGGCTGCTGCAAATCGCTCACCATCGCGCGCAAGATGCGCTCCAATTGCCCAGCCATGCGCGCTATCGTCCCCTCCTCGAACAGGTCCGTGGCGTACTCAATCTCGGTGTGCAACTGGCCAGCGCTTTCACTGACGTACCAACTCAGATCAAACTTGGCGCTCGTACCCGCCATAGCCATCGGCTCCAGCCTAAGCCCAGCCAACTCCAGCACGCCGGTCGGCGCGTTCTGCAGCACCAGCATCACCTGGAACAGTGGACTTTGGCTAAGGCTGCGCTCCGGATTGAGCGCATCCACCACTTGTTCGAACGGCACCTCCTGGTGCGCATATGCCTCCAGCGTGGTCTCCCTCACCTGAGCCAGCAACTGCGCAACGCTGGCCTTCTCGTCAATGCGCGTGCGCAGCACCAGCGTGTTCACAAAGAAGCCGATCAGCCCTTCGACGCCCGCATGAGTGCGGTTGGCCACTGGCGTGCCCACGCAAATGTCATCCTGTGCACTTAAGCGCCCCAGCAGTACATTGAAGGCCGTCGTCAGAGTCATGAACAGTGTGGCCCGCTCTCGTCGAGCCAGCGCGTTCAGCCCCGCCGTCGTCTGTGCATCGATGCTCAGTCGGTAGCTGGCGCCTTCGCCACTAGCTTGCGCCGGACGCTGGCGATCCATGGGCAGCTCCAGGTTCGCCGGCGAGTCCGCCAACTGCTCGCGCCAATACCCCAACTGCCTTTGCAGCACGTCGCCTTGTAGCCAACCGCGCTGCCACATCGCGTAGTCCGCGTACTGCACCGACAGCGGCGCCAACTCACCATCTCCACCGCCGACAGCCTGCGCATACAGCGCCCCCAATTCCCTCACCAACACTCCCATTGACCAGCCATCGCTCACAATATGGTGCAGCGTGAGCAGCCCCACGTATTCCTGTGCTCCCAGCTTGACCAGACGTACCCTCAGCAGCGGGCCTCGCGCCAAATCAAACGGCATCCGGGCCTCGTCCTGCGCTAGCCATTGTGCCTTCGCCTGCCCCTCGCCCACAGGCAGCTCACTCAAGTCCTCCAACTGCACCGGCACCTCCAGCCAAGGCTGGATCACTTGGCGCGCCACTCCCTCATGCTGTTCGATGCGGCTGCGCAGCACCTCGTGGCGTTGCACCAACTGCTGCACCGCATGAACCAGAGCTGCCTCGTCCAGGCACCCTTGCAAGCGCATCGCCACCGGCATGTTGTATTGCGCCTGCTGCGCCCCCAACTGGTCAAGAAACCACAGCCGCTCCTGCGCAAACGACAGCGCAAAGCTCTGCTCAAGCCCTTGCCCAAGCTGCTCACGCGGCTGCGCCTTCAGCGGCGGGGGCCCCTCACCCTGGTCATGACTCTGGCTCACCTGCTGCGCCAGCTCACGCACCGTGGGCGCCTCGAATACGCTGCGCACCGCCAACTCCACCCCCAGCATCTCCCTGAGCCGTGAAACCAGCCTTGTGGCCAGCAGCGAATGCCCCCCCAACTCAAAGAAATTATCCTCAATGCCGATCACCTGCTGCGCCGGCATATCAAGCACCTGCACAAAAGCGCTCAGCACAATCTCCTCCAGTGGACTGCGCGCAGCCACGTGCTCGAGCGCACCTTGCCACTGCGGCGCCGGCAGCGTTCGCCGATCCACCTTGCCGTTGGCGTTCAGTGGCAACCGCTCAAGCATCACTATCGCCGCCGGCACCATGTACTCTGGCAGTTGCGTTGCCAACCCCGCTCGCAATTGCTGCGGGGTCAGTTCACCCGTCTCCTGAGCATCTGGACGTGCCACTACGTAGGCCACCAGGCGCTTGTCGCCAGCAATGTCTTCACGCGCCACCACCACCGCCTGCGCCACGCCATCGTGCTGCGCCAGCACCGCCTCGATCTCTCCAGACTCAATACGGTGGCCGCGGATCTTCACCTGCTGATCAACCCGCCCCAGGTACTCCAGTTGTCCGTCCTCGCGCCAGCGCGCCAAATCTCCCGTGCGGTACATCCGCGTGCCGGGCTGCCCATGCGCGCAGGCCACAAAACGCTCGGCCGTTAGCCCGGGCCGTCTCAGGTAGCCTCGCGCCAATCCCGCCCCAGCAATGTACAGCTCCCCTGCCACACCAATGGGCACTGCGGACAAGCTCGCATCCAGCACGTACACCTGCGTGTTCCAGATCGGCCGCCCAATTGGAACCAAATCAGCATCGCACTCGGCCCACAAACTGTCGCCGCTGGCTTCGGAGGAGCCGTAGAAATTCAGCAATCGCGCAGATGGCAGCAGTTGCTTGAACGCCGCCGCTTGTTGCCTTGAAACCGCTTCTCCGCTGGTGATCCAAAGACTGCAACTGCTCAGGTCGCTTTCGACTGCTTGCCCCATCAGGGCGTCAAGCAGACTGGGCACAAGGGTCACCGCTTGGAGGCGGTGCTCCTGGATCAAGCGTGCCAGCTCAATGGCACTGCGCGTGGTCGCCGAATCGGCGAGCAGTACTGTACGGCCCTGCAAAAGTGGCCCAAATAACTCGGTGGTGCCATCAATGAAGCTCAACGAACTCTTGGTTAACACCGGCACTTGCGCCGCATGGGCGTGAACAGCATCGAACCACTTCAATCGGTTAACGATAGCGTGGTGCGGCCCCACCACCCCCTTGGGTTTGCCCGTTGAGCCCGAGGTGTAGATCACGTAGGCCGGACTGTGTGGACCCAGCGGGCGCACCCGCTCATGCTCGGCGGGGTCGCTTTGCGCGGCCTCCTGCATCTGCACCTGCAGCACCTCATCCTCCCACAACAGCATCGACACGGCGTCTCGCCCAGCGCCACTGAGCTCTGCTACCAATGCCCCTCGTGTGATCAGGCACAGCGGCTGCGCGTCCTCCAGCATCGCGCTCAGACGCTGCGCCGGGTACGCCGGGTCCAGCGGCAAGTACGCCGCCCCAGCCTTCAGTATGCCCAGCAGGCTCACCACCATCTCCACGCTGCGCTCCAGGCACAACCCCACAATGTCCTCTGGCCCCACCCCGCGCGCTATCAGCACGTGTGCCAGCCGGTTGGCACGCGCGTTCAGTTCCCCGTAGCTCAACTCCTGTTCCCCGCACACCAGCGCCACCGCCTGCGGCGTCGCTTCCACCTGTGCCTCGAACAGCTCCACCAGGGTCTGCTCTTGCACCTCCCGCGCCGTGTCGTTCCACTGCACCAGTATCTGATCGCGTTCAGCCTCATCGAGCAGCTCGATACCCCCGATTGGCTGCTGCACATCGCTTACCATCGCGCACAAGATGCGCTCTAATTGCCCAGCCATGCGCGCTACCGTCGCCTCTTCGAACAACTCGGCTCGATAGCCCAGCCTCAGGCTCAGCCTGGGCCCGGGTACGACTACCAGGCTCAACGGATAGTGCACCGCGTCGTGCGTGCTGACCGCCCCGATCTTGAGCCCCGCTGCCGCTCGGCTCAACGCCTCTCGGTCCACCGGATAGTTCTCAAAGACCACTAGCGTGTCAAACAGGCTGCCCAGCCCAGCCAATGCCTGAATTTCGCTGAGCCCCAGGTGCGCGTGCGCCATCAGGCGCGACTGCCCATCCTGCACCCTGGCCAGCATCTCGCCCAGCCGCTCTTGCCCCTGCAGCCGCACGCGCAGTGGCACCGTGTTAATAAACAGTCCCAGCATGCTCTCGGCGCCCGCCAATTCCGCCGGACGCCCCGCCACCGTGACACCGAAGACCACGTCCTCGCTGCCGCTCAGGCAGCCCAGCAGGATCGCCCAGGCCCCTTGCATCAGAGTGTTAAGCGTCAACCCCTGGCTACGCGCTTGTTGCTGCAGCGCCTGGCTCAACTCAGACTTGAGCGCCCAGACGTACTCGCGCGGCGGCGCCTTGGCCAGCAGCGGCGGCGCAACCAGACTGGGCCCCTCCAGTCCGTGCAGCGCCTCTCGCCAGGCTGCCATGGCGCTCAGGCGATCTTGCCCGGCTAACCATTGCATGTAGTGCCGGTACGGTAGCGGTGCGCGCAGCGCGCCGTCATCGCCCCGGGACGCGTACAACTGCAGCAATTCTTGCAGCAGTAGTGGCATCGACCAACCATCCAACAGCATGTGATGGCAACTCAGAATCAACCGGTAGCTCTGCTGGCCCAAGCGCACCAGCGTGAAGCGCAGCAACCCCAAGGGCTGCGCATCCGCAAGATCAAAGCGCCGCGCCCGTTCAGCCTGCAGCAATTCCTGCAGCGCCTGCGCCTGGCCCAGCGGCTCTAAATCATGGCTCTGAAAGCTGCGCTGCAGTTGCTGCTCGTCGAGCGCAGCGATGACTTGCAACGCCTGGCCTTCTTGCTGCACAAAGCACGCCCTTAGCTGCCCGTGCCGACGCAATAGCGCATGTAGCGCTGCGCGCAGCACCACCTCGTCAATGGCACTGTCCAATTCCAGCACCTGCTGGATCTGGTACGCGTCCACCACCTGTTCCTGCTGCCCAGCCTGCACACGGTCATACAGCGCATGAAACAGTAGTCCCTCTTGCAGCGGTGTCAGTGGCAGCACCTCTTCTAGCGCCCCATAGCGTAGTTCGAGCTGCTCGATGTGCTGCTGGCTGATTTGCACCAACGCAAAGTCGCTGGGCGTATGCCCCCCAGCTCCGGTCTGCTGCGCGTAGCGCACGATGGCCTGCAGCGCTTGCTGCCAGCCTTGCGCCAGTTCGCGTACATCGCTCTCTTGCAGCACCCCGCTGGCCCAACTCCAATTGGCGCTCAGATGTGGACCATCCGGTCCGTCCAGCGTCAACGCGTTGATCTCCAAGACGTGCGCCAACGGCAGACTCGCATCCTGTCCCCCCAGTTCCTGACTCTCTTCGGCAAATGCCCAGTCACCGCCGCCCGCTGCGAAGCGGCCCAAGTAGTTGAAGCCAATCTGCGGCGCGCCCTGTCCCTGCAACTCCGGCCGTGCGCTCACATGGCGCAACAGCCCCCAGCCCAGCCCAAGACCAGGCACACCGCGCAATTGCTCTTTGATGGCCTTCAGTGCCACCCCCAGCGCAGCCTGCCCGGCCAGCGCCTGCCTCAGTTGCTCCGTGCTCAACTGCGCGTGCAAATGCACCGGAAACAGGCTAGTGAACCATCCCACCGTGCGGCTCAGGTCCTGCCCCCGGCCCTCTTCGCGCCCGTGACTCTCCAAGTCGATGCGCACGCCCGCGCCACCCAGCCCACGCCGCTCACGCCACTGCTGCAACGCCAGCACCAGTGCGCCCAGCAACAAGTCGTTGACACTACCGTGTATGACCCCCGGTGCCGTGCCCAGCAGCAACGCCGTGTCCGCTGGCGCCAATTGCACCGTCAAGCTGCCCGCACTGGCGTAGGTGTCCCGGCTTGCATCCAGCGCACGCAGCCCCAGCAGCGCTTCAGGCTGTTGCAACGACTCGCCCTGGGCTTGCCAGTACTCAAGCTCTTGCTGGCGGCTCGCGCTGTGCGCCTGCTCGGCCAACTGCCTGGCCCAGCGCCCGTACGAGGTACCTTCGGTATCGCCTTGGTAGAACTGTCCGCTGCGCGCCGCTTGCCACGCAGCCTGTAGCTCGGGCAGCAAGATGCGCCAGGACACTCCGTCCACCGCAAAGTGGTGTATCACCAGCCTGAGCCGCCCTGCCTCTTGTTCCCCAGCGTCGTACCAGACCGCCTGCAGCATGCACCCGCTCCACGGATCCAGGCGCCCCAGCGCCGCTTCGTTGCCCGCTTGCAGCGCGCCAAGCCACCCCTGGCCTTGCAGTCCGCTCATGTCCACCCGTGTGAGGCTACGCGCACCTGCCTGATCATCCAACTCAACCACCTGCAGCCCCACAGCCTGCCCTTCGTGCTCGCTGCGCACCAGTCTGAGTCTGAGTGCCGGGTGGCTTTGCAACAGCGCTTGAAGCGCCACTTGCAGTTCCTGCTGAAGCAGCCCCGCTGGCGTGCGCACCAGCACCCCTGGTGAAAGCGCCTCAGGTCGCCCCCGCCGCCCAACTGCCAACGCATGATCGGCGTGAGCTCCAACATACCCTGCGGCTCCTCCTCAAGCACCTCGCCAACCTCTTGTACCGCACGCGCCACCCGCGCCAGCCCAGCCACGCTGCGATGCTCGAACACCTCGCGCGGCGTAATCACTAGTCCGGCCTTGCGCGCCAGCCCCACTACCCGAATCGAACCAATGCTGTCGCCTCCCAGCTCAAAAAAACTGTCGTTCACGCTCAGCTGTTGCTCCGGTACGTGCAACACTTGCGCATATATCTGCACCAGTGTCCTTTGCAGCGCGTTGCTCGGAGCCAGGTACTGCGCCTGGCCTTGCCACTGCGGGACCGGCAGCGCTCTTCGCTCCACCTTACCGTTGGCGTTCAGTAGCAGTCGCTCAAGTACAACAATAGCCGCAGGCACCATGTACTCAGGCAGTTGACTTGCAAGATGTTGGCGCAACTGCTCATGCAGCAACGCGTCGTGCCCTTGAGCGCCCTGCTGCTGACGCGCCACCACGTAGGCCACCAGCCGCTTCTCGCCAGGGCTGTCTTCGCGCACCATCACCAGCGCCTGCTCGATCTCCTCGTGTTGCGCCAGCACCGCCTCGATCTCACCAGGCTCGATGCGGTAGCCCCGAATCTTTACCTGATGGTCGACTCTCCCCAAATACTCCAATTGCCCGTCCTCACGCCAACGCGCCAGATCCCCGCTTCTGTACATCCGCGCTCCGGGCTGCCCGTGCATGCAGGCCACAAAGCGCTCAGCCGTCAGCCCGGGCCGCCCCAGATAACCTCGCGCCAGCCCAGCTCCAGCGATGTACAACTCCCCAGCCACCCCCACAGGCGCCAGCCTGAGCTGCGTGTCCAGTACGTACAGCTGTGTGTTCGCTATCGGGCGACCAATTGGCAAACTAGGTGCCCCCACCTCTCGTGGCCCAAGCTCGCGCGTGGTGTATACACAGCAGCCCACCACCGTCTCGGTAGGCCCGTATTCGTTGACCACCAGCGTTTGCGGAAAGTGCTCCAGCCAGCGCCGTGTCTGCGACACCGTGAGCGCTTCGCCTCCTACGACGCTCACCCCCACCGTGGCACCAACAGCTTGTCCCTGCAGTTCCTGCGACACCAGATCTATATGCGCCGGCGTGATCTTGAGCAGCCCAACGTGCCGCTTCTCACGCAGGTACTCCACTAGAGCACTCGCATCCGTGCCTTCTTGCAACACCACACTTTGCCCCACCGTCAACGGCACCAGCAGCGCCGTGAGCGTCGCATCAAAGACCAGCGGCAGGTGCACGTACGCGCCGTCTTGCCCCTGCATTGGGTAGGCCGTACGAGCCCATTGCACGTAGTTGCTCAGCCCCCCGTGCGTCACCGCCACCCCCTTGGGTTTGCCCGTGGAGCCCGAGGTGTAGATCACGTAGGCCAGATCCTGCAGCCCGACGCCCAAACGCGGATCCCACTGCAACGCATCAGCGCCAGCCTGCGCACCAGCTTCCAACTGCAGCGTCCCCACCCCTTGTGCCCTCAGTCCCACCACTTCCTGAGCCTGGCGCGTGAGCACAAGCACCGGATTTGCCTGCCCCAATATATGCGCCAACCTCTCGGACGGCGCATCCGGATCCAAGGGCAGATATGCCCCGCCAGCCTTGAGCACTCCCAGTATCGCAACAACCATTTCCAGCGAACGATCCATGCAGATACCGACAACCCCGTCTCGCCCCACCCCACGCGATATCAGCACATGTGCCAGCCGGTTGGCACGCGCGTTCAGTTCCCCGTAGCTCAACTCCTGTTCCCCGCACACCAGCGCCACCGCCTGCGGCGTCGCTTCCACCTGTGCCTCGAACAGCTCCACCAGGGTCTGCTCTTGCACCTCCCGCGCCGTGTCGTTCCATTGCACCAGTATCTGATCACGCTCAGCCTCAGCGAGAAAATCAAGATCCCAGTAAGACCCGTCAACATCGGCAGCAATTGCACGCAGTGACAAAAGGTAATAGTCAGAGAAACGTTTAGCCTGACTCAAAGAAAAGCGGGTGGGGTCATAGTCGACTTTGAAAGTCAACCCCCTACCTCGACTGATTGCGTTGATCCCAAATGCGAAATTAGTCGCCTCAAACCCATCTGAATCCAAAACCTCCACAGACTTGAGATCTCGAAGATCATCGAACACATGGAAGTTGATGTAGTTAAAAATCGTCTCAAAGAGCGGTACGCGGTCGTTGTCCAACAACAACTGTGAATGCGGGTAGCGCCGATGTGGCGCAATAATTAATTCAGAGGCGAACACTGAACCCAATAGATCCACCCAGCTACCTGGCTTGAGCAACTGACGAAACGGCAGCGTATTCAGGAACAAACCAAGAACTCGCTCACCATCCTGGGCCTCTGGCCGCGCATGCGTCACAACCCCGGTCACCACGTCAGTATGGCCGCTGAGGACACCCATTACGCGCAAATGCACCGCTAGCAGCAGCGTACGCAACGGCATATTCAGTCTACGCACGACTTCGTTCAAACGGTCAACAAGCGGCTGCGGAACCGTCCAGGAAATGCCCAATTGCGACGGTGGAAGTCCATCCTCTCGATAAGGCGGCAAAACCGCCCGCTCGCACCCAGCCAAGTAATTACGCCAGAAGGCACGCTCGTCTTCCGAACGCATCGCCAGCCGTTCTTGCATAATCGTCTGTTTCAGGGAGGTCGACAACGGCTTCAGCGCCGGGAAATGATGCTCATTGCGATGCAGCTTGTCATACTCGACGAACAGTTCGGTGAGAAAAGTGGCCACGCTCCACCCGTCAAGCACAGCATGGTGACAGCTCACCGTAAATTGCAATTCGTCAACTGCCCGCCGATGAATAAATATCTTCAGCAGTGGTGGCATGGCGATGTTGATCAGCTGCTTTTTTTCCTCCAACATCCACCCGGCGATTGATCGGTTCTGCTCGTCCTCGCCGCAATCGCTAACGTCAAATTCTAGTACCGGAATCTCAGCGGTTCGAAATACCAACTGCAACGGCTCACTGTAATCCTGCAGATTGAATGCAGTACGAAGAATCGCGTGCTGCTGCACCATCGCGCCCAACACTATGCGTAGGAGATCGCCATCCCAGTCGACAACTTTAAGCCTGTAACTGAGAAAGTCGTGATAGGTTCCGCGCTCTGGGGAATATTGATGATGAAAAATCATCCCCGCCTGCAAGCGCGACAAGACGTACGCATCCTCAACAGCCGCCGGCAGTAGTCCACGGTCGACTTCACTGATAAGCACCATCGCCTCTTGCGTGGGAGCGACTTCATGCTCCGCACGGGACGCCAGCCACCCAGCAAGGCTGGCAATGGTCTGATGTTCAAAGAAGTCTTCAAGCGTGAGAACAATGCCGCTTTCCTTGGCCTTCGAGATGATCTTGATCGTTCGCATGGAGTCTCCCCCCAGCACGAAAAAATTGTCGAGTACACTAACAGCCTCTAGACCGAGCACCTCGGCCCATATCCTGGCCAGCGTGAGCTCCGTCGCCGTGCTAGGCGCCCTGAATCCGGCAGAGTCTCCGCCAGCCACTGGGTTTGGCAGCGCATTGCGATCAAGCTTCCCATTGGGTGTAAGCGGCAGCTCTTTGAGCGCTACGAATGCCGAGGGCACCATGTAATCTGGAAGGCTCTGTCTGGCGTGTTCAAGCCATTCATTAACATCCGTCGTAGTACCCAACTTGGGGACAACATAGGCGACCAGCAGCTTCCCGCCGGAATTGCCTTCACGTGACATAACAACAACGTGCGCGATGCCAGGGTGTGCGGCGAGAGCTGATTCAACCTCGCCTGGCTCAATGCGAAAGCCTCTGATCTTCAACTGCTGATCCGCCCGGCCGAGGTATTCCAACTCCCCGTTTGCGCACCAACGAGCCAAATCTCCAGTTCGATACATGCGAGTCCCCGGATCTCCGTAAGGATCGGCGATAAATCGCTCGGCCGTCAGCCCTGGTCGGTTCAGGTATCCTCGAGCCAAACCAGCGCCGACTACGTACATCTCGCCCACGATCCCCGCGGGAACCGGCTGGCAACTTGCATCCAAAACGTAAATCCCCAAGTCTGGAAGTGGCAATCCGATCGACGCCGTTGCGGCACCATTCGCCACAAGTGAGTGATAGGTTACGTGTACCGTCGTTTCGGTGATCCCGTACATGTTCACCAACTGCGGTTTGTTGTCACCGTGAGCCAGAAACCATGGGCCAAGTGCTGCAAAGTTAAGCGCTTCACCACCGAATATCACGAGACGCAGCGCCAGTTTGACAGGCATCGGCAGGTGCACGTCAAGCTCCACAAGTTGCTGAAAGGCGGAAGGCGTCTGATTCAGAATGGTGACTTTCTCCTGCACCAATAACGCGTGGAATCGCTCAGGCGCCCTGGACACACCGTACGGCACGACAACCAGCTTGCCACCATATAACAACGCACCCCAAATCTCCCAGACCGAGAAATCGAACGCGTAGGAATGGAACATCGTCCAAACGTCGTTTTCGTCGAATTGAAACCATTGCTGCGTCGATTCAAAGAGGCGCAAAACGTTCTGGTGTGCCAGCAGCGCCCCCTTCGAACGCCCCGTTGAGCCAGAAGTGTAGATTGCGTAGGCTAAGTCTTGCGGACCGTTGATCGACTCCGGATTGTTGTCCGGATACGTGTCTAGTTCGCCATTCTGGACATCAAGATAAATTATCCGCGACGCCGTTTCCGGCAGCCGCCCAGCCAAATGACTCTGGCTCAACACCAACACCGGAGCCGCATCTTGGAGCATATACGCTAGACGTTCTCGAGGATAATCCGGATCAAGCGGCACGTATGCCCCGCCAGCCTTCAAAATTGCAAGCAGTCCAACAACCATATCTAGCGAGCGTTCGACGCAAAGGCCAACCAGAATGTCTGCGGACACACCTTGCGCTCGCAAATAGTGGGCCAGCCGGTTGGCGCGGCGGTTGAGTTGCTCATAACTCAGCTGGTTGCCTTCAAATACCAGCGCTGTGCGGTGTGCGAAACGCGCGACGCAATCCTCAAACCGCAGCGCTATTGTTGGCCGTTTAGGCCACGTGCGCGCCGGTCGCCAATGCGCAAGCAAGTTCCGCCGTTCCGTTTCGTCCAACAATTCGACACACCCCAGCGGTTGCTGCATGTCACTTAGCATCGCTTGTACTACGCGCAGGTACTGCTTCGCCATGCGCGCTATCGTCACGTCATCGAACAGGGCAGTGGCGTATTCGAACACGCCATTGAGCGCCCCCTCAGACTCGGAAAATGTCAAAGTAAGGTCGAACTTAGAGGAAGTTCCCTCTATGAGTTCCTGTTGCACACTCAGCATGGGCAGTTCAAGAACTTCGCTCGGCGTGTTTTGCAAAACGAGAACAACCTGCACCAGCGGATGATGACTCAGTCGGCGCTCTAGGCCCAACGCCTCAACGACCTGCTCGAACGGTATGTCTTGGTGAGCGTAGGCGTTCAAGGACACTGAACGCACCTGTTCAAGTAGAGATGCCAAGCTGGCTTCGGGATTGACCCTTGATCGCAACACGATCGTATTAACGAAGAGCCCAATCAGGCCTTCGATTTCACGATGCCCGCGGTTTGCAATGGGAGTGCCCAGACAAATGTCGTTCTGCCCGCTAATCCGAGCCAGAAGTACGTTGAAGGCGGTAGCCAAAATCATAAAAAGAGATGCCCTCGCACCGCTCCCCAGCTCACGTAACTCTTGGGTAACCGCAGCCGAAATGGTGAACGAGTGGTTTGCCCCCCGATGGTCTTGCACAGTCGGTCGTGGCCTGTCAGTCGGCAGTTCCAGTACTGCTGGTGTACCTCGAAGCAAGTCAACCCAGCTAGCTAGTCGCTGCCGCCAGACACCACCGGCAAGCGTGGCATGCTGCCAGGCCGCATAGTCCCCGTATTGGATGGAAAGCTCAGGCAGGTTCGGGCTCTGGCCTGCAGCGAACGCGCGATATAGAAGTCCAATTTCCCGAATAAGCAGGCCCATCGACCAACCGTCAGAAACGATATGATGCATCGTCAGCAGAACGACCTGATCGACTTCTGACAAACACACAACCCTCACCCGAAGCAGGGGGCCGGCAGCTAAATCGAACGTATGTCGCGTCTCCTCTTGCATAAAGCGACGCAGCTGCAATTCTGCTGTATGTGACTCAAGCACATTAAGATCTTCGAACTGTGGCGCAATGTGCAAACTCGGCGCGACTATTTGCATCGGCACGCCCTTTTCGAGGACAAAATTCGTACGCAGCGATTCGTGGCGTCGGACTACTTCGTTGAGCGCTTGTTCGAACAAAGCCACATCGAGACCGCCCTGGATACGCAACGAGCCCGAGATGGAATACAGGCCGCTACGCGGCTCTAGCTGCTCCAGGAACCAGATGCCTCGTTGAGCGAACGAAAGCGGCACAGGTCCATCGCCTACGCGACGTGAAATGCACTGTCCCGACACCACCGTGCCCTGCTGCATTGCTTCATCGATTCGACTAGCGAGACTGCGGATTGTGGGGGCCTCGAAGAGCTCCTCTAATCGCATCTCGACCTGAAACGCATCCTTGACCTTGGAGATGACCTGCGAACCAGACAGCGACTGTCCACCCATCGAGAAGAAATTACTTGAAACTGGTATGCATTCTAAGCCGAGTAGTTCGGTCCAGATGCGCGACAGCACACGCTCGGTAGGTGTAAGACCTGAGTCCTCACCCTGTCCTACCGAGGCCGCAATGGACGTCGCAATCACCTCACTAATGCGCCAAGACCAGATGGCCGAAAACGCGTCGGCCAAGAATAGATCCCTGCAACGACTACGTTGAATCTTTCCACTAGACGTGCGGGGAAGGTGGCCCGCTTTGACCAAAACAATGGCATCGAGCTCAAGAGTATCAAGCTGTTCCAATAAAACGGCCCGCAAACGCACAGCGAGCTGCTCCGTGTCGGGCTTCGACCTGCCATCAATTTCCTGAACTATGACCAATCTCTCCCGACCATCGCGATCCACCGAAAAAGCTGCCGCACCGTCATTGCGGAAGGCTGGGTCCAATCGCCCTACAAGCGACTCAACGTCATGTGCATACACGTTGCGACCATTGACAATCATCAAGTCCTTGATGCGATCCACGACGTGCAATTTCTCACCCAGAATGAAACCAAGGTCTCCTGAGCGCAAGTATTCTGGGGCTCCACCGCAAACACTGGCGTGGAACGTACGGCTGGTCTCGTCCGGTCGATTCCAGTATCCACGTGCGATAGATGCGCCACGAATCCAGATTTCGCCCACTCTCCCATCAGGCTGAAAGGTACCGGTCTGCGGATCGACAATTACAGTATGCTGCCCTGCGCGACCCGTCGAAATCACCGCTACAGCCTTGTCGGCGTCTCGTGCGCACTCCTCCACGATACCACGCGAAAGCGCGGTGCGATCCAGCGACAAAGCAACAGGCTCTATACCGTCACTCGCCGAAACTAGCAGTGTTCCTTCGGCCAAACCATAAACGGGACGTACGACTCCTTGCCGCAGACCGCACCCGCGAAACGCTGCATAAAAGCGTTCCAGGGTCTCCGGCCGCACGACTTCGGCCCCATTCAGCGCGAACTCTAAAGAACTCAGGTCCAGTTCGAGCTTTTGCCTATCGGTAACTCTACTCGCGCATAACTCGTACGCGAAGTTTGGCGCTGCGGTGAGGCGCGCTTTGTATTTCGAGAGAGCCAGAAGCCAACGATGCGGCCGAAGCATAAACGCCGAGGGCGGCATGATGACACAATGAGCCCCGGCAAGCACCGGAAACAGTATCTTCCCGACCAAGCCCATGTCATGATGCGGTGGCAACCACGACACCACCGTATCTTTCTGCGAAATGGGAAAACAGGCATGAATTAGGTGTACGTTGGCAATTATATTGGCGTGGCTAACCATAACGCCTTTGGGTATACTAGTTGACCCGGACGTGTACTGCAAAAAGGCAATGTCATCGGGATCTAGGTCTCTCGCGGCCCAATTTTCCTCTGCCTCATTGAGCTGATCGGCGGCTATCCAAGTCAGCCTGGACAGTTCGATTTTGAATTCGTTGTTAGTTGCAGTCGATTTGTCATCCAACTGTTGCCAACCCAATACCTCTGTCGCGATGGCGGCTGTCGCGAGCGCCACCTGGGCGCCGGCATCGCGCGCAATCAATCCGAGCCGCGAAAGAGAGCTTGAATTTGTTGGGACCAGTGCAGGGACGGCGATGGCACCTGCATAGAGGCAACCGAAGAAAGCACTGATATAGTCTAGGCCGGCCGGGAAGACCACCAATACTCGGTCTCCTTTGTTGATAAGTGGAAGCAGGTGCGCAGCTATGCGCCGCGCACGACGATCCAATTGACTGAATGTGAGTTCCTCTTCTATCTGCTCACCACTACGCAAGTTTGTAAATGCCAAACGCTCAGCGCTATCAGCGGCAGTTTGAGATCGCGCACGCAAGATATCTACGAGGTTCAGGGATTTATGGTCTTTCATTGAGTGAGCACTTTCTTCTTTCTGCATTAGTGAAGTACTGTCGTAAACACTTGCGTCATTGGCTTGCTGATCAAGATGCGAGGCAGTAGAACCCGTCGCCTACGGACCTGGCCTGTCCATTCGTGCACTCTACTTGCCCCTCTGCAAAGAACACGGCGATTCAAAGTCGCATTTATGAACCGCACGCTCAAAAATAACTCGAAGCCTTGTGTCACTTTGGTGAGCCAGTTGACAGCACGATGATCCTGCTCGATTAAGCTGTTCCTGCATTTGGACTGGGCCACTAAGATATCAGCGCGGGAATCAGCTTTGATGCTTTCGATTACGGATATATTGGTTACGGTATAGATGTCTACAGTGTCGTCCGCATGGCCGACTGCACGAGACCACTTTTTCAATCGACCACAGGCCCTGACAAAGGTCTCGTCTAAACTCCAACTTCGACCCACTGGGTACTTGCGACGATGCAACACCGCTCCCAGAGCTGCCAACACTTTGATCAGCGACGGATGAATAGTGACCTGATCAAAAAAATCACCGTGTCGCCGTAGCATCTCCTCGATTTGGCTAAAGCTCGTTGGGTAGGCTAAGTGCCAGTACACAACGACCAATATCAACTCCAATGGATTGTGCAGCCGCATTAGATCCTTGTGCAGAGTGTTGCATATAGGACTTTGGCGAAAGTCAAACATGGCATGAGTTGTTGTTAAGGCTTACCAAGACGGAACTTAGCCTGGTACACATTGGAAAAGTCCCGCAGGCACATTGCAAATGTAACGAATTCGGTCATTGCAAACCATCCGCACGTATTTGTACGTGTCATCAGTACAAATACGTACCATCGAGGCGACCTGCATCATCAGTGCCTGATCAGCAGCTCACTTCACAAGACGCTCAGGTGCACACGGGCAGCATTCAGCATCTCTCCGGAAAATTGGAATAAGTTGAAGCCATAAAGTCGGTGGAGGTCGTTTTCTACTTGCGACGCCTACGAAGACCTAGTCAGAATATTTCACTAGTCCACCAGAGAATGGCGTCGAAATTGACGCGCTTAATATTGTTGACCGCAGACTGAATTTGCCATGCTGTTTTGGGAAAGAGAATGGTTCATGGACGCCCCTACCACCGTTGATTTATAGTGTGCCGGGGATAGCACTGAAGAGCGCTATGGAGCCAATGCACGTGCCGTGCTCAGGAAGACAGCTAGAGCAGTGTTGCGATGCCAGCAGGTCCCTTGCGCAGGCGCTGCACCGGCAGCTTGTTCAAGGCGCCGAGCATGTTGGCGAGATCGCTGCTGGAAGGGCGCAATACGCAAGCCAGCAGGTTCTGCCCGTAAAATGTGTACAACGGCAGATAGCAATAGTTATCGTAATAGCTATGGAAATGTACCTTCTCCTTGGCACCATTCAAGGGGACGTGAGTGGTGTCAACGTCGAGGATCAATTCCGTTGGCGCCGGGGAATTGCCGGCGGTGAATTGATCGAGCAACATATTGCACAGGACAGCCGTATGGGCCGGTGTGGGCGCACGCTCCAGGCCGCTCAGGGTAGCGCCGACGTCAGTTCGCCGATGCGGCACGACCGTTTGCAAGGCGAGCTCGCGGCGCAGCACATTGTGGTCGCACACGCCTTCCCAGCCGCAACGCAATCCGTAGATGCGTTGCGCGAGCAAGTCGCGCACGCTGTGGGTAATTAGGCCAAGGACATCAGGTATCGGCGAACACGCGCGCGACGGCGTCGGTCAAGCCAATGCGCCGGTTGACCTGGAGAAGCAACAGAACTCCGCCTTCGCTGACGAGCTTGCCGCCGTCGAAGGCCACTTCTATGGCGCGGCGTCCGAGCCGTTCTAATTGTGCAATTTCATTGGTACAATTTTGGCATCAGCGGCCCCTCGTTGTGATTGACGTGAGAACCTATGACAACGCGCTTCGGCACGGAATCGTCGACCTCTTCTTATGATAGAGGGTACGCAGTTCTACCGATATCCACTACCTATCCGTGCGGATGTCATTTCCGCTTCTCGTGCGCTAGACTATTTTCGTTGACGTATTCAAGGTGCGCCGTTCAGGTCATGTTCAATTTCCGTCTAAGCCTTATAAACCACACCCAACGCATGGAATTTGAGCGAACGCTCAACTGTCTTGCGACGATATTCACTTGTGTGCGCCGTATATGCTAGACCTTCCACAACTCATTCGCGTCCTCGATTCAATCAAAACTGACGTTGATGCCGTAGTACAGCAGGAGTGCGAAGTCAATTTGATGATTTTCGCCTTCAGGGCGACATTCAAGAATGGAAAAATACGCTGCTACGTGAAGAATATCCAGAAAAACAGAAAACGCCGGAATTCGCTTCACGCTACAAGTCGAATTATGATTGCCCAGCCTGGAAAGACAGTCGAAATATGCCGCCAGGCCACCAGGATCCAGAGGCCGTCATGATGATCGCGGACCAGCCGATTGCTTCAAATGAAAAGCTAGTGCGCCGATGGCCGACCTTGCTGCAATGGGGAACGACATGCTATGCGCCGCCGCATACAAGGTCTACGGACGCTCACGTGACAATATCTCGCCGCGGCCTGGCATCAGAGTGTATCGGCTTGCTTGATACCATATTCGTCCCGAAAGGGCTCTCGTTGCTGGTCACGCAACCAGAAACGCAGATTCAGGTCCGATTCAAAGCTGAAGCCCCATTGCGGCTAACAATCGAGATGCCGACCATCACAAAATTGAACCGCCAACTCGCGATAACAACCGGCGACCGCCCAACTAGACAGAAAACGAGTCGTGCGAGATGAATCTAGAAGCGTTGTATGAAACGCATTGAAAGAACGTCAACAGAGGGCGATATGAGCATACTTAATTCAGATACACAATGTAGTGACACTGTAGGGAGTTCTATCGCGAGTGGCGATGGCCTCGAAAGCCGCATGGGCCGCTTGATAAATGGGGGGCATAGCCTCTTGGCCATACTATACGTCATTTTCTATTTCATCTGCGAGCGCTTATCGGGGATGGTATATGGTCCAGCGCTGATCGCGGAACGACTCTTTAAATGGAGCAAATTGGTATACGCAGCGCCGACCATCGCGCTCATTTCGGCCTCAGCGCTGACGACCTATGGCGCAGCGCACGGCATGGCGCTTGCCGCAGATTACGGGCCATTGGCGCTGTTCGCCGCCGCATTGATGTGGCTGATTTTGCTCGCTGTGGTCAGCTTCTCCTATTTTACAATGACAGCGCAGTTGCCCTCGCTCGACGCGATTCAGGCGCGCGTAGAAAAGGCATGGCCACAACGCTGGTATGCGCGGCACTTGGCCAAGCCCGTGGACGCACACTACATTTTGATCATCATTGCGAACTCCCTAGTAATGTGGCCGGCGCTTGCGGCTTTGCTATGGCCAGGTGGGTCGGCGGTATGTGGCGTGGTGTACTACGTAATTGCACTAATGACTATATCTCGCTCACACGAAGAGCTAGACCATAACGATATACACAATCACTTCTTCAACGTACGACACATGAAGCCCGGTGCGGCCAAGGTGGTTGTGTGGTTAACCGGAAAGTATTTGCGATTGATCTTAAATCCGCTTTGCAGCAGGATCCCCCATTTCTACCGCGTACACCACGTGTATATGCATCATGTTGAAAATAATAGCATTAACGATCTGCAGACGACCGCCTACCTAGATCGAACCAGCTTTATCGACTTTTGCACCCACTCATTAAGACTCGCCATTAGCAACAGCTTTGGCGTGGATCTCTATCGCTACTTAGACGAGCGTGGAGCCAAAAAGCATACGCGCTTACTACTGTTAGGGTTGGGCGGGTGGTTTCTGGGAATCGCTCTGATCGCGGTCTATAGTCCATTTGCTGCAGTGATCATTCTCCTCGTTCATTTTCTAGGGGCCGTTCCAGGCGCCATCAGCACTTATATCTGGCACGGATTCATTGATAACGCACATTGCGACGACGTCTATCGCAATACGATCAATGCGGTCTCCCCCCCCGGCACCGCTGTATTTGGCTCATTGCACCTTAGGCATCACCTGAAAGGCGGCGAGCACTGGACTCGTCAGTACCAGTTATCGCAAGAAGATAAAGACAAATGTGAACGCAATGGTGCGCTACTACTGCGGCCAATGCGTGGCCCTCTTTTGCTCCGAGCGTTATGGACAGGAAGTTTCGATCTGATTGCCGATTATGTTGTATCCATTGGCGCCGAGCCGAAGGACAAGGAGCGTACAAGCGCTCTCCTGAAGGAAAGAACCAGGCCGTTAGTGGTCAGGCCAAGATCCCCTGCCTGGCAAAGGCTAGATCAGACGCTCGGAGGAGTAGTTTCCAGATACGTCATGCTCGGGGCAGGAGATTGAACGGGTTTGTTACAACTGGAGAGGTTGCTTTGCAGATTTTCCTCCACGTTAGCGTAGGGGCAGACAACCCATGTTGGCAATAATCCAAAAGCTTTCGAATAGAGGTTGACCTCAAACTTGAACCAATGCCACATAAGCATGTGACTGCCTCAAGTCGCATTGGATTTTCCCTTAACATAGTTTTTTTATCAAATAACGCATTTAAAAATGCCTGCCCAACGATGAGCGAAAAATTACCTGTATCAGTAGCAGACGGAGGTAGGCGAGCGTCAATAGTAGGAGTTGGGACTGCCAATCCAAAAAACTCATTCACACAGGACGAGGTGCTTGAGGCGTTCGGCATTGAGGACCGGCGAATCCGACTAATGTTTCGAAATAGTGCAATCGGACGGCGGCACCTTATCTTGCCGCCAAAATCGGTGAGTGGTCAGTATTTAAATGAAACACAGGGCGATTTACTTAGAAAGCACAGTGACTGCGCCTTGGAAATTGGCGCTAAGGCAATCCTTTCAAGCGTGCAGAGCGCTCAGGCGACACTCGCTGATATTCACTATCTATGCTGTGTAACTACTACTGGCTTTTTGACTCCGGGATTGAGCGCCTTGATGTGCAAGAAACTCGGCCTGAACTCGAATTGCGGTCGTCTTGATATTGTAGGTATGGGCTGCAATGCCGGACTAAACGGGCTAAATGCGGTCGCCTCCTGGAGTCTGGCGAATCCTGGCAGGCTGGCGATCATGCTGTGCGTTGAGATATGTTCGGCTGCGTACTTTGTCGATGGCAGCATGGAAACAGCCGTCGTCAACAGTTTGTTTGGGGATGGTGCAGGTGCCGTGGCGCTGACTACTGCAGGTGATTTTGACGCTACTCGTTTATGGGGCAAAACAACGAATAGGCGCGATTTCGACCGCAACGGCGTCACTTGTCCGGAGGTGATCAGATTTGCGAGTTGTGTTGTCTCAGACACGATCGATGGAATGAAGTTTGTTTGGGATGACGAACACAATAAGTTCAATTTCATGCTCGCTCAAGATGTTCCCTATATCGTTGGTGCCAACGTGGAAGCTGTGATCGATAGATTACTTGGGGAAGCCGGATTGCGCCGCAGTGAAGTTGCGCATTGGGTTGTGCACTCTGGTGGCAAAAAGGTAATCGACACTGTCAAGATAAACCTTGGCCTTACAACCCATGATCTACGTCACACCACCAGCGTATTGCGCGACTATGGAAATATGTCGAGCGGATCCTTTCTTTTCTCATTCGAACGCCTAATGCAGGAAGAATGCGTTCGCCATGGCGATTTTGGAGTCATGATGACAATGGGTCCAGGCACCACAATCGAAACCGCATTGCTACGATGGTAGTCAATATTTACGTTAAGTTGGAAGCCAACCTAACGTTATGTTTAGGAAAAAAATTGCATACTAATAACCCAACTCTAGTGCCCTTGGGCCGCACCGTCAACTACGTTGACCTAGATCTTTCGTTCGGATTGTCGGAAACCCTGATCGCGACCATTCATCACGCGTGTGATCAAATCGAAGGCGAGGGGTGCGAAGGAGTCTTGACAATCCATCTCAAAGGCAACGGTTGTGCGGATATCACCACAAATCCTGGTGACCCAGTCGAGGTCCACAGAGTAAACGCATGGAATCGTGCTTTACGTCGTATTGAGCGGGTTGAAGCGACGACAATTTCGGTGGTTGAGGAAAGTGTCAATAGCCTGGGATTGGCTGTCTTATTGACCACTGACTTTCGGGTTGCTTGCGTTGGAGTCGAATTTGGCTTGAACTACTCAGGAGGGGGTATCATGCCCGACATGACTCTATTTCGATTAGTCAATCAAGCCGGCACCGCTGCGACTCGTCAATTGTGTCTATTTTCTTCCAAGATTTCCGCGGTCGAGGCCGAGCAGTTGCGCCTGATAGACAAAATCTCTGAGAACACGGCCGCGTGTGTGGAGAGATTTCTCAGGGAGCGCGACGTGATGGACGCGGCCAATCATTGTGTCCGGCGTCGACTGATCAGCGAAGCATGCACCGCCAGCTACGAAGATGCAATTGGCCGGCATTTGGCCGCGTCTGATCGTTTCTTGCGAAACATCAAGCCTTAATTAAACACCACGTGAGTCTGCACATATTATTTCCTTGGTTTTGTTCTTCAAATGCGAGACAAATGCGATGCAAATCAAAGAACTAGCAACGTTGAAATTGGAGATAAATCAATGGTTGACGAGCTTTGATAGCGGTTCAGCAGCACCAGACCAGGTGGCCGAAGTACTATCCGACTACCTTTTGACAGGTGAGACCATTCTTAGCCATCTCCCAGAGAAAGACAAACGAGACCCAAACCAGCAAGAAGTTGCCGACACGATTCATCGGAATAGCCGAAACGCCCGTGCCACATTCATGCGCTCGCACGCGGCATGGGCGTATGACGTATTAACCTGCAATCGGACGCTTCGTCCGGGATTGAATGAGCTGATCGATGCCGCAGCAGCTAAATTCCCTGGCCTAGTGCCAACGCGGGTACAAATGGAGCGTGAAAGTCAATGCACTCAACGCAACAAGGAAGCGCGTGAAATTGATCAGGGTATTTTTTTTTCTGCAATATTTTCCGAACCTCGAAGTGGAATCCATCTTTTGGAAAGCATGCGTATGCCGAGTGCTCGAGCGTTGTCTTTACTGGATCGATTTAGGCAGGTCGGATCGTTGCGTCTGGACACAATCCTCATCGAGCGAGTTGGTACTACTGCCCACTTGACCGTGCATAACGAGGCTTGTTTGAACGCCGAAGACGATCAGCTCATCGCTGACATGGAGGTAGCGGTCGATCTTGTGTTGTTGGTCGACGACATTCGTGTTGGCATATTGCGTGGTGCGCCAATGACACATCCCAAATATATTGGTAAGCGCGTCTTCAGTGCCGGTATTAACCTTAAATTATTGCAGAGCGGAAAAATCTCGTACATAAACTTCCTGCTGCAGCGTGAAACAGGATACATCAGCAAGATTTTGCGTGGACTTTACTTCAAGAACCAGCATCTGGAGTGGGACCCGCCGACGATGGAGAATGCATGGATTGCCGCAGTTGATACCTTCGCTATTGGCGGAGGTGCCCAGCTCCTGTTAGTGTTTGATCACGTAATTGCCGCCTCGGATAGTTACTTCAGCCTGCCCGCGGCTAGGGAAGGAATTATTCCTGGTGTAGCCAATCTGCGTCTGACACAGGCTGGAGGAAGTCGCGCTGCCCGCCAAATCATACTGTCGGGGCGAAAGCTGTGGGCAAAAGATGAGGACGCTCGTATGGTATTCGACGAAGTGGTAGATCCGTCAGAAATGGATGCGGCAATCAATGCTGCCGCAGCCCGATTGAATAGCGCTGCCGTTATTGCCAATCGGCGCATGCTTGTTGCCTCCGACGAGCCGCTGGAACGATTCCGAAACTACATGGCGGAATTTGCGCTTGAACAAGCGCGACGACTTTATAGTTTGGATGTTCTCGACAGAATTGAAAGGGCCTAAGTATTGCCAGCCGGACATTCTAGTCTATACGAGACGGATTATGACAAGCCAACTTCAAGCAAAAACTGGATGCCTTGACCGCTTAGCCCTGCATGGGTCCCTACGCGATCCGATACTCGACTCCATTAACTTTCTCAATGAAGTGATGGACCGATTTCCTCAAGCGATATCGTTTGCTCCCGGCGCCCCCTATGCCGGCTTTTTTGAAGGCACAGACATCGCTGCCCACATTGAACGGTATTGCGACTATCTCGCAACAGAAAGAAAATTCTCGCCTGAAAAAATCCGAAAACACCTGTATCAATATGGCCCGAGCCGCGGGCAAATCAACGACTTGATCGCCCAAGCGCTCTTTACTGATGAGGGCATCGAAGTGACGGGCGAATCGATCGTAGTTACGGTTGGGTGCCAAGAGGCGATTTTGTTGGTGTTACGCGCCTTGTGCGCAAGCAAGAATGATGTCGTCGCAGTAGTAAATCCGTGCTTTGCGGGAATCGCAGGAGCGGCCCGCCTGCTCGACGTCGAAATCCTGCCGGTTGAAGAAACAGAGCAAGGTTTTGATTGGGCTAAACTTACGTTCGACTGTCAGCTACTTCGACAGAGTGGCAAGCGCGTGACTGCAATGTATGTGGCACCGGACTTCTCCAACCCTTCAGGGACAGTACTTAGCTTGAATGCTCGGCATGAATTACTTGCGTTTGCCAAGCATGAGAATTTCGTCGTCTTGGAAGACAACGCCTATGGCTTCACCGCATCGTCTGACACCAAGTTACCTACGTTGAAAGCTCTCGACAATGGTCGCCAGGTAATTTATTTTGGCACATGTGCAAAGACATGCATGCCAGGGGTGCGCGTGGGTTTTGTGGTAGCAGATCAACTTGTTGTTGACGGGAACATATCACTGGGAATATTGGCTCATCAGCTGGCCTCTCTCAAAAGCATGGTGACAGTGAATACATCTCCGATTTGCCAGGCAATCGTCGGAGGTATGCTCCTCGAAAATGGCTGTTCGATTTCGGCCTTAAGCGCACCGAAAGCGAGCTTCTATCGCAGCAATTTAAGCTATTTACTAGCAGCGCTGGACTTGCACATGCGTGTCGGTTCCGAGCCGATTAACTACATCAGTTGGAATCAACCGCAGGGTGGTTTTTTTGTTCGGATGAAATTGCCTGTGATCGTTGACCTCGCTCTTTTGGACTATTGCGCCAACAAATACGGTGTCTTATGGACGCCAATGAGTTTCTTTATGGTGGGCGAACATAAAAGTTATGAAATACGGCTGTCTTGCAGTTACCTCGACCCGAATCAAATTGACGAAGGGGTACGGCGATTAGCCAGGTTCGTACGCGACGAGCGTGTGCGTGGAGTCGCTCCTGAGCACGTGCCGACACAACAGGAGATACCACCTAATGCCAAGCAATCAGTCAGTCACCGTTGATACAACAGAGCCCCGTGTGCTTTATGAAAAGCGTGGGCGCGTCGCACATATCACGCTCAATCGTCCAAATTTGTTGAATGCGATGGATGTACGAATGCATGAAGAGCTTGCGGACATTTTTGACGATTTCGAAAGCGACGATGATCTTTGGCTTGCCGTATTGACCGGGTCCGGTGACCGTGCTTTTTCGGTGGGACAAGACTTGAAGGAGTTGGTCGCCCGCACTGCAGCAGGTATTAGGCCCTCGAGCTTCGGCAGCAAAGGCGCGCCAGGGTGGCCGCGTCTCACGGAACGATTCAACCTGAGCAAGCCAATTATTGCCAGAGTGAATGGGTTTGCGCTCGGGGGCGGGTTTGAGCTTGCCCTGGCTTGTGACATCATTGTTGCTAGCGATAATAGCGTATTCGCTTTGCCAGAGGCGAAACTGGGTTTGATAGCAGGCGCAGGAGGAGTGTTCCGGCTGACACGGCAGTTGCCGATGCGCACAGCGCTTGGTTATCTCATGACAGGCCGGCATTTCGGTGCTGCGCGCGCGTACGAACTCGGGCTGATCAACGACGTTGTCTCCAAGAGCCAGCTCGACGAGTGCGTTGTAGGGTGGACGGATGATATTTTAAGGTGCGCGCCCTTATCGGTCCGATCAATTAAACAGGTTGCGCTAGTTACGCGGGAACTTCCATTGCCGGAGGCTTTTGACCGAAGTTACCAATGTGAAGAAGTACGCCGCAACAGCGACGACTGCAGGGAAGGACCTTTGGCATTCGTGCAAAAGCGACCTCCCCAGTGGAAGGCACGCTAGCTGCTATTGAATTTATACGCGGCTTACGTGAAGTGTAGTAATACTGACACATACGCAGATCCAAAGATTTCCATATTATGTCGATTTGCATCGAAAACTGATAATCATCTGGCCGCCCTCCCTTCGCAAGCGCCGAGCAGTAAAGTCATGGTGCGAACCTCAATTTACCTAGGAGAACGGCGATGTTATTTTGCGGCATAGACCTTCATTCGAACAACTGTTTCGTCGTCATCGCCGATGACGACGACAAGGTTCTGTATTCAAGGCGCCTGCCCAATAATTGGGATCAGATTTGCGCAGCACTGGATCCGTATTGGACGAATTTGTTCGACTTGGTCGTGGAGTCGACCTATAACTGGTATTGGCTTGTCGATGGATTAATTGAAGCGGGCTATCCATCGTACCTGGCCAACACTACTGCGATCAAGCGACACGATGGTCCAAGCAACGTGGGGATGAATCGGATGCTCGCCATCTTGCGCATATTCTCCGGCTGGGATTGCTACCTGAAGGTCATATCTTGCCGCAGGCTACACGTGCAGTTCGCGATCTGGCGCGCAAGCGTATGCAGCTGGTCCAGCAACGTACGATGCTGATCGTTTCGATCGAACCCGTCTGGTGCAGCAAACCGGAGGGCGTCTCTCCACCAACGATGTGAAACAGTTAACCGGTGCACATGTACGTTCGCCAGGCAATGGAGGGAGGATCAAACTGACCGGGTCAATTCAGCTAGCAAACGAACACCACAGCCTTAGTCACCGGCCCGTGCGGCCTCGTCAGTGACGCTCAATGCCAAGAGAATAATTTGGAAAGCGATGCCATTGATGACGCCGGCGATTTCTTAGTCTAGGTCTTCTCTGACTCCACGCCAACGGTGTTCAGCTCTACATTTCTCGTTTCCGGCAAGAAGAATGTACCTATAATGAGAGCAACACCCAAGACGACAATCGGGTACCAAAGACCGTAGTAGACGTTGCCGTTGGCAGCGACCATCGCAAATGCTGTCGCAGGCATGAAACCTCCGACCCAGCCCGCACCAACGTTGTAGGGCAACGAAATAGCTGTATATCGAATTCGACTCGGAAAGAGTTCGACCATCCATGCACCTATTGGGCTGTAGACCGCGGCATAGAGAATTAACAAAAAGGTGACGATGGCAATTAACATCGGCTTATTAATCTCACTAGAATTAGCGCTCTTCGGGTACCCCTGGGATGTTAACGCCGCCTTCACTTCACCCTCGAAGGCTTTCTTCTTCTTGTCGAAATCGCCGTCACTCATAGAACGGCCATCAAACGAAGCTATGACCTGCTCTCCGATTTGAACCGATGCGGGAGTGCCTTTGGCTACGGACTTTCGCTCATAACTAACCATCTGGTCGGATAAGACGCCGTGTGCAACATCGCACGAAGATTTGAATTTCTTGCCCGCCAGGAGCGCAAATTGGAAAGAGCATTCTTCTTGGTCAGCCGAAATCACTACCGGTGACTTTCCCTGGACATCTTCAAGCACCCTATTCCCATAGTGCGTCAGACCGTGAAATGCTGGTTGAATGGTAAAGATAGCAATAAGCGCCCCGCACATCACCACCGGCTTTCGTCCAATACAGTCGGAAAGCCAACCGAATGCGATGTACGCAGGAGTAGAGATTAGCAAGGCGATAATGACAATCTCGTTAATAATAACTGCGTCAATTTTCAAGGTCTTTGCCAGAAAAAACTGCGTGTAGAACTGTGAGGTGTAAGCCATTACCCCAACCGCCGCAGGACCTCCAAGAGCGATAAGCACAGCTAACTTGATGTTGGAGGCGCTCCCGAAGGCCTCCTTAATAGGACTATTCGATACCTTTCCAGCGGCCTTCATCTCCGCAAACACAGGAGACTCCTTCAACGTCATGCGAATCCACATTGAGATACCGAACAAGACCAGAGACAGAAGGAATGGCAACCTCCACGCCCAAGCACTGAAAGCGTCTTCGCCAATGGCGGTGCGAACGATGAAAACCACTGCAAGTGCCAAGATGATACCCATCGCTCCCATGGCGTTAATCCACGAAGTATCTTGTCCACGACGGCCTGGTGGCGAATGCTCAGCTACATAGACCAGTGCCCCGCCATACTCTCCCCCGGCAGCTAAGCCTTGCAGAACTCGAAAGGCAATCAAGATAATTGGAGCAGCGACACCTAACGTTTCATAGCCAGGAAGTAGGCCCACAAAGAAGGTGGGCAATGCCATCAGAATGATCGTAATTAGAAAGGTCGCCTTACGACCAATCATATCGCCCAAACGCCCAAATACCAGTGAACCAAATGGGCGGCCGATAAATCCTGCTGCAAAGGTGAGAAGAGCAAAGATGAAGCCGGTGGATTCACTCACTCCGCTGAAAAAGTGTTTGGCTATGACTGGCGCGAGCGTGCCGTACAAATGAAAGTCATACCATTCGAACGCGGTCCCTAAAGAAGACCCTAACAAGACTTTCCTCCGCTCGGACGACGTCACTTTAATTGTCGATGCCATATCTCTCCCTTATCTCTCATTTATAAATTTATATTTTTTAACTTCGAATCAATCGCGACTACGTAGACCTTGGAAAGCCATACAGTTCTTCGGAGTTCCCTACGAAAATTTTTTGAGCCACATCATCACTCGGCATCAGGTCCGTAAAGAATCGCAACATTTCTTGGTCGTCCTGTTTTGCGGCTTCCGTTACATGAGGCCAGTCGGTGCCCCACACCAACCTATGAGAAAAGTGCCGAATAAGTCCGCCTACAAATTCCGAAATGTCACTGTATGGCGCGTCTTGAGCACTCGCAAGATAGGGGGCGGAGAGCTTCATCCATACCTTTTCCGAATCTAGGAGACGGTAAATCGTGGCTTCAGTCTTCTCCCGAACATCAGGTTGCGATGCGAGACGGCCGATGTGGTCTATTACTACGTTTGACCTAAGCGACAGCAGCCGCGATTCGGCCTCAATAAACAAATCTGGTCTGGCGTGAAACTGAATGTGCATTCCCCGTTCATGCATTCGTTTGTCCAGTTTTTCCAGCATGTCCATACTCGTCACGCCGTTCTGAACCTGATTGAATCGGACTCCTCTAACACCGTTGAGGTAGAGGCCTGAAAGTACCGATTCCGTTATATTGCCGTTCACGACTGCGACACCTCGTGCCCTATGCGTACCTACCTCTCTCAAGCTCTGCAGCAGCAAGGAGTTGTCCAACCCATATATAGATGGCTGAACGATGACAAATCGGCGGCTGCCTATTGCGTTCTGTATTTGTTGGTAGTCCACAAGTGACGCAGGTGGTGGTCTAAGAGATGCATTTGGGATGACCGAATAACTGGAGTCAAACAAATGCATATGACAATCGCAAGCATCTTCTGGTAGCACCTGGTAGTTCATGGATAACCTCAACGACTGCTGCAAATATGATTTCTGGTGATTCCCGGTAAACTGGTCACCGCCAGCAATCCCATATCTCGCTTCACCTCTTGCTTTATCAACTCCAACGCATGACTTACACCAGCCTCTCCGCCAACGTACCCTGACAATGCCCGAACTCATCTTCTTGCTGTAACAGAACCATAATTTTTTGCGTTCTTACTTAATTCATGTAGCTTGGCGAGGAGCGACTCCAACTTATTCACACAGATTTGTAACGAAGCGAGGTGTTCATGGGAATTCTCTATATTTCCCTCGTTGTTTTGAAGCGCGAGAATCTGGATTATTGGATGAAGAACGTGAAGCGGGATGTGAAGATCATCGGAAATCGAATATAAGCTGTTTTCCAATTCAAGGATGACGTGTTTAAGCAGGGCAGTCTGCTGCTGCACTCTTTGTTCCAGTTCGTTGATCAGCGCGACCTGATATATCTCAGAGGTTTCCAACTCATCGATGAGCCGCTTTTGTTCCAACTCGAATTGTTTTCGCTCGATGCCGTTGTCACGCAGCAGGCAGATAGCATTGAAGATTTCGCCAAGCTCGTGATCACATTTCGATTTTGAAACCTCGATGTTCAGGTCTCCCCGCGCCAGACGAATTAACGACTGGGAAATTTCGGACAGAGCATGAATAATGCGACGATGAATGACGGAAAAAATGAGCGTGACAGCCAGTACGATGAAACCATCGACCAGACTCCTTTCGATTAAACGCCTGCGGGCATTCAATGTCTCCGTCTGTGCGTCCTCTAAGGTAATAGAAATGAAAACATCGCGAAGTTTGACAATCGACCCCATGCCCGGTACATAGAGAGCTGCGAACTGAGCCGTATCAATGTTGTAAGGACGTCGCTCGTAGGAAAGTTTTTCCATGCTTGTGGCAAAATTAAGACTTTTACCGAAGTAATGCTCCTCCATCTCCCCAACTGCCATCACGATGCGAGGATCGCTGTTGTCTTGTCTCGCCTGTAATTCAATCAGCGAACGTAACTCTTCAATGCGGCCACGCAATATTTGTATAGCTTGGATCTCGTTAGGTCCCATGGGCTTTTGGTCCGTTAGAGCATACGTGAATTGGGAGCCTAGACGGCCGGCACAATCACGCAATTCACTAGCTAATTGCGCCGCTGAAATGGCATTGGGCAATTGCCCGTAAACTTGATTCGCTTTTTGCATTAACAGGGTTACTGTTTCAGTGGCAGCCGGGATTACGTCAAACATCGAATGAACTGCTTCGGTCATGATTCGTTCCTGGGTTCGCTCACGCTTGGGCAAGTGGGCAACTCGGTCGACGTCATAGCGTGCCTTATGAAGCAGAATTTGTGTCTTATTTAGCGCTTGCTCGACATCACTTCCATCCAGTTGTGAATTGTATGCCAGCGACTCCTTGAGTTTTGCAATGGCAGCGTCGCTGGCGGCGCGAGCACTGTTCCAGCGTTCTCGCTTGACGGGATCCGGCCGATCTTCGTCACCAAGCAAGCCATTGGCAGGGCCGCGTTCGAATGAAATTTTTTCGACTACTATCATGGCGTCGTAAATAAATTGGACCGCATACGGTTTTGCCTGCGCAGACTGATAAATATGCCACTGTTCAATTCCCAAGGTGAACAGCATAATGCTGATCAAGAGGATCATTGAGACAGCTGCAACTGGAACGAGTTTTATCAGCTTCATTGGTGAATCACCACAGAATTGATAAACCTCTCTTGGCAGGAATACGACTGAAAGCCGCCCTGGTTCGACGCTGCATGACACAACCCTGGCCGCATTCCAATCTGTTGCGTCACTGTTTTAGGGGTAGGACGCCTACGATGAAAAGACTTTATATCGTCACCTGTCCATTCGGGCTTTTCTGAATGCCGAGCTCTTGCCTTTTGTAAAATTCGTCTGGTGGGCATTAAATGTCTCCATTCATTTGCGTCTGATTTGGCTTACAGGCTCTATTGAAAATGGAGTGGTTGATATCCGGCAGTCTTTGGCATCCGGCGAGACAAATCCCAGTGGTTGCGATGCGCAACTTTCCGGCTAACCGGAGAATTAGTCGCTTTGGTTGTCATGGTTGTGGGCACCAAAATGTAACGTCCACGATATCGTCTTCATCACCGACAATCAGATCACACGGCTGAATCACTTGCCCTCCTACCGTCGCTGGGACGTTGATCTGACCTAGGCCATTTTTGAATGGCCCACGATGTCCAATTGCTCTGGCATAGCATGGAAAATCTACTGTATAAACCGCGGCAGTATCACGGACTGCGGCGTCGAGCACGAACCCGACGCAATCTCGCTGCTACGCGCATAACTACCAAAGCATTGGAGGTTTTCTATTTCCATCAAGGTTTTATGCATTGAACATTTATCGATAGCTGAATAATAGGATTGGACGATCAGCAAAAAAAACGATATTAAATTATGTATTCACATTACCTAAAGGAATGTAATTTAAACCTCACTCAATTAAAGACGATAAAATATTTTTTTATAGAAACTAAATGCCTTATATTGGACCGATACGCGCAAGTGGCTTTGCTGCGGCCGTCAGGAAGCTGAACATTACGCAATCCGGTTAATAAAAGTAATCTCGATACCACCACGCCATCCGTATGCGAACGGCAGGCGCGCTGATTGCACCCGGTGAAGTTCGGCCGGAAGCCTAGCGCCTCGATGGCTTGACTAACCTTGCCGGCGGTATCGACGCTGACCGAGTCCGGCTGGTTCAGCAGACGCGAGGCGATGGCGATGGAGACGTTGGCTTCAAGAGCCACTTGCTTGATGGAAGGACGCATAATGCAACCCGCGATGTAAACGTTTACATCTTGCCAGCGCATTGTTACGCGCTCATGACTGTGTCACTGTCTGGCGGGTTAAATTGATTGGAGTGTTATTGCCCGCACCTGAGGGCCTTAGCGCGATGACGTTCTCGCGCTTATCAATCCATTCACAGCGCGCCAGCTCCAGCACCAGGGATTTGTTCAATGTTGGTATCGCCATGAAGTCGAAAGTATTCAGACTCTTGCCCATCGGAAACTCGGCTAACCGAATGCGTCGCTCCATCGTGCGGCGTTCGCGGTCGATACCCGCATTCGATGTGATGCCGGCTGACGCCGTGAATGTTTTCTACGTGGATGAGCCGCCTGACCGCCGTGAGCTAATCGTTGACGTGCCCGATTGGCAGGAGCGCGTGAGCTGACATGGTCTATTCCAAAGAAGACTTTGATCGGGTGAGTGTCAATTCGGTCTCGCAGTTCCCCGAGCTGGCGACGTTATACAAAGTGGGTGATCTGAGGCTGCCGAACACCACCATAAGGCGACTCGCGTCTTCCCGTAAGGGTATCCCCCGCCCACCGTGACCAGTGATTTTATTGCTGTGCCGGTTTAAATCATAGCGACCCACAGCGCCCGAAATACGGCGCTGCGAAGACGCTGACGCTTGAAGCGAGGAAATGCCGAGAGAAAGAGTTCCATCTGAGGGTTGAAATGTCACCCCGCCTACAGCGTTTAACGGGCAGGACGTAGATCGGTAAACGCGAGCGAAAGTCATTGCCGTCATTAACCCAACGGAGCACAGTATGGTTCAAAGATTCGCAAGGCTTGTTCTGTGAAAGTAGTTGGCTGCATGTGGGTAAGCTTGTAGCAGATGTAATCGGGAGGACTGTCAGTTAGTTCTCTTACTAAATATTCTCCCCTCCTTCTAGCTTCCTCAGCAATCCACAACGGAACAATCGCCCATTGCGCGGGATCCTGCAGCAATGAAATCAGCAGATGTCCGGTGTCCAGTTTGATTCGAGAAGGCGCCAAGGGATCCCATAGCTGGTCATGCCAATGCTCAAATGCACTGCTCCAGGGGATAAATAACTCTTGCTGCGGATCCAGATCTTGCGGCCGCACCAGTGCTCCATCGACGTGTCCGCCGCCTGCAATGCTGAGAACCACCATTGGTGTGGAAAAAAATTGCTGAACGTTGACATTGCTGTGCAAGCGTTTCCTAAGCGTGAAGGCGACATCAACCTGTCGGTTCTCCACCTCTGTGTACATTTCATCGGAATGCAGCGTACGAATCTCGATTTTTAGTGACGGCTGCTTTAAGTGCAATGCCTTATACAGCTGAGCTAGTACGAACACATTAAGGCTATCGACTGCAGCAATGACTAACGAGAGCGTGGGTCCTTGCGACTTAAGAATGTTTGCTTCTCTGAAAAGCAAACTCCATTGCTCCGCAAGTTTAAGAAATGCTTCGCCAGCAGGTGTCAAATGCATTTCGCGCACCCCCTTGTTGCGCTCAATCAAGAGCATCCCCATTTCGTCCTCAAGTGCTTTAATCCGCTTGCTCACCGTCGTTTGGGCAATATTCAACTGTGCAGCTGCCTTGCTCAAGCTACCTGTACGCACAATCGCTAAGTAAGTTTCCACTCCCTGGCCATACATTCTCTGTCCTTTTAGGTTTGCCTGAATACAAACGCGGCCAAAAACCATACTAAACTCAATAGCACCAATACGACTATTTTATAGTCAAATTAATCGTTTTGCGAATTTTTTACTCTATTTTAAACTCGCCATAAATCATTAAAAAGCCTCCGCCATGCAGCGGAATTTGTACGGCAATAAAAAAGGAGACCAGGAAAAATCGCTGCCCGCCATCGATTCTCCGTCCTCTCCTGTATACAATAATCAAGGAGACAACCCAATGAGTGCTATACCCGCAAGTCATGTGCCGATCAAACGGAGCAATTTTCGATGGGTGGTCGCAGGATTAATATTTTTGATTTACACCATCGCGGCAGCCGATCGCGCCAACATCGGTGTAGCGCTGCCTTTCATCCGCAAAGAATTTGCAATGACGAATACCCAAGCAGGCGCCTTGTTGAGCCTCTTTTTGCTTGCATATGCATTGGCTCAATTGCCTTCCGGTTTCGCCACGAGCAGGTTCGGGGTACGCAAACTATTTTCCGTTTCGATGATTCTCACCTCGGTATTCACTGGGCTGATTGGCAGCTCGTCCTCGATTCTGATGCTAAAAATCTATCGATTCGGCTTGGGGCTGGCCGAAGGACCGCTTCCTGTCGGCATTACAACAACCATCAACAACTGGTTCCCGCCGCATGAAAAGGGTACCGCGGCAGGAATTTTCCTGTCAGCGGTGAAGTTCGGACCGGTCATTGTTCCGCCGATTTGTGCAGTGATTGTCGCAATTTGGGGCTGGCGCGAAATATTCTATTTCTTTGCGATTCCGGGTATCGTACTCGCCGTCATCTGGTATTTTTTTGTTACGAATCATCCCTCGGAGAGTCGTCATTGCTCCCCCCAGGAGCTCGCTTACATCACAGGTTCCTCTGAAGCGGTGACGGCAAAACAGAGCCAGCGGCCGATTCGTTCGATGAAACTACTGGACCGTCTGATCCGCGCGAAAAAAATCGACTTGTTAACCACTAACAAAAAAGTCTTCAAATCGTGGAATATCCTTGGCTGCTCGCTCAGCTATTGTTTTCAGCTTGGGATATCGAACGTCCTGCTTGCCTGGATTCCCACTTACCTGCTGACCGTCAAAAAATTCTCCATCATGAATATGGGGTTCGTTGCTGCAGCACCCTGGGTCGGCGCAGTTATCGGCAATGTAATGGGCGGGTTGTTGTCTGATCGTTTTTTGAATAAGCGTCGCAAACCGGGCATGATGCTATCGGCTCTGGCCACCGCCGGCATGATGTATGCACTCATCAACTCCCCAGCCGATCCAGTGCAATATGGCGCGCTGCTTTTTGTCACAGGAATTTTGTTAAGTCTTGGGTTCTCAGCCTACATGGCTTATTCGATGGGCGTGACGACGAAACAAACCTTTCCCGTTGCCAGTTCTGTGGTCAATATGGGCGGACAATTGGGTGGCGCGCTTGCACCTTTTGTCACGGGAATGCTCCTTGATTCTTATGGATGGGATTACGTGTTTCTATTCATGGCAATCGGTTCGCTGATGAGTTTCCTAGTGCTGACAACGATCGCTGAACCCATCAATGACTGATCAAGTCAGCCAATACGGTTCTGCAATCTTCATCAATATCTCGTCAAAGTATTCTCAGGAAAAGCCGCAATGAATCCATTCACGAGCGCGGAAAATCGTCTTGCGCAACTGCTATGCCTGGATGATTTTGAGCGCGCAGCCAGGGAATTTTTGCCACGTCCGATCTTCGGATATATCGCGGGTGCGGCAGAAACCAATGCGTCACGCGATCAGAACCGATCGGCATTCCAGAAGTATGGATTTATTCCGAAGGTATTGGTCGACATCGCCACAAGATCCCAATCCGTCTCTTTGCTGGGAAAGACCTATGCCGCTCCTTTCGGCATTGCGCCTTTAGGCCTTAGCGCCTTGTCAGCATATCGTGGCGACATAATCCTGGCAAGGGCTGCAGCAGCGACGGGCATTCCGATGATCATGAGCGGATCGTCTCTTATCCGGCTTGAAGAAGTTGCCACCGTGTCTAAGAATTCCTGGTTCCAAGCCTATCTTCCCGGCGACGAAGCGGGCATTGTGGCGTTGATCGAACGGGTGAAAAGGGCCGGTTTCGGTACTTTAGTAATTACAGTTGATACACCGGTGGCAGCCAATCGCGAGAATAACGTGCGCGCAGGTTTTTCCACGCCGTTACGGCCAAACTTGCGTTTGGCGCTAGAAGGCATAACCCATCCGCGTTGGCTATTCGGAACGTTCTTTCGCACCCTGGCAAAGCATGGGATGCCTTACTTTGAAAACAACTACGCAAGCCGCGGAGCCCCCATTTTGTCGCCGAACGTGGTGCGCGATTTTTCTGACCGAGGACATCTGACATGGAAGCACGTCGAAATGATTCGTGCAATCTGGCAAGGTGATCTGGTCATTAAAGGCATTCTGAATCCTGCAGATGCCGCGGCTGCGTGCAAAACGGGCGCCGATGCCATCATAGTTTCCAACCATGGCGGTCGCCAGCTCGACGGCGCCATAGCACCATTACTCGCCCTCCCAGGAATTGTGTCCGTCTGCGGCAAAATTCCGGTCATGATGGACAGCGGTATTCGGCGCGGCACAGATGTTCTCAAGGCATTGGCGTTGGGTGCGAAATTCGTTTTCATTGGACGCCCTTTCGCTTATGCGGCTGCAGTTGGCGGTGAGGCTGGTATCAAGCGCGCTATCACGATTCTGGCTGAAGAGATTTCCAGGGATATGGCCATGATGGGAATCGACACTCTAGACAAAATGCGGCGCGAACAGTTATTTACCTTGCCGTGTTGCTAACGCCGGGGCTGCAACCCGCCTACATATTTATTTGAAAGGATTCGACATAACGCTACTGCGAGATAAATTGAAACGCTATGGCATGCCGCAGCAAAAAAACCAAGGATCAATGAGAATAGTGATATTTCCCGCTCGAACAAACCTGTCTCTTTTATGAATCCACTTCCAATCCTAACGTTCGCAGAACTCATCAGACTGGCTCATCAATCCGGGCAAGTGCTCACCGAATGCAGTTGTGCAAAAACATCGTTTCCATGCTGGGAAAGCATCCCCCTATCGTTTCCAGAGGAGCAGTTGCAAGAAGTCGGCACCTTGATAGAAAATCCGTTCGAAGAAGCCACCTTCAGGGAATTTCATCCTGCCGGCAGCCGCTACGATTCTCCGGATGCGCCTATAGCTCCACGTTATTTCCCGTACAATCGCTGCACGGTTTCAACTTGCTTGAAATGCGGACGTCATTTTCTGCGATACACGGAAGCCGGGGGCTATTTTGTCGACAAAAGGATTCGTTCCCTCATTGCCACATTGATTGTCGATGCAGCCATATGACAATTACTCCCTAACGTCGCAGGCGAATATCGCGATGCGATGAATCGAGAAGACTCAGCGTTTCGTTCAACTCCAGCATTATCCTTATCAGTTCATTTCGCACAATTGCGCTGTTATTTGCAGGAATTTATCGATGTCCTGGGCAGAATTGCAATGTAGCGACGATATACGTACCGCACCATCCATATTGAACGATTCAAGCATTCGTTTTGAATAGATGCTCGACGCTGCTCGTTCATAGACGACAACCCCTCTCTTTTCATACTCTCTCACCGCCTGGATATGATCCAGATGATCGATGCCGATTGCAACGATCAGATCCCGTTTCGAGAGATTTGCATAGTCCAGGAATACCTTGACGCCGTTCAATCGCCTAAGACCGGCTACCTCAGCAGTGCCATTGAGCATCCTGGATAACAAAGCCCGCTCATGCAGTGCGATTCATGCCGCAAACGAAAAGCTTACGTCGTTCGCCGCTATCCATGAATTTCCCACCAAGCCAGCATACATAATCAACGATTTCTGTTACGACAGAAAATTGCCAAGGTGCAGCGCTACCGAGATCCCAGAAACCCGCCTTCTTGCCACCCAGTTTATGGTGAGGCAATATCGAAGCCCGATCGGACAGCCATGAAATGCCAGAGCCACGACAGCCAAAGAATTTATAGGGAGCGAGGTTGATCCCGTCAACAGGCGTTTTTTGGAGGTCGATTACGCCGTGGGGAGCATGCTGTACCGCATCCACGAGAATATACAAATCAGGATTGATCTCCCGGCACCTTTTCACAATATTTTCGATGTCCATCTTGGCGCCGGAAATATTGGACGCATACATGACGTTCAATAGGCATGTATCTCGATCCACTAATTTGGCGATTTCCTCGACATCGACTCCACCAGAGCCGGGATCACTCTTGGCAACTCGCAGCTCCTTGCCGAGCTTATTCGCATAATAGGTCATCGCGTCGTAGGCGGAAGGATGCTCCAGCACGGCTGTCACCATGTTGCCGCCGCTGATATTTTCGGCAATTGCCCTTACCATATCGAACATCTCAGCTGAAGCGGTAAGTGCGCAAAAAACAGTGCCGCCATTGGCGTTGAGAATGGTTCTGATATCGGCCGTTCCGGTTTACATGACACCAGGTAGTTATGGTTTTTTATCGCCAGGTTGAAAGCGTTCTTATTCCTATGTCGTTTGCATTACCGCCGCCCGACTTTCTTGCTAATGGCGTCCAATGAACAAGATGCAAGTATGCAATATTTTAAGGCAGTGCCGCTTTGCAGCGATCTGTGCAGGGGAAGTAACCCCACTCCTACCACGACCTCCGAAATTACTTGCCCACTACTACCGGTTCGTTGCCTGATCAGAGTTTGACCAAGCCTAACCGCACGGCATACTTCAATAAATCGATTGAACTTTCCGCCTTGATTTTGTTCCGTATATTCTTCCTGTGAGTTTCGACGGTCCGGATGCTCAGGTCTAGAGCCGAAGCGATCTCCTTGCTCGACTTTCCTTGCACAAGCTCTTTCAATATTTCCAGCTCACGCTCAGTGAGTGACGCTTCTTTGGAATCGCGATGTGATCGACGCAAAAAACGCACCAGATGCTGAGGAAAGAAAGTGCCTCCGAGACTCACCGCATTAATCGCTGCGAGGATATCGGCAATGGGCGATTCTTTTAAAACGTATCCACGAGCCCCCTCGCGAATTGCCCGGACTACGTACTCTTGATTAGCATACATGGTAAGTACAATGGACGCGACATTGGGATACTCATGTGTGATCTGGGTAACGAGATCCAATCCGTTCGAATCGCGCAATCCAATATCGACCAACACAACGTCAATGTGTTTTTGCGATAACAACATCAAAGCGGTGCTCATACTATCTGCTTCGTATTCAACCAAAAAATCTGGCACTGCATTGAGACGGGTACGTATAGCTTCTCGTACTAAGGGATGATCATCTACCAACATGATCCGGATCGTTTTGGTATCTTCTCCTGCATTCATCCTCGTATCCTCACTCATTGACAATGAACTCCGCATATTGTTCTTATCAAAATAGCCAGCACGCAGACTTGCGCGCCACACCCTTTCCAACTATCGGGCGTTGGCTGATTCCATGCTTAAGGAAAAGCTCCGATTTTGAAACTTCGCACACTGGCTTAGTCCATGTTTCAGGCAATCTGTTAGGGTGTATCAGATACGACAACAATACCCTTTTGATACCGATATGAAGCGCACGTCAATATCGGACACGTCCGTTTCGGTTTTGTCGTGTTGACGAGATCAAGGCGCAATACGATGAGGAATCATTGCCACCCGTCAAACTGCATTCAAGGCAAGAATATTGGTCTGAAACGCAATTCCATCGATGACGCCAATGATATCGGCAATTTTTTTGAAGAATCGCCTGTCGATAACATGGTATCGACAACCTTGAACGCAATTTCGCGCCCGCGCACCGCGACCTCGGCAACCGAGCACGCCATTAAATTGGCTTGCTCGCATTTTCAACGTTATGTATTGCGGTTTCTGCTAATTCATCAATTGTACCCGGCTCTTGTCATTCAATTTAATTCTTTTACCGCGCCGGTTGCAGTGATTCTGTCCATGCCGCTTTCGCTCATCGGGGTGGTGATCAGTCTTTTGGTAACAGATAGCAAGCTTAATTCCCCATCGTATTGCGCCTCCTTCCCGCGAACCTGAAAAAGCTTAAATAAGTACATCACAGCATCACACGCACCAATATTGTTGTTCCTTTTTCCGAGGATGCGATGGAAACCCTTCCGTTGAACGCACTAACTCGCTCTCTCATATTGCGCAATCCTAATCCCGGCCGCTTCCCGGTACAAACCTCGCTGTGATCGATACCGCGGCCATTATCGGCGATCGACAAGACTGCAAATCCGCGTTCAACCGTGAATGAAATAAGCGCTCGTGTTGCAGCAGCATGCCGATCAATATTGCTCAACGCTTCCTGCGTAACACGATACAGCGCGATGGCTACATGTTCCGGTACCGTCGTCTCGTCTTCCGGAACCTTACATTTAATCTCAAGACCTGTTCTCTCTGCGAACTCTCTGCACAATTCGGTAAGCGCCACAGAAAGTCCCAAGTCGTCTAATAATGGCGAACGCAGGGCGTGGGACACCAGGCGGATTTCTTGTATTGCCTGGTGCAAACGATCCATCCCGCGCTGGAACGTCAACTGTTTCGTTTCGGGAGACGGATCAGTATTTGCGGACTCAAATGCGAACTTTGCCGACACGATGAGCTGGCTGATTCCGTCATGTAGTTCGCGAGCAACTTGTGCACGCTCCTCCTCCTGTGATTTGAAAATGCGCTGATTCAATTCAGTAAGGGCAACATCGGCCAATCCACGAGTCTTTTCATTCAGCTTGAACATGATCATGCAGGTCATAACGACAGCGATTAAGACAGCGTCGAGCATTTGCCAAATGACATGACTAAGGTGCTTGTCATGCAAGGCTCGAAGCTTCTCGATATTTTGATCGATATCATTGAGATAAACTTCCATGCCGATCACCCAATTCCAGCGATCCAGCAACTCCACATAGCCAAGCGTCTGCGAAATCGTATTGACTTTGGGGTTTTTACTCAAATATTGCTCGAACCCTCCCCCTGCACGTGCGCGAGACAGTAATTGCGGCACAGCACCGATCCCAAGCAGCTCTCTCGAAGACGACGGCTCCAATTCGCTTGCGTCCTCGGCTACGCTTTTGGCCGAATCACGTAGCAGATTGCGTCCGGAGTAGTCTGTCAAAAAGAGACGACCGTCCATTCCCCCGGGAGACCAGGAACGGATGATCGATTTAACATTTTCCTTAGTTGCCGCATCGTCCATCCCCGAGTCGTAAATAGCTCTAACGTCTCGCATCACGCCGGCCATATAACTTTTTTGCTCTCGCTTTTTCACGTCAATCGCCTCAGTACGCACGAGGTTCGATTGTTCTTTAATCAATTCATTAGATTCCTGGTACAACATCGCTATCGCCACACTCATAGCTACCAGAGATGGAATCACTGACAGCAGGACAATTTTTATCTGGAAGCCCATTATTTTTGACCAGTCATGTCAATTTCACCCGAGAGCAACTATATTTTCACACATCAGTTTGAAGGAGTGACTAACAAATTGCACGTATGTGGCTGATATCGATACAGAATACATCGATATGTGATGGATGCCGAAGTAGCGTGCAATGGCACGCTCACCCTTGTTCTCGACCATTATGGCGCGACGTACTTTGACGTATAAGTCAACGGGCAACATCCTTTCCTCCTTTCTTATGCACCGTCAGGTACATAAGACCACAGGCTAGGATTGGTACACTTTTAACGCGGCATTCATAGCTCCGCTTTAATCGCCGACTTTATCTGTTGGAAAGCGCAATGAATCGCTCAACAAATAACTCATAGGCATATTCAAAACAGATCCTTTGGGAGGTATCGGGTACTTGAACCATTTGTCATATAACTTGACCATTTCACCGGAATAGATAATGCGTGCCATTTCACGATCCACCAGTGCCTTGAATGGCGCGTCATCTTTGCGCATCATGATTGCGTAAGGCTCTGCAGAAAGCGGACTGCCAACAATGTTGAAACTGCCGGGATCTTTGGCGCCGGCTCTTAATGTGAACAGCAGTACGTCATCCATTGGAAAGGCATCGGCCTCACCACTCTCAACCTTATTAAAAGAGTCTGGGACGTCTTTTCCTTCGATGAGTTTTAAATTTAGAGCGCGTACCTTATCGCGGTCCGTAAGCAGTTTTACGGTAGTAGTCCCTGTTGTTGTCACTACCCGTTTGTCGCGCAAATTTTCCCAATTTTTAATACCTGAATTCGCTTTCACCACCATCCGTACAGAAGCAAAGAAATGCGGTACGGTGAATGCAATCTGCTTTCGACGCTCTGCATTATTCGTCGTCGCCCCACACTCCAAATCCATTTTCCCATCGATCATTAGGGGAATCCGATTTGACGACGTGACTGGAATATAGTTGACTTTCAGTTGCGTCAACTTCAGTTCATGGCGCACCGCTTCAACGATTTTTGAACATAGGTCAATGGCATAGCCAATCGGCTTTTTGCCTTCGTCCAGATAAGAAAAAGGAGACAAATTTTCTCGATACCCGATAATGATGGTTTGATCGTCGCGAATCTTCTCCAGGGTATCCACAGCGAACGAAGATGTCACGAAAGCCCATAAACCGAAAAAAATACTTGTTCTGACAATTAATCCTGTGATTTGAGCACGCATACGATCTCTATTCCATCCAAATTGATTACCTCTCAGATTCGAGAGCTCCTGCGCCAAAGACCATGTCGCTTGTAAACGAATTTATCTTTTCTAATGATTCCTTAAATCAGCCAAGAATTTTTTTGCCCGTTGGCTTTGAGGATTCCCAAAAAATTCCTCTGGAGCCCCTGTTTCAAGGAGACGCCCCTGGTCCATAAACCAGACACGGTCAGCGACTTCACGCGCAAATCCCATCTCGTGAGTAACGCAAATCATAGTCATCCCGTCACGCGCCAACTCCTTCATCACCTGCAGCACTTCGCCGACCATTTCGGGATCGAGCGCACTGGTCGGCTCATCGAATAACATTGCGGGAGGGTCCATGGCCAACGCACGTGCAATCGCCACGCGTTGTTGTTGTCCGCCCGAAAGCTGCCCGGGGAACGCATCAGCTTTTGACGCGAGGCCGACACGTTCGAGCAATTCCAATGCGCGCACACGAGCATCGGCTCGCTTTACTCCGAGTACATTCACCGGCGCCACAGCGATATTCTCTGCTACGGATAAATGGGGGAAAAGATTGAAACTCTGAAATACGAAACCCACTCGCGCCCGAAAATGGTTCAAATCCATCTTGGCAGCGTAAATATCCTGATCATCGAATACGATATTCCCCTTTTGTATTTCCTCCAGACGATTCACTGTCCGAATCAAGGTGGATTTGCCGGATCCAGAAGGACCGCAAACCACCACTACTTCTCCTTTCGCTACTTCGGCAGAAACATCGGCTAGCGCGTGATATGTCCCGTACCATTTATTTACTTTGTCAAAAATGATCATCTGTTTTGCGCCGACATTTTTGTCGGTAGAGGTTATGGTCATGATTAACTATTCCAATAGAAAATATTATCTATACCGGGGCAGCGGCAGGTGCAGGCTTCGCTGGCATCGTACGCAGGCTACCTGCGCGCTTGGAAGCAATGTGCCGTTCGAGATAGCGTGCGTACCTGGTCAGCAGAAAACATAAAGCGAAGTAAATCATTGCGAGAAGGATGAAAACTGGAAACGGTTTGGTGAGCAATGTGCTGTTAACCTGGTTGGCGGCAAACGTCAGCTCGTTGACACTGATCACATATCCCAAAGATGTTTCTTTGATCGTTGAGACAAATTGACTGACCATAGCCGGCAGCATGTTGTAGAGAGCCTGCGGCAGAACGATTTTTACGGTAGTTTGCAAATAACTCATGCCGAGAGCACGGGATGCCTCAATCTGGCCTTTCGGCAAACCTTCAATGCCGGCACGAATCACTTCCGCCAGATAGGCTGCTTGATAAATTACCAGCGTCACCAGCATGGTAGTGAATCCGCTTACGGTTCTTCCTATCAAAAGAGGAGCAAAGAAATACACCCAAAAAATGAACATAATCAGTGGTACGCTGCGGACAACATACACAACGATGGTGGCTGGCACGCGCAGCATGGCAATCGGGCTTACGCGCGCGATAGCCAGCAACAAACTCACCGGGAATGCAAGCGCCAATCCGACTACGGACAGGATCAAGGTGATTGCAAGGCCACCAAGCGGTCCGTTGGGATATTGACCGATAAGCAGCAGTACCCAGTTGTCGCGCAGGATAGTTAGAATGTCCGTCATTATTTATCTCGCCTTGATGCGATAGCGGTTTTCAAGTACCGATCCGACAGCCATGATCAGCAACGAAATCCCCAGGTAAATCATGGTCGCCAACAGATACACTTCTACGGTGTGAAATGATTGGCTCTCGATCTCTCTGGTGGCGTAAGTCAGCTCTGCAACGCCGATGGCCATCGCGAGACTCGTATTCTTGAAAAGCAACACCGTGTGACTGACTAGCGTCGGCAACGCAATACGTAGCGCTTGGGGCAGGATCACTAAACGCGATGCCTTTAGGTAGCTCATCCCCAGCGCACGTGCAGCTTCCATCTGCGCCCGGGGTATGGATCGAATGCCGCTGCGAAGATCTTCTGAAATATAGGCAGACATACACATGCCAACTGCAATGATGGCGAACAGGAATTCGCTATGGTGTTGATTGACCCAGAGTTGAGCAAAGTCTGGCAGCAAGGTCGTCACGCCGAAATACCATAGAAATATCTGTACCAGCATCGGTACATTCTGGTGGTACTCCACATACACAGCAACCGCTCGCTCGGCCCAACGGTTCTGCGTCATGCGGATCAAGGCCAGCGTCGTCCCCAGGATCATGGCCAACAGCCACGCATAGCCTGTGAGTTGCAGCATATTGACTACGCCCTCAACTAGCAGTTTTGGATATTCATCGTGCAGCAAAACCGCGAAATCAAGCTTCAAGTTCATGTTGACCGAGCCTTGTGAGGTATTTCATGCCGGTCTTGATCCCCAAGATCTGCAAAACAATTGTCGTCAGCCTTTGATCGGCTCGATCTTGAAGCCACGTTGTAATTTGTATGCAGTATTGGAGCCCAACCACTTCTCAAAAATCCGCGAGGCTTCGCCAGATTTCTCCATGCCATCAAGCACACCATTCACGTACTTGATCAAACCAGTCTCGTCCTTACGCATGCCAATCCCCCAGATTTCCTTCATCAGGGGTGGCTCAAGAATATCGATCGGCGCACTGGCTTCGGTTTGCTGCTTGAACTTGACCAGCATGATTTCCGATACGGCGAAGCCATCAACTTTCCCTTGTTCCATTGCTAGGAATGCGGCGGGCGGATCCTGGAAGGTGATCGTCGAGGCCGTAGGCAAGACTTTACGTACTGCCAATTCAGAGGTGGAACCTTTAGGTGCGCTGATACGCTTACCGGCTAAATCCGGTACTGATTTAAATCCTGAAGTGTGCTTGACTGCGAGTTTTTGAAGGCTCGCGTAGTAGCTATCGCTATAGGCGATCTGCTCTGCTCGTTCTGGAGTCCATCCCAAGTTTGCTGCAATGATATCGACGCGATTCTGTTGGAGTTCGGGGATGCGCGCAGCCACCGAGATCAGCTTGAGTTCCAGTTTGACGCCAAGGCTTTTCGCTATTGCCTTGCAAAAATCCACGTCATATCCCTGTACTTCGCGGGTACTTGGATTAGGAAAGCTGAATGGTTCTGCTGTCCCCAGTGTTCCGCATACCAGAGTGCCCTTTTGCTTGATATCGGTCAGTTGATCTGCCGCTGCGGAAAGACTAATCGCTAACAACGCAGTAGCGACGACAGCGGCTTTGGTCACGTTAAACATGATGTCCCCATTTACGATAAGTTGGATTACTGTTTAGTCAATTGACTGACAGCGGCACTGATTTGTCTGCAACCCAATGTGATTTGTTCGGTTGATGTGGCAAATGACATACGTATGTAGGAGGATTGCCCGTATGAGCTGCCGTCGATTGTGGCAACGCCCGCTTCTTCCAGAAAAAACGTCATCACGTCGACGTCTGATTTCAATACCGTCCCTTGCGGCGTAGCCTTGCCAACTAAGCCGGCGACACTCGGAAATACATAGAAAGCGCCGTCCGGCATCATGCAGTCGATGCCTGGGATATCGTTTAACAGTGAACCCATGTGATCGCGTCGCGCGGCAAACAAGTCCGACGCTTCCTTGACACAATCTTGCGGTCCGGTGAGCGCGATCACTGCAGCAGTCTGACTCATTGCATTTGGACATGTTGTGCTTTGCGAAATCAGCAAAGCGATGGCATTCGTCAATGATCGAGGTCCTGCGCCATACCCAATGCGCCATCCGGTCATCGCATAGGCTTTTGATACGCCGTTGACGACAAGCGTGCGGCAGGCCAATGTTGGCGCGACCTGCAAAGGCGAAATGTGACGAGCCCCCGCGTACAAAAAATGCTCATAGATTTCATCGGTCATCAGCCAGACTTGTGGGTAACGCACGAGAACTTCGCACAAGGCACGAAGCTCCGTTTCCGAATAGACCGCCCCCGTAGGATTGTTTGGTGTATTTAATATTAACCAGCGGGTACGCGCGGTGATGCTCTTTTCCAAGGCTTCTGGCGTTAATTTGAAGCCAGTGCTCGCATCACACGGTACGATCACTGAAGTTCCGCCGTTGATAGCAACCATATCTGGGTAGGAGACCCAGTAAGGAGTGGGAATAATGACCTCGTCCCCGTCATTTAACGTTGCGGCGAAAGCGTTATAGATGATGTGTTTCGCACCATTGCCAACCACAATATGGTCCGGCGCATATGTCAGCCCGTTCTCGCGCGCCAACTTTTCCGCAATCGCCGCACGCAAGGCCGGCGTTCCTGCTGAACCGGTGTAGCGTGTGTGCCCGGCTTTCAATGCATTGATTCCGGCCGTGACGATGTGTGGCGGCGTAGGAAAGTCGGGCTCTCCAATTGTAAAGTCTATAATCGACCGCCCTGCTGCACGTAGCGCATCAACGCGGGATTTTGCCGCCATGCTTGGTGATGCTTTGACTGCGCCGAGGCGGGTTGCGAGGAGATGATCCAATTGCGCTCCAAAAAATATGAGAATTGACCGAGCCTATAAGCCGTATGGCTGAAGCACTCTGGTAAGCCAGGCTTGTTCAAGCTTGCCATTGGCGATCTCCGCTTTAATCGCATCTTCCACCGCTGCGGTTTTGGTCGCGGCTGTAATCAATTCCTCCGCCTGCTCCACCGAAAATGACACGATACCGTCTTCATCGCCGACGATCAGATCACCTGGCTGGATCACCTGCCCTCCTACGGTCACTGGGACATTGATCTGACCTGGACCATTTTTGAATGGTCCACGATGTCCAATTGCTCTGGCATAGCATGGAAAATCTGCCGTATAAAACGCGGCAGTATCACGGACGGCGGCGTCGAGCACGAACCCTACGCAACCTCGCTGCTGCGCGTATAACATGATCAGTTCTCCTACCAAAGCATTCGAGGTTTCACCCCCGCCATCGACAACCAGAACGTGGCCGGGCGACATCATCTTCAGCGCTTTATAGATCAACAAGTTGTCGCCTGGGCGCGTCTTGACTGTAAAGGCGTTGCCGACCAATTTCTTGCTATGGTGGATTCTTTGCAAACCTTGAATGCCTGAGAGGCGATTCAAGTTGTCGCTGAGATGCGATACAACGATGCCGCGCAAGGCATCGATGGTTTTTCCTGGCGTAATTACTGGAGCCGGATTAATGACATACGGTGATGCAGACATTTTTATTCCCTATCAAGGTTTATGCATTGAGCATTTATCGATAGCTGAATAATAGGATTGGAAGATAAGTAAAAAAAGCGATATTTAATTATGTATTTATATTACCTAAGGGAATATAATTTAAATTTCGCACCAATTAAAGGCGATGAAATGTTCTCGTTCAAGCAACTAGAGGCTTTATATTGGATTGATACGCTGGGAGGCTTTGCTGCGGCCGCCAGGAAGCTGAACACTACGCAATCTGCCATTTCAAAGAGAGTCAAAGAGCTCGAAGCAATTTTCGAAACAGAGCTATTCGATAGGGACAATCGTCAGGCGAGATTGACCGAGAAAGGCGAGGAAATGCTGATGGTGGCAAAACGTCTTCTGGAGCAAAGGGACGCAGCAGTGGAACAATTTAGCAAAGCTGAAATTGTTGAACGCCGCCTCAGAATTGGAATAACAGAACTTACCGCCATGACCTGGCTTCCACGCTTGGTCCGTCTTGTTCGGCAGCATTATCCCAAGGTTGTTATTGAACCGGATGTCGACTTGAGCGTTAATTTGCGCGATAAATTATTAGCCGATGAAGTTGACATTATCATCGTTCCAGACGCATTCTCCGAGTCCAGATTTTCGGTTCTGCCGCTGGCTTCGGTGAAGAGCGTCTGGATGGCTAAACCTGGATTGTTGCCAGTTTCTAGAACTCTACGCATGCATGAACTAGCAGCACACACAATCCTTACTCAGGGAGGAAAATCAGGAACAGGAATTATCTATGAACGATGGTTTAAATCTCAGGCCATATCGCCATCAAATTCAATTAGCAGCAATAGTTTGGTAGCGTTGATCGGACTTACCGTTTCTGGCCTTGGGGTAAGCTATCTGCCGTATTTGTGCTTGAGGGGGTTGATTGAGCGCGGTGCTCTCGAGGTCGTGGAAACTACTCCCTCGCTACCGCAAATTTCCTACGTTGTCCTCTACCGCGGGGAGCGCAAAAGCGGGTTTATCTCCTCCATATTGATGCTGGCTCAGGAGTGTTGCGACTTTTCAGATTTGTTTCAAATCGATGAGACAATTGCTAGCAAATAAGCTGCAGCAGTTGCGATCTCATCTAACATTCTCGATCCATTTTTGGCATTGATCATGGAACAATAGCATGTGCAAAAAATGGGTCAACCTAAAATATCATTTCACGAAAGGACAAAATGAAACTCCCAATCTATCAAATTGACGCTTTTACGGATGAGGTATTCAAAGGCAATTCCGCCGCCGTAGTACCTCTCGAGAGTTGGCTACCGGACGCCGTGATGCAATCAATAGCGGTTGAAAATAATCTCTCTGAAACCGTATTTTTTGTTCGCAATGCTGCAGATGCCTTCGAAATACGATGGTTTTCGCCGCTCAAAGAAATTGATTTTTGCGGGCACGCGACGCTTGCGAGTGCGTATGTGATATTTGAAAAAAACAAAAATATGCCGGTTATTAGATTTTTGACAAAAGCAGTTGGAACACTGTCTGCGGTCAAATTGCCGGATGGGTTGATAGAAATGAGTTTTCCGAAGCGTGGCCCGGAACAATTAGAAACGATACCGTCAAGTCTGCTCGAAGGACTATCCGTCAGACCAAAAGAGGTTTTGAAAAGCCAACAGGCTTACTTCGCAATTTATGAAAATGAACAGGAAGTAAAGACTGTTGTGCCTGATCTGCGAAAGCTCATTGAACTTGGCCCATTGGATGTGGTAGTTACAGCCCCAGGGAAATATCATGATTTTGTCTCACGTTATTTTTGGCCGGCCAATGGAGGGGAAGAAGATCCGGTGACAGGCTCAATACACGCCGGTCTTGCTCCGTTTTGGGCCAGTAGGCTAGGGAAAAATAATCTTGTGGCATTGCAAGTATCACGCCGTACGGGATTACTGAAATGCCGTGTTGAAAATGATCGTGTTTATGTTTCTGGGGCGGCGGTTCAATACCTAGAAGGAACGATCGAAATCCCTTCAGCCTAATTGCGTACCCGGTGCTCCAGTCGCTATTAAGCTCATCGAGTGCGCGTTGCGGATTGATACTCCAGGCATTCATAATTTTATCCCAGCCCTGCAACATTATGATGGTGCTTGTTGGTGGCGACCGAATATTGGCCCACCGTGGTTCAGTTTAAACTTGTTGCCGACAACGCCGCTTAGTGGCTGAATTTCTCGGTTTCGATAGAACGGAGCAGGGAATTTTCATGCTAGTGACTGTCGCCAAGTATTGGCGAGATACACGTCGACAGCCAGAACTTCACATCAAAGTAGCTATTTGCGCTGCACTTAAAGCGCCACGATAAATGCGGAACTGGTCCACGAGCCCGTTGAAGTACGGGTCATTGGCAAACTGGGAGCGTCCGATCCAATTCTGGTTGGTGCTGCCCAGACGGAATGGCGCTAGCAGCATCGCAGTGTTAGTGCCAACCGAGCTGCCATTCACGTACAAGGTGCCGATATTTCCCGACAGGGTGACGGCAACATGCACCCATTGCCCGGTCGGCAATGCCGCAGTACTATTGATTCCGTGCAGACCGGTACCACCGTTGACAGTCATTTCGAAGCGCGCGACTCCAGTGCCGCTGCGTCCGGTTAACATCATGTAATGACTGCTACCAGCGCCGAAATCGAACACGCGCGCCCAGGTGCTGGAGGTATTCCAATAGACCCAGGCGGTAATCGTTACATCAGAGACATCAGCCATAATGTTAGCTGGCAGACTGACGTATCCATTGTTGCCGTTAAGTGACACCGCGCTACCTTTCTTGCCGCTTGCCCAGGTTACGCCGTTGATGAGCGTTCCGTTGTTTCCATTCCCACTGGAATCGGCAGCTATGGTGCCGCTGTCGTCATCAAACGCCAGATAGGTCTGCAGCTGCACAGCGGTAATCGCCTTCGCCTCATTCGATCCCGCAGTGACCCCGGACGGCGTTACTGCAGCGACGACATAGTAATAGGCGCCCGGAGCAAGGCCAGTATCGGTATAAGTCAACAGATCGGTGATGCCAGTCGCGATGGTTGTATAAGGTCCACCGGCATTTGTGCTACGCATGACGTTGTAGCTAGTTGCATACGCGCTGCCCCACCAGGACAGAATTACCTGGGCGGCGCTCGCACTGGCAATTGCCGTGAGGCCGCTCGGCGCCGCGCCGCTGGCAATTGGGTCGCGTGTGCATGTCAGTGTGCCATATCCCAGTTGATCGTAGCCGCCGCTATTGGGGCCGTAGTTGCCACCGCCACCTTCCGGTTGCACCAGTGCAGCGAATTTCTGGGAATAAGGTGCGGCAAGTCCCTTGCGATTGACATAGTGGTTATAAATCAGCGCCCATTCGGGCCGTTGGTTGCCTTGGGCATCGGTGGAGAATGCAGTATCCGTCACGTTTGAGTTCTGATAAGTCGCGAACGGCACCGTATAATAGGTCGTCCCGAATTGGATCAGATTGCCCTTGGCGACATACTCCGCGCCGGCCAGTACCCGGTTGTTATCGTAGCCATACAGATCGACACCCTGATTCCAGGCCATCTCGCAAATAGTGGTCAGCAAAGAAATGCTGAGCGTGTTATGTCCCTGGTCCCGGCCGGATTCCTGTGTCTGTCCCAGATAACCGGGATGGATGTAATAGATGGTTTGCGCTACAGCGCCGTTGCCCACACCGTTTTTGAAATAATCGATCGCCTCGTTGAATATGGCCTTGTCGTCACAGAGTACACCAATCGCCAGAATCGACGCCATGCAGCAGAGCTGCCAACTGGAATAGACCGTAATGGGTGCCAGGCTGACATTGAGTCCATGATCGTTCAGCGTATAGAAGACATTGCGCATCATGTTCTGGAAACGAGCAAAGTCTGCCGCCGCCCAACCCGAGTAGTTACGCATGATCTCGCCAGCATTGGCGAACTGATAGCCTTGGATACCTAACGCCAGGAAACCGTCGATGGTGCCGCCTATTTCTGTCAGAGTCGAAGACCATGCGTTCATGATCTGCACTGCCTTTTTTGCATAGAGTTCATCGCCGGAAATTTTCCAGCGCAGTGCGCAGGCATAGGCAGCAGCGACATCGTTGTACAGTACGCCGAAGTTTTGGCCATGCACTCCGTCGTTACCCCGATAGACAATTGCTTGCGGATTAGGCTTGTAGTCCAAGCTGCCGTGGCCGTTAGCGATCAGGACGTTCCAGCCGTCGATCCACGGCGATGCTTTCGCCTTCACCTTTTGGCTCATGCGGTCAAAATCGGCCTGGGTATGCAGCAGGCCTGGATGAACAAATGCAGTACTGGCCGGAGTCGTGGGGGTTTCCGGTGTGGTTTCCGGCGTCGTGGTTGTAACTGACGTTATGGTTGTAACTGGTGCCGCGCCGGGGCTTGCAGGTACGACTGGCGCCGCTGCCGGCACCGGGGTGGCGGGCGTAGCGCCAGTATCGCCAACGCTTGTCGCGGTTGACATGTCGCCGCCGCCACCGCAACCCGCCAGTAACAGGATGCCGATACTGGACATGAAATTACGGCGGGACATGCCGTTGGCATACCACTCATTGCCACCGGTATCGCTTGTGTCCAGAACTGTCGGTGAAAGTTTATCATCGTCTTCGTTCCTAGGATTGTGCACGCTCTGGCCTTTTAATATACTTGGAAATAACATTGAAAATGGAATGTCCATTTGGCCGCGATAGGCGACCTTTTGACGTTTCGAGGCGCGTTAGCTGTCATATTTAGATCGCTATACGGACACGACATTCATATCCAATTCAAAAAAATACACCGGAGTGTCGCCGCATCAGTTCAACGACATTCCGGATTGAAGCTAACTCAGTAGTTGTAGATCATTCCCCGACCAGCCATGAATACCCGGCCATAGACGCTAGTATCGGCTACGATCCGCGAAACGCCACCGTAGCGGTGATTGTCGTCGTCGATACGGACCCAGGTAACGCCCCTGTCGTCGGACCGGTAAACCCCGTCTGTTCCATTGATCGTGCCGACAAGGTAGACAGCCGCCGAGTAGCTGGAACCCGCCGCAGGCACTCCCAGAGCGACCTTGATGGCGCCATGCACATTCGTGTATTCCACCCCTACCGTTGCCATTGCGGTCAGCTTGGTCCAGGTGACCCCGGAGTCAACGGAATGCCACAGGTTGTTGGCGTCGGCCAGCCAGACATCGCCCTCGGCGAATGGATTCACCGCCAAATCGGTCACGTTGTTGCCGTTTGGCCCCCAGGTCTGCGAACTGGCGGTGAAGGTATGTCCCCCGTTCGTTGAATAATAGAATTTCCCAGAATTTGACGGATACCACCAATTCCCCCCGTGTTCGTAGGCATACACCTTGAGCGGGTTTTTTCGGTCGGCTGCAATATGATAGGCCACCACCGGAGTCGGGAGGTTGGTTGCAGTCCAACTGGCACCATTGTCGGTAGTGTAGTAGGGAACCTTGCCCGCGACCGCCCAGATCACATTGGAACCATCGGCCGTTACCGCCACTTTGGATTCATCGCCAGCAGCCGATGCAGACGGCGGCAAGGTCAGAAAATTCGTCCAGGTGACGCCGGAGTCGGTTGAATATGCCCCTTTGGACGTCGCGATGGTTCCTACCGCTGCAATATAGGACGGCTTATTCCAGGCCATATCGATTCCGGTCCCGTTGCCGCCGCCCCAAAGGGGCGACGTTCCCAGGTTTGGTGAACGGGTTGCCGCGGCAGTCAGGGATGTATGAACGTAAATACCGGTATCTCCCTGCCCGCTGGCCAGAATGTACGAAGCTCCCGGTGGTGGCGCCATCATCGCAAGGTTGACCATTTCCTCAATGCCGTTGACGTCAAAGGTCCAGTGTGGGGTCGGTGTCGAGAAGGCTTCGGTTGTCGACCAAACCCCGCCGCCAACCACATAGGACACATGATTGGCATTGAAAGGATCGATCTTCAGGTCGTCGACCCACCCCCAGTAACTCGGACTGGCCGCACTAGTGGTCCCACTCGCATCGTGATAATTGTGGGATCCGTTGGAGTCGCCTGACCTGCCGATTTCGGCCCAGGTTTGCCCGCCGTCAGCGGAGCGCATCACTATCTGAACCCAGGTGCCGTCGCCCCATGTGCCTGATACGCCAAAAGCGATTTTGGTGCTCGTACCGGTACCCTGAACTGAGAGACCTCCAATGCCACCATAGTACCCAGAGGCGGAGGAGATCAGTTGCGTCCAATTATTGCCATCGAACTTATAAAGAAACGAAGGCGCACCGCTGGCTGGCCCCGCGCCAGTGGTAAAAGGCACATAGAACATTCCATCAGCGGCGCGCGCCAGGTGCGGAATATGAACTTGGTTACTTCCTATGGCGCTCGTCACGACGCTGGGGGTTGATACTGCCGCCCAAGTGGCGCCGCCATCGGTCGACTTGTAGAGGTAGGACGAAAGCCCCGCAAGGCCTTTGTAGTCGGGAGCGATGCCGATGTAGATGGTTTTGGTGGCGCTCCCGGTGGGAGTGAAGCCAGTCGTCGGGACGGTGGTGTCAAATGTGACGAACTCCACCCCAATCGGACTCCCACTGGTGGAACCCGAGATGTCGTTGGTCGTCATCACGTACGGAGACAGCGATGTCACTTGGCTCCAGTTCATCCCGTAGTTCGTGCTTTTCCACAGCCCTGCCGTGCGCGACGCATAAAACAATGTCGAGGGTAGATTAGGGTCGACCATCAGCCGTTCACCGATCGCACGGCCCTGGTCATTGGAACCGACCGGGAACGGAAGATTCACGTAGTTCCACGTGTTGCCTTGATTGGACGAGTAATAGAATCGTCCGTTTCCATATGAGACAGACATGCTCGTCGTCATATAGACCTTATTGGCATTCGTCGGGTCGACAGCCATGCTCTCGGCTCCTTCATTGCTGCCATCCGGCCGGCCAAAACCATCAGTGAGCGCAGTCCACTTGGAATTGCCATTGTCCCACCGGTATACGCCGGCGACATCCGTTCGGGCGTAACGCAGATTGGCTACGGTAGGATGGTAGATGACGCCGGGGACATAGCCCCCCCCCCCCATTTTTACGTTGGCCCATCCTGTGGAGGGAGCCACAGATCCCTGGGGGCTAGATGAACCGGAAGTTCCGCCGGTACCTCCCGACGATGTGCCACCGGATCCATTTGACCCCGTGCCAGTTGAAGTGGAACCTGTACCAGTTGAAGTGGAACCTGTACCAGTTGAAGTGGAACCTGTACCAGTTGAAGTGGAGCCTGTACCAGTTGAAGTGGAGCCCGTGCCAGTTGAAGTGGAGCCCGTGCCAGTTGAAGTGGAGCCCGTGCCAGTATCACTTGAGCCGCCACCGCACGCGCTGAGTATCAGGCAGGCGGAGACCGCTATGAAAAATTGTTTTTTCGAAAGAGATGTCATATTTTTCAAAAGATAAAAGTGTCCGCAAGAAGAATTTTTGCACCTATAAAAGGGAAAAATTATTTTTCAGAAGGAGTTTCGAACGGTAAATGTGGAGGCACAATACCGACCCAGTACGCATGTACTCATCGTCGTGAGATACCATAGGCACGATCCGTGCCAAATCGATGTCGAACATGTAGCCGCACGAATCCAGTTAAAAAATCTGGAAGTGATCCGCACTTGTACTACCAAAATGTGGACAAGATTTGACTGGGAAACTGACAAATTTTGTTAGCGCTACCGCTAATTGCCGCAGCTTCGTGTACCTTTCGAATCGCCGGCAACGCAGAACAGAAATAGCTTTTCTATTCGAATTAGGATTCAGCACACATGCGCAATATCTTCAATTACTTAAATATTTCTGTTAAGCGAAAATCATTCAAGGGTTGGTATATTCCTGCGATGGCTCTCACGGCCTTGCTTTGCGGGTGCTCGATATTTTCAGGTAGCCGCCCTATTGCCGTCACTGCCACAGATCGTGAACTGGTTGAGGTCACCTATAAGAAACCTGAATCCAGCGTTCCTTTGATCACTCATCCGCTCGACGGTCGATCCGTAAAAATATACAAGGTCGCCTTTGACGGCACGATGAATGATGCTACCCGCGTCAGTGTCGACGAACGACCAACAGTTGTGGCGCACATCGCCAAACGCATAGAGGCACGTTATTACCCCGGTCCAGGAATGCAAAACGAATACTTTAGGAATTGGCTCGATGGCCTTGTCGGTTACACCAGCACCAGCATAGCCCAACATGCTAAACGCGAATTTTTCGTTCAGGCATCTGCTTGGTTGGCAGCCGATCCCAACGTCGAGATTCGGATATTTGTGGTCGGATTTAGCAGAGGTGCAGCGATCGCGCGGCACTTCATGAATATCGTTGAACAAGATTGGCCTAAGTCATCCGCCGGGGTTGTTGCCCCGGACGGTACACCGCATTTCTACGCAATGCTCTACGATACTGTCTCTACCGGTCAGATGGATACGCTGCAACTGTCACTCCCTGCATCACTCGACTACCTGATCCACATGGTTGCCAAAGACGAGCCGCGTTCACTTTTCGTTCCCGTCATTGACCGCGATGATCATGACACCACGGCGCCCTCAAATTCTGGCATAACAAATCCGTTCAACGTTCACCGGATCAATTTACTTATATTGCCAGGCGCCCATTCGGACATCGGTGCTGCGTACGAGGTCGGCGTTGGAGACAATTATCGCGATATCTCGGAGCAGTTCCTCTACAAAATGGGCCTGCTATCTCAAAACTGCTGGGAGTCATTCGACGATCCGTTCACGCAAGGCAAGCACGATTCCCGTGGAATTTTTGACTTGCTTTCGGGGCGCTCGGCGCCGAACAGCGATCATTCAGTAACGCGGTCCTATTACATTAAGGACGCACAACTACGAAGCGACGTTAGGGATGCGGATATTGCTTCGCGCCTATATGCTCTTTCGCTAGCCAATATGGAACGAGGTTCAGGGACGGCGCGGATTAGATCTCACATAGAAGACAACCTAGTACTGAAACTGAAACGCCAGGATCAAGGCGTCACTATACTTGAATATGCTCCGTCTTCGATCGATGCGTCTAGTTTTAAGTTTTCTATCACTGATGGTGTTCGCCGCCTAAATTATCGATTCCTTGCGCCCTACAACGAACACGGATCGAGCCTTGTTCTTTCTGATGCTATTTGGAAACGGCTGCCAGAAGGGCAGACAGCAAAGCTTTCATATGGCAGTCTTCAAACGGGCGACAAGACCTACTTAGCAATTCACGTGAACGACATTCTCGTAAGTTCTGACGAGGCAACGGTCAGTCCCAGTTCGCAGATCCAAACGGAAGGCTATCGGTGCAAACGCGATGCAGAGGGAAATGCAATCAGCCCGATCAACATTTACATATTGCGGCCACCGCAAGCCGAATGAGTAAGAGTGCATGACATGGCTCTACACCAGCGAAATTCGGCCGGTCTAATGACGAGGCTGGCCTCAACAAATGCCAGCACCTCGTCAATTGAGTCTGATGCGCGCCCAGCCGCAGCCTTTGCCACATCCGCAACTACATCTAACTCATCATCTTCCGCCTCTGATGTATATGTTCTAGCCCCACACCGCACTAACTCAGAAACTGAAATGCCAAGTTTCCTAGTTTTTTTCGACAATATCTTTCTTCTCTTTTGACGTTGCTTGCACCACGATTTTTTTCAGTAGCTTCGGCTGCCATTGCTTCCTCCCAATTATCTAGTTGGAAAAATTTTCCTTTTTGCGCTTTATCGCCATCACTTTTTCTTGAAAATCTGGCTGCTCTTGGGCACCCTTGAGTATTTCAAGCATCCAAGTAATAAAATCCTCGCATACGGCGCGGGTTATCGCTCTGCCCCTAATTGGATCTTCGCGAAAAATGGTATTAGGTGATGTGGGCTCAAGGAGGTCCTCAGGCAAGGAAAAGATCCAGTTGCCTACGATCCTTTCCAATTCAAAAGGGACGTCGCTAATGTATAGGACGTCTTCACCGTTCAATACTTCGAAACAGAGGCCAGCCCGCAAGCCGCAGTACAGTGAGTGCCTTTGCTGTCCTAGCCCCATCAGTTCCTCCATTAATTATCAAATCATTAGAGCAATTCGGCACATCTGATATAAAAAACCGCAGACATGGCAGCTTCGGCTATTGGCCATACGTCGATCGATCCTAGTTTCTGTTTTTATAGTCATATGCTACTGTCAATTCTAAGACAGCTTTATCTATGGCATCAGAGAAGATGGAACCTCTTGGAAGGCATGTCGATTTGCCAATGCATCATAGAGCGCATGATGCTCGGGAAGATTATTCTTTTTGTAAAATTCACAGCGCAATAACTCGTTAATGTGATTGCCAACCCTACGCGAATGACACCACGGTGGGATCCGATAGTCCAGCACATCGGCGAACAAATCCCAATCTGTTTGGTAGTCGAAACAGATTTGGACATCTTCCGTCCCCTTCCTTACATCTTTTAGCCAAACAATCATCTTCTCGTATAGATCATCAACCGAACAAGCGGCTCCCGGAAGGCGGCCCAGTAAAGGAATAACTGCTTCACGGACAAACCCGCTACATGGTAGGTCGGGGTACGGAACCTCAGCGTAGAATTCTTCTCCTGAATCGGCTGCCATGCCAATACTGATCAGATGCGTATCAATGAAATCGGTAAACTCAGTATCAACAAATACTTTTATGGTCATGTGAATATTCCTACTTGATCTGACTAGCAATGGGATTAATTAGCGCTTAATCTGCCATAAATTCCGAACTGGATCGCAAAGTGCCAGGTGACATCCCCATTTGGAAGTACCGTTCGTTCGCCTCGACGCCTCATTAAACGATAATGAATCGGCCTCAAATGACATGAACACCACTCATGATTTATTCGACAGCGCGGAATTACTGTCCTGGCTCCCAGGCGAAACACTGTTCAGTCTAATCAGTCGCCATCATTACTTTTGGGGTCATCAGTTCGCAAAGGATACCAATATCTATCTATTTGGTCGCTCTAGAAGCGGTAGTCAACACGATCTGCCAAGTTGCATTGACGAATTTGTAAGGCGTACGGAACATAGCTTTGGCTCAGCGCTCGAGATATGTACCGAGCGTACCTTACTTCACTACTATAAGAAATTCATGAATGCGAGCGAAGAAGCTCGCGTTGTTGCCACGCTGCGCGGCCCGACAGTCTCTAATCTAAAATTCGAACTCGGATTATTGACGAGTCAATTTCGCGCGCATCACCCACTCAAAGCCTGCGCGACGTGCATGTCCGAAGACCGTGAAACATGGGGCTGGGCATATTGGCACCTGCAACACCAATACCCCGGAGTGTGGGTATGCCCCATACACAGCTTGCCATTGCAAGAGTCAAACCTCAAGTCCAGTGGCGTCCAGCGATTTTTATGGCACCTGCCAGACGAGACACATTTTCGTCCGTTACCTCGGGTCCTCAAAGACTTAAATCATGCGTCGCTTAACGATTTTTCTCGGCTGACACAATTAACAGTGGGCCTTATAGAAAGCGATGCGGCATTTCGAATCGACATGGCAAAATTGCACAGGCTTTATCACGCAGAACTAGCGAAGCGAAATTTGTTGACGCCTCAGGGTGGATTCCGACTCCGTGAAATTGCAATCGATTTCATGCAGCATACGCAAACCTTACGATTGATTCCCGAGCTTTCTGCCCTTCCGGCAACAGTAGATGAAGCATATAAGCAGTTGTCTCGCCACCTCAGAGCTCCTCGTACCGGAACACATCCATTGCGACACGTAGTGATGATCGACTGGCTTCTCGGCAGCCACGAGAATTTTTTTCGAAGCTATGAGCAAATATTGCCGGCATTCGAACCTGGTGTCGGTCTGGCACCGAATTGCCAACGCGCGACACCTCTCCCTACAATAGATCAAGACAACAAAAAACTGAAGTTAGCTAAGCGTATTCAGGAAGATCACAGATCCGTACGGGCCGCCGCTGCAGAACTCAATATTGATACTGCGACCGCGATGGTGTGGGCGGCACAAATGGGTGTCACTGTCTCTCGACGACCAAAGAAGTTAAAGCTGGAGACCCGCCAGGCCCTGGTTGCACAACTTCGACAGGGTGCGGAAAAAATTGATGCGGCAGAGAATTTTCATATATCCATCGGAACGGTGACTCATGTGCTCCGCACAGAGATTGGTCTTCACGCCGAATGGCAACATGCTCGGTACCAAGCCGCGCAGGACGCTGCCCGCGCATCATGGTCAGCTCTTGTGGCAAAGAATGCAACTTTAGGTGTGAAATTTATCCGCAACATGAATCCCGGCGCATATGCGTGGCTATATCGAAATGACCGCGCCTGGTTGACCGAACGCTCCCCCACACGCAACGCCAGTGCTCCCGAACGTCGGCCTAGAGTGCAATGGGATGAGAGAGATTTGATGCTAAGTCATGAAGTGGAACGAGCTGCGCTAGTCCTGCGACCTACACTTGGCAAGAAGAAGCTCATGCTTTGGCATCTCTATCAAGAAATCCCCGAACTCAAAGCAAAATTATCAGCACTGGATCGCCTACCGCGTACCGTACGCGCCATTGAGATTGCCTTGAAACGCCGCGATATATCCCGTCGTCAAATCGACATGCTCGTTTAGATACTGGACATTTCGGATATCTAAACTATAGTGGAAATATGCATATATGCATATTTCTATGCTTAACCCATGACAAAAACAGATCCCCAGGCTCGCGCATTCAGAGCGGCTCTAGTATTCAAATCCAAAAGCATCACTCAAGCTGATGTCGCATCTGCGATCCATGCCAGCCAGTCGCAGGTAAGCCGAATTTTAAATGGCAGAGGACTACGACAGTCCCGAGTGTTTGAAGAATTATGCATTTATGCAGAAAATATGGCAAAAAAGACGTCCGTCGACTCAACTCGCGCCAACCAAGAATTGGTCGAGGCATTAGCGGAAACATGGGACGGTACCGCAGCTCATTCGAAAGCACTTGCTGCGGTTATTCGCTCCTTGGCACTTCTGGCACCCACTGAAAGTAAAACTTAGCCTGTCTTGGAGAAAGCGAATTTCTGATGATCACACTTTTGCCATTGCCGGACGAACTAGATCGCTCCTATTTGGGGCGTCTCATGCGGGCAAACGGCCTACCATCTGTAGCGGCGGTAATTAATCTACTCACACAATGCTCGAACGTCGCCAAAGCATTACGCCGTGAGACCTGCCATTTGGATCATCTCAGCAGTGCAGCCAATATGGAGCTCACGCAATTTGTTCAGCGCCATACAATAATTCCATTACACCGATCGTTCACATCATGCCTATTCAATGTGGCTCATGGCAGCACTCAAGTTCGGTCGACGGTACGAAAGACAGGTATGCGATCAGCGCGTTTTGGCGCATATCTTTGCAGTGATTGCATCAGATTGGATCTGGAAAGTTACGGCATGAGTTATTGGCGACGCCACCATCAATTGCCGGGGGTTACAATGTGTTCAAAGCATCTTCAACCATTGCGATATGTAAACAACGGGGAGGCATTCTTAAATGCTCCTTCGCGCTTCATAACAGATAGCAAAATGGTGAGTGAAGAATGGGCCGCACTAAGTCAACAACACCCATACATCCAGCAATTTCTCGTTATGTCGCTTGCTCTGTTGGAGCGAGAAAGGCCGTTTGATTTGAACGCTGTCCGTGCGTTGCTTCGTCGAAAGGCCGGCTTCAGAGACAGGCGTTCGCGCGCACGTGCCGCTAGACCTGCCAGACCTTTGTTAAGCGACCAAGTGTTGGCTAAATTTCCGCACGATTGGCTATGCACCATATTACCGGTCTTCATAGATAAAGTACCGGGTGTGGAACTGGAGAAAATGGACGATGTGTTTTCCTCATCGGGGTTGCCATTTTCAGCTACACCCTACATTCTCGCTTGTTGCGTCTTATTTGCTTCGGCCGACGAAGCTCTTTTAGCCCTGAAAAAACAACCCGAAAGACGTAGTCTTCCGCAGTCGTTAAACTTCAGGCGGCCCATATCTGAGGCCACCAACAGTGCCCACCACTATGTGACCCCCGCTTTCGAGGTGGCGTAGCAGAGGCATAAAGTAACCGTATGCCATTCAGAGTCGAGAGTGTCGCCTTCTGCAGTGCGCGGAACACTTGTGTCACGTGGTTTACCTTATTCCCACAGATTATCCATTTTCTCTTATTTTAGATTGCGCCTGGCAAGTGGTAGTCACTGGAATTCGAATGAGAGAAACCGACTTTATTGGATCGATGATTGCTGTCTATCAGACACGCATCGTGAATAACTCCTTGCACTAGTGGAGTCGACCACTCAAGGAAAAGGATCTGACAAGACATTTTTCTCGAATTGCAATCCTCCCGCTTGGACATATCTTGTCAGATCTGATCGTGATTTCTACATTTAAATCAATGCACCGGGGTCCAAAATGTGGCCCAGAACCCATCGTCTCGCAGCATCACATCTTCGTATCGGGCCATACGCTTCGGATCATTTGAACGCAACGCGGCAACTGCCGGACCGACAGGCGCAAGATAGGTATCCGACGCTTTTATGAAATCCTCAACTATTAGATCGTCCGTAGATCGTTCGAATGCCACGCGATGAGCTGCAATCCAAAGTGCAATCATGATACGCGGAATACCTCCGGTGAGCTCTATGATCTTTTCACCGAACTTGTCGCTTACAGGCAGCTTTTTCGTCACGTATTGATATTTGCACAGCTTAGGAAAAAACACTTCACAAAAGCGCGGATCCTTAGCATCCACAAAGTACGTCAAGGGATGATAACCCGCCGTCACCAGTCTTTGCGTTGTGCTCATTCGCTTCGTCAAAGCACCGACACCATCAGGCGTGCCTGATAGAACTAACGGAATTTGCCAGTTGTTAGTTAGATTCAATATCCCCTTAAGACAGGCATCTTCCACGATACTCAACTCTGGCCCGGTGTCGTTTTCCTTCTGCTTCCTGCGACGTTCAAGACTTTGAATCTTGAAGAAATTCTGCACCTCGTCAAGATGCAATATCCCAAGAAAATGACTCGACGCTACCTGACACCACTCATCAAGCATTTGGGCCCCATTACGGCGATTTTTTGCGAGTGAATGGGCGAAGCGTTCTCCCCTTACGACATGATCCCAAGCCATCATCAAATTGCTCGCTAAATCGGCAGTACGTCCACTTGCAGGTACATCTGTGGATAACCAAACAACTTGCGATAGACCACGCGTCATGTGTGGAAAATTCTCATGAAAAATGACCTGTTGAGGATTGGTATTCAACCCCCGCAATACTGCTTCCGTCTTTCCAGTTCCAGAGTACCCCACAACGACTGCCGCAGACGCCGGCGCACGAATAGGTTTTCTCGTTCCAACTTCACCTCCCATCATGCGCCAGGTTTCAGCGAACATGGGGTCTCGATACCGATATCCTTGCCGAGTCATCAAATCCATTGTCGTCTGCAACTGCGCGGTTTCAAGGAAAGGAATATGCAAGTCACGCAGACTCATTAAGTAATGTAGGCGGATCTGGACCGGGACACCTTTCATGTCTCCCGGGAATGGTGGTAAATGAAGTAATGCTATCAGCGCTTCTTCGCGCGACAAAATGGGCCCAAGACCTTGGACTAAGATGTTGCCTTTATACGGATCATGAATTGACATAGCCATTGTCAATCTCCCGTAGTGTTTGCAGCCGCAAACACGTTTTTCATCATATCGACGTAGGCCTCCTGGGCTTCATCGATAGAAGGCGGTTTTGGCTCCTTTGGTTCGGACGGTAACTGTCCTTCGACCTTGCTTTCCAACTGCCTAGACTCCGTGATGCTTGGTACAGCGCCTCGCTGTCGCTCCAGGGCCTCGTCCGTGAGAGCACGTGCGCTGGCAATGAGAGATTCCATTTTTTGACGAGACTTAATTGCTAGCAGTACATTAGCGTGCTCAACTTCCGCGCGATTGAGTTTGCCAAACATGAACGCGTCAAGCACCTCATCAAATGTTTGGTCTCGTGAGGCACGTGTTTGTTCAGAAAGCTGCAGATCCAAAAGGCCCGTTCCCGCTACATTGGGAGTCCAAATACGCGATACCGACCCGGGAAAGTAATTGGCAGGAATATTCCAACTGCCAAAATTTCGTACATGAGCTGTCCATTGTTCTTCGTTGACCTGATCCGACTCGTAATGTAGCCCGCTAAATCTGATGCCGGCGCGCGACACAATGGCACTTTCGCTAGGTAAAAGTGATGTGATCAATTCGGACTGAGGGAAGGTTCGGCGCGTTCCGATGCCCATTTCGTGCCCCCAACGCCATAAGCCTGCCGGGCTCGGAAACACGCCTGCGGCCGCCATATGGGTATCGACCCGATCGTTACGTTTCGCCGTGAGATTATACTCATTGAAGATCACGGATAAGCAACAGACATATTCCCGCACGGTCAAGACAGCATCCTGCGGATTGAATCGTCGCAGTTCGTATTCTTCACGGCGTGCATCAATAGCCCCTGGTATCCATAAATACTGACGGTCCTTTTTGATGCGATGGAGTACCTCAACCAGTCCTTTCAGGTCGGGACGGTAGGGAGGCGCGTACGACATACATGGAATCAGCTTAAAACCAGTCACGCTGGCGGCACGCGACAGATATTCGCCACGGTCACACATCAGCGCCGCCGGCATTGTAGGCACCGGGGAGAGGCATTCCATTGGCTGGCATTGCCAGAGACTGGCGATCAAATCAGGAGGAGCCGCGGCAGAAAACAAGCTGATCTTCGCCATATCCCAACTGGGACCGATCAGGCATACGTAAAAGCCAACTACGGCAGTAGACCAAATGTCGACAATAATGTAGACCACTGGTCGTCCAATGACCCACGCCCTGTTCACGCTGGAGCGAAGATAGATATCGCCGATCGTTGAATCAATGGCCCACGTATGTCCTGGGCCTGCGACTCCCTTCCAATTGTGCGCAGTTATCCCCCTAAAACTGCGCAAGAAGTGACCTTTGGTGGTTCTCTCTAATAATCTTTGCAGACGTGGCACCTCGACAGCCAAAACCCGACGCACTTGACTGCTGTTGGGATACTCGCCCTTTTTTAGTTCAAGAGGAATCAATTCACCGTTTTCTACGCGATATCGTCGAACAAAATGGCTGTTGAGTATCTGCACATATCGGGCAGGATGGTCGGGTTTTGGCGTCGGAATCTTTTGGTCAGCCGCCATAATCAATTGGCGCCATACGGTACTTATCCCAGGTTGTTCTGGAGGTAGCGATATTCCACAAACTTTCGCAATCCGCTGCTTGGTCGTTTTTCGGCCTGCCTTTTTACGACCGCCTGGGTCGCAGGGACGGCGAATGCCGGGAGCCCCGCAGCGAGCACTGCGAGGACGAAGGCTTGCTTCGCTGATGCCAAAGCGGCATAGGAGCGACCAGAATTTATATACCATCGCCCGACTAGAACCCGATTTTTCTATCGCCTCCTTAACCAAACTCCCAAGCCCTTCGCTAGCAAGGATGCTGTCTCTCAGGTTGTCGTAGTCAAGAAATCCTGCCATCACCTTTTTACGGTTTTCATAGCGCTCTTTATCGCTGTTTCCGATTATGGGATTGAAATAATTTTTCTCGGGCTCGATTTCTACTCTTGTCAGCATGTGTTCTGCATCAAGACTTTCGAGCTCCCTATAACGGACCCAGATCAAACCACCAACCAATGGCAGTGGTGCCTTCTTTCGCGGAGATTTTGGAACGGTGGATTTTTTCCTGCCTCTACGGCTTCCCTCTCTTGACCTTGTACAGCTCAGTTTGGCCATCACCGCCAGGTCGATTCGCCCCTCGACTAAGATCATGCGATAGAGCCCCTCAAGATGGCCAGAAAGAATCCGGATGACTTGGTTTTGCATCAGGCTTTCCATGCTGACCTCCTGGATGCAATGGGATTTAATCCCCAAAAATCCGACTCACTGATGAGCACTATGGGTTCATGCGGGCGCCATCCTCGACGAAAATCAAGAGGCAGACGAGCCGACCACGCCGCTTGCCACAATGCGCGTTGTGCCCGTTCGTAGCTGTTGAATTCGACCGCCAATTTACTGAGAACGTCGGTAACTGAGCGGCCAGCCCATTTCTCTTGATTCAAGGCGACATAGTCGATTGCTGCCGTGTCGACTTCGGCGCCCAGTGACCACGACACACAATTACGCAGTGCGTCAGCAAAAAGAGAGTGATACGTGGAAGGCGTTATCAATAGCCATTGGACGCCACGTTCCAACCAGTACTGGCGCTCAATGGCAAGCAGTTGTCGCGTTCTTTCTTTGGTGATTTCTCCATCCATCTTGATGGCAATAGCAAGAAGTTCCAGCTCGCATCCAGCACGCTTTAATGTGAGTAGCAGGTCGGTCGTCATTACCCAATCTGCGGACCGGCCGGCGCTGTATACTTTTGGATGTTTGACTTGTTGAACCCGCGCAATCTCCAATGTCCCAGGCAACTGCGGCCATTGCCGCATCGGAAAATATATCGATAACTCATGTACTGAGTATTTTTGCCTTAATGGAAATTGTTCTCGGCAATCAACAATATCGGGGAGCATGGTGCAAGACAAGAATGCCACCCATTCCTTATCGCTAAGAAGCTCTCGTTGCCGCCCCCTCCAAACCTGCAAATGCGACCGCCCAATGCTGGCTGGGTCACTGCGGCCGACTCGATGCCATGGAATATAGTTTTCGTATGTTCCCTGGCCTCGGCCCAAGCGCGCGTAGCGCTCAAGTAAATCTGGGGTAAATCTCTTTTGAGTTCGCATAAATCTCTCTTTTATTTAAAGAAATCTCACGCCGTGCGCCTGCCTTCGTTAAAAGACTGACAATACGGATGCGACAGTCCACACCGCTTGTAGACGTACGAATACATGCGGCTGCGGCAATCACTTCCGCTGGCGTGAAAATGGACAAAAAAGGGGGACGTGCGAATCCAATTCAGCCTATCCAGGGATAGGCCAAAGTATTGACAGAGGATTCGGGAGAGACGATACTTGAAGCTGGAGAGTTCGATATCCAAGCAGCAAATACAAAGCCCGAGAGTTCTAGCTCTTGGGCTTTGGTCGTTTCAGCGTCCCAACTATGGTTCGGATTATTGACTTTGTGTTATGTCATAGGATTCCTCCAACTTTCTGCGTGGTTTGTACCCCGACTCCAACAGTCGTTGCTTTCTTTTTATTAGTAGCACCTTCGCGTTGCGCAGCCAGCCAAACTGCAACATCCCTAATCAAGGCAAACTTCCCTCGTCTATTTTCGATCTCAAAAACTGGAATAGGGATGGTCTGGCGTGCCAACGCCTGCCTGAACGCCTCCTTAGATGCGTAACCCAACACAAGCCGCAAGTTGTCGTTTGACACCATCGGCCCGTATCTACTCGTCAACTCTCTATCCAGAAGAACTGCAAGCGGCTCATCAAAAGTTGGAAAGTCCATTTCGCCTATACCGTCACGCGTAGTTACACTAAATATTAACGACAGCGATATGAGAAATCTAGATGGCACGAAACCCCGTTTCGTTACTCGTTTTTTTAAATAAATATTCCTGACTCTTCGGACTATATAAATTCCCGCTAAAATATCTGGGCTCAATTTCCTATCCTAACGAGTTCAGCCCCAAGTAAATGGCTCGCCCTAAACGCGATGATATCGACCGAATTCGGACAATCTATTGGTTCGAAGGCATTCGGCTTGTGGCGAGAGTGCCTACTGCTTATGCACTTGAACGTCGAGTTGAGCCCAAAGGTTTTGGGAGGAATAAGGACGGCACCTTATTCCATCGAAACAAGTGGGTATCCTATCAACATGGTCGACACACGCCGAGTGAACCCCTCGTATTGAAGATGGAATACCTAGTTACTGGCTCGCGCAACGAACTCGATCATGTGCTTTGGAAAGTTTTGCGCCCTGATGCAAACGTCACCAAACATGCAGTGAGCTTGCTCCGACAATTGAAACCGGAATTGCAACTGTTAATTTTTGCAGAAGGCGATCAATTCTGTAGTCATAGCGGCGCACCGTGTATAAGTGAGCTGGAACGGAGGGCCAGCATTGATGCGCTTGCTTGTCTTACAATTTTGACAATCAAATGTTATGAAGCTGGCAGCCATGAGCACGCCTGGGCATTTGCGCTGAGCACTTTTCGCGTACTTCTCATGATTGGGTATCGGCTTAAGCAACGTGGGCTTGCGGAAACACTGTTCAACATTTACGTTGAGCGAATATTTAACAAAATAAGATGGAATGGAAATCAATTCTATTTTGATGGATATGATTTTCCTCTGTGGACCGGTATTCTTAATCTATCTGCGCGAATTACAGCTCAACACGCTAAAAAACGTTCAATTTCGTGGCGCGAAGAATGTTTCCAAATGTGGAAATTTCTCACAGGTGATCCTGGACTATATGTGAAATTTGCTTTCGATCCGATAATTGGCCCAGACAAAGACTTGGGGCCGTGGAGTGAGAAAATGCAGCAGGACGTTGAACAAAAAATTCGATTCCAAGTTTGGGGACGCATAAATGTGCTTTCTGAGGACAAAGATAAGAGCTATTTTCCGCCGCCTGAAATTTGGTAAGCGATCAATGATCGGGCGTGATTTTTGTCGGTCTGAGGTCCGTACTGTAGAAATATTTTGAGAAATTACTCAACTACAGGAATGCAGATGTTCCAAGACCATATTGCTCCATAGTTGCCATCAGCCAAGGTGACAGGCTGCTTGTTGATCGATTCCGGCGGTTCAGTCGACGGCTTGCCACTAGATCAAACTGCACCGTCAAGTGGCATTTTTCCCTCAGAAATTGGGGCACGCTTCAACCAACGATGCAAGAAGTAGCCCCGAACTGCTGGTCCTCCCAGACAACGGAAGATTAGCTGTGCAGCTAATCTTAGACTTTTAGCTAACTTAGGAGGTTGCGCTATATTAGCTGCTCAGCTAATATAGCGTGTATGGATAACATCGATATTTCTTCATTGCACGATTTCACTGGTTCGCTCCAGAGAGCTACCGGCTTCCGCACAGAACATGAAGAGGTAGAGGTGCAATTTGGCAATGATCGTCGGAATGCACGCTTGGACGCATTGGTGGAAACAAAGACTCCGGACGGGGGCTCCTGCATATTGGCAATCGATATGAAACGCATAGCCTATCCACGAGATGTACGGATGGCGATCAGCCATCTGATGGAGTATCGAGCTACGGTCCCTCTCGACACTCGAGTTGAACTGTGCTTGGTCGCAGATACGATCAGTCCAGGTTCGCGCGAGGCTCTGCGGAAAGCTGGCATCAACTATTATGATAAGAGCGGAACGCTGTATTTTAGACATCATACGTGGTTAGTTGATATTGAGCGCACACCGATACCCCCTGCCCGTAAAAAGGATATCGCGCTGTTTAGCGGGGCACGTGAACAGGTCGTCCATGCCTTGCTATACCATTGGTATAGCAAGGCTGATGAGGGGTACGTCACTGGAGGGGAGCTCTCCTTTCTTTCGCATACATCAACCTTTACCGTGTCTAGCACGATGCAGGCTCTTGAGCAGCTTGACTTCGTCGAATCGAAGGGCAGCGGCCCTAGTCAGCGGCGCCGCTTGCGTGATCCTGCAGGACTCCTCGATGCATGGGCTGAGGAATGGACCCGGCGGCGGGAAGTGAAGACCCGCTGGTACACGTATGCTCCCAGCGGGCACATCACCGACCGGGTCATTGAAGGATTCGTCAGACACGCGCGGCAGGAATGGGCGCTCACTGGGGCCGCAGCTGCTAACGCCATCGTTCCGCGATTGACCAACGTTGATCGTGTGGAGGTCATCGTTCAGCCAGGCGAGGCGGAGCAACTAGCGTCCGCAATAGGTCTGTCTCAAGCGGATAAAGGCTCCAACGTAGTCATGATCGAACGGGCCGGCGCATCTCTACTGTTCCTAGACGAGCACCCTGAACGCCCACATTCCCGCTTTGCCAGCCGATTCATACAGTATCTAGATCTTCTCAACGGCTACGGTCGCAACAAAGAGCTCGCGGAAGAGTTCCGCAAGCATGTGCTCAAAATAGGAAGCAGCAAGTGAACACGAAACATAAGACCGCCGCGGAGTACAACACCGATCACACCAAGGCGTGTGAGATCGCACTCGTCGCGCTGCAGCGCGCATTTGGCTCATTGAAGAATGATTTGCGGCTAGTGGGTGGGCTGGTTCCGCGCTATTTGACACCGTCACAGCCGCCGGAAGTTCCTGAGCATGCCGGCACGACCGACGTCGACGTTGTTCTCAACATTACGGTCCTCGCCGCGAAAGGCACCTACGATAAGCTGAAGCGGCAGCTGAAAGACGGAGGATTCGTCCGCTATCGACCCCACCCAGAGGGGCCCGTGAGTTCTTGGCAATGGGAATACAACGCCGGCGGCACACCGATTGTCGTCGAATTTCTGCAACACACTAACGACCCGGGACAGAGTTCCTTTCTCGTGGAAATTGATGGCGAGGATGTCTCAGCGTGCCAAATCCTGTATGCCGGCATTGCACATGACTGGTTTGAGGAGAAGGATATCGTTGTCGAGCTTCCCAATAACGGCGGGATCGTCAAGGAGACTATTCGCTACGCAGATGCGGTGGCCTTTATCGTCCTGAAGGCGCTCGCCTTCAGGACCCGCCACGAACGCAAGGATGCTTCGGACCTGATCCATGTGATGCGTTACTGGGGTAGCGTCGAATCACTCGCTAAATCATTCAGCGAGCGCCTAGCCACTGGAGCTCACGGCGGCGCAATCGATCGTGCGCTGGCAGCACTGGCGGAGAACTTCTGCGACGAGCCAGAGATTCCTGGTTATCGCAAGGATGGGCCGTCGGCCGTGGCCAACTTCCACGGACTTCAGGACGCCGATGAAGAAACACGGATCCGCGAGCAGCGCGACGTGAGCAGCATGGTGGACTACTTCCTCCAGCAAGTTGCGCAACTTCGTGGAAATGGCGCTGCTAAATGATTATGGCATTGTTTCGTTACACCAGCGCTGTCGTGCTGTACGCGATGGCGAAGGTAGCTATCGCGGATTGGTGAAGTGTTCCCTATATAATCTCCACGAGTTCGGTAGCCGCAGGTGAACCTATGATCGCAGGTTAAAAGGCCAATGTGCTGATGCCGAAGGTCCGCAATGGGTCAAGGCTAATGGAATGGTCGTTTGCTGCCTGTCGCTACACGTATCAGTTGGCCATGCCGGGCCGCGTGATCAACGACGCCCCCTTCAGGATGGACCAAGATTGGGCAGGGGGTGCAAATCAACATGGGTCAATTTGCATGCAAATTGACCCACCTAAAAAATAAAAGCTATCAAAAAAAGTGCTAATACACGACGAGTTGATTTGCATTCATTTTCTGTACGCCAGAAAAAATCTTAGCAAAAATATTGCGGTAAGGTGGATCAAAAAACCGAGACCTGAGCCACAAGACCCCAATCATTTTTCGGGTTGGATCACGCGTTATTTCTGCTGTCCGCTCGTGTGTGACATCAAGATTTATGTTCACCAGCAAGCGTCTGATCCTTGTATGACAACACAGGGCTGTCACTCGGCTGTAGCCTCTTCTGAAATTATTTTTTTAGATTGCGCAATATCTCGTGCCGCGACAACTGTATTCACATAACGAGCAATACGTTGTTTTTGTGGCTCCAAATGGAATGCCCGTAAAATCTTTCCGACGAGGTCCCCAGACCCCTGGTGCCAAATAATTTTGCGATCGTCTAGTCGAATCGTGTATTTATACCCATTGGTCAATGTTATAGGTATGAATCCAAACAATTTGGCGGCAACGCGCTGCAATCTCCATTCACCTTTCATCGGCACCTCTGCAAGATGAACATGGTCAAATGTTTTTTCCCCATCGTCAAATATGAAAAAACGAAGATTTTTAATCGGGAAATCGCCGACCCTCTTCAGTAATTCATCCAAAACGTGTTGCATGGCATTGGCATCGTTATATATGCGCTGGTGCGTTTCCACAGGATGATTGAGGAGAAATACCAAGCTGGCTTCTCCATCAATCTCAACTAGCCTGGAAGCGGCATACACCGTCAGTGGAAACGTTCCATTGCTCAGATAGTGATACGGTTGGAATCCAAGTTTTCCAAAGCGAATATCAGGAGGCGACATAATTTCTGACTGATCGAACGGTTTCCATTCACCATCAAAATCCAGCACTTCGATGTCCTTTTTCGAAATCCCTTGTTCTGACCATTTCCGATCTGAAGCACGATTCGTTACACACCAGAACAGCCAAGCGGTCTTCGGCAGACAATCGTCATCTTCTTTTATGAAGCTCCTAAAAAACGAATGATCCGCCCGAACGCGTTGAAGAACCTGTAATTGTGACCATAACATTGGCGAGCTCGCGGAATAGAGGGCCGTATCATCTTTCCAGAAAGATATTCTGAAGATCGCTTCTCCCTCGGCGAGGGTAGGTTCCTTTTCCATGAGCGTCTGATGTTTCCAACTATCTCTGTATTTTAGACTCCACCAATTTGCCCGGAGCATGTCGCCATACATATTGATATGCGATGACCATGAGTCGTAGCGGTATATATATTCCATTCTGTGCCCCTGATTGGTTAAAAGAAAAATGTTCAAGCTTAGAAGCGAATCTCCAAGTTATAGATATCAAAATTCAGCACAGCATTTCGCAACCAAAGATGCTCCCGTCAACAACATCGCTAGTAGCAAACACATGCTGGCTCTGCCAACCCATTTTTCCTTTATCACGGCGCTGTGGCAAATGGTGTAGTGTTGCTCTAGGACCTCTCTGCATAACGCTTTTGCGTCCATGGCAAGTACGTCGCAAAAGAAATGCGCCTCTTTACCTTTAGGATATGTTTTGGATACATAGCCATAAAAAGAAATGGCCTTAAAGTCATTGGTATATCGGGAGTGTTTGCCAAATACTGCCTGTAATGATCCCCTTGGGAAAACGGTCCACAGTGCGGCGAACAAAGAAAAAATTGCCAATGCTGACGAGATGAGTCCGAGTCCTTTCGCTAAGCCTCCCGCATCCAATAATTTTGCTCCCGTCCACATAAAACTTAACACGGCAATATTGAGCGCGGAGAGAAATCCCGCTTTGGTGTCCATAACTGTGACCCATTTTCTGGATACCTCTGCCATTGCCATATATATTTTTAGCTTGTCTTCATCCTTCATCGTTTCGTCCATAGCGTCGTTCCTTATTCACTGTTATACAACGTCAAGGCTATTTTTTTAAAGGACAGGAAAGCATGCAACCACAACACTCACGCTTGCTCATCGTTTCCAAATATTCGATCTCTGCCAGCTGTTTTTCATAAATGGCAAAAACCAATTTTGCTGTCAGTTGTTCGTGACCGTCGCAAGATCGCAGTTGTTTAATACCCCGCTTGCAGCGCTTCCCGCATGGGCACGGATTTCGCAGCCGCGTGACACGTCGACTACGCTCCCAAACCGAATATAGCAATTCGGTTTCTCGATACATTCGCAAGATTGCTCCATTTTGGCAGCCGCCTAGATGAGCTCTTACTACGCGCAAACGATTTTTTCTAACGTCGGTCAGGAGCATCTCCCCTAGAAATTTTGCGCTCTGTTCTGCTTCATGCTGATGTTTGGCCGCATCTCCATGTGGCCATGCCTCATCGCTAGGCCAGCGCTGCTGTTTTGCAGCCCGCTCCTGAAGTTTTAAGAACTGAACTAGAGTTCCCCACCACCGATCCGCAGATTCAGTACTATCAATCTTGAGTGGATCCGCGATGTCCCAATACATGCAAAACGTGCCGTCGAAATTTATGTGCCGTTCGGGACACGCTCCAGAAAGCCTTTGAGGACGCTCTTCACGAACGTTAATCTTCGTACCGTTAAGTTGAATTTCCAACTCATAAGGTATCCGCCTGCCATCCGTCAACTTCACTACGATCGTCACGTACAGCTTATTTCCCTCAGCCTTAATAATCGTTGCACCAAAATGTGGTGTTCGGTCAATTAGAAAAGCGAGTATTGGATGGCAAGGGGTAGACATTATTTTGCGTGCGGTCTAACAACCAAATTATTTGATTTGATGATTGCCGCCGATTCCGCCACATAGGCCAATGTCTTTGCTGCGGAGGCGCTTTTGTCGTCTTCAGAGGACAAAGACTCAACCGCCTCGTTGTAATCGAGCAATGCCCGTTTCCGACTTTTTCCGAATAGCTTGCGTACAGCATCGGTCGCTTCTTGATACGCCACGGGACCAATAGCGGTTTGCTTGCCATCACAGCCCATTTGCTCATTTTCCGCGGCTAAAATTCCCCGGCTAATCGAGCAACGTACGCGATCACCTTGCATTCCTAATCGCGTTAAGGTGATGGGGCCATACTCAAAACCGATTGCCAAGCCTAGATCGCTTGCATCAACCTGATTGGTTTTTAATTGTTCGAGTGCGAGGTCGAAACTGCTACGCATTCCTGCCGCGCATAGGGTTGCCGTACTGACGGTTACCTGTGCGTCGGTTGTTTGAGCGGTACCCTCACAAAGCAAACCATGGACACAATCCCCGATGAATCTCACGCGTCTCCCCTCGAATTCAGTGGTCAAAACACGATCCAATTCCGCGCGAATTACATGCAACGCGCGTACGACATCTTCTGGCGCATTGTCGATATGCTTATTCACATATGCGGTGAATCCGTCGATGTCTGCGTAAATAGAGGCGGCATCTTGTCGGCGCGAATTTTTCGGTGTCAAGCCAGTGATATCAATTGTAGAAAACGGCGGGGTATGCGCATAAAACTCGAATGCGCCTATCGGATTATTGTCGAGATCATCTCGCCACTCCTGGACAATGGCCGCTGCCGTCACATCTAGCTTCGCCTCGTCCTGCGCGACCTCAATTTCTGCCGCCGTTAAGGCGGTGTGTTTTGGTTCGTCGACTTTGGACAATCCAATTACCACTCGGGCTTCATTCGATAAGTAAATCCCTTTACTTCGTCCGCCGCCGGCAAGTTTTGCAGCGTGATTTGCAGGGTTTCCAAGGAAAAGAGGCTCTCGATATCGATTCCGTCCGTTATTCACAGCCATTGATATTCCTGTGTCGATTCCCACTCTCACCTTGGCGTTAGGGATGTGCTCATCGTCGTCGCCTGTTTCGGCGAGAACATCAGTAATGAGTTGGGCGATCGCAACTGACTGCCAAATGCGCTTTGCCTCCGCATCTTTCTCGCTGTTATAAGGTTTAGCGATCAAAGCATGGAGACGTTGATTATGAAAATCGACGCGCAATGCGTTACAGCGATCTAAAATGCGATGAACAGCTCGATAGTGCAAATTCAGGAAACGCAATGTACGCTTATGACAAAGCTCGCCCTCAATTGCCGTGACGTTAAGCATGTCATCAAGATTCAATATATCGGCATACATGTGGACTCCGTCCACTTTATATGCCTTGTTCGTTGGAATGTTATATAGCGAGGTATCGCGGACATAGTCTGCGATGACGACCTTGCGTACATCGTCAATTTTTTTATTGATATGTTCCAGCGCGCGATCATAGTCCCATACATGTGCCATGCGAAACCTCATCTAGAAAGTTATAAAAAGTTCGGAATACCGAACATATTGGTATACTGGACACGTTTTTCTATAAAGTCAAATAAAAAGTTCGGGATAGTAGTAAAATTTGACTTGATTCACATTTTTAGAGGACTTTTAACTATGGCCAGCCTGGGTGAAAAACTCCGCGACCTGCGTAAAAAGAAAGGCCTTACTCTAGATAAACTGGCCATACAGTCCGGCCTGAGTAAGAGTTATATATGGGAGCTTGAGAACCGTGACTCCCAAAAACCATCTGCGGAAAAATTGACTGCTTTAGCAGATGTGCTGGGAGTGGCAATGTCATATTTCATCGAAGACGACGTACGCGCTCCCCAAGAACGACATGTCGATGAAGCGTTCTTCAGAAATTATCAAAAATTGGACGACACATCCAAGGAGCAACTCCGCAAAATCTTAGAGACATTTAAGTAAAGCGCATGAGTTCAATCAATCTGACTGGTCCCAAGGCCGCCAATCAAATAAATAAGTTGCTGATGGCATTCACAGAGGCGCACCATACAAGCAGGTTTCCTGTCGATGTTGCGCAACTTGCAGTTGATTGCCATGAAATCTTTGGATGGAAAGATCCAATTGCGGAAGTTCGCTCCGCGAATATTCCGGGCTTCGAGGGATGTCTGTTTCCAAACGACGAAAAATCTAAGTGGCTTTTGCTTTTTAACGAGCAATTGGGTGCGCTGGGGCGTGTACGTTTTACGCAGGCCCACGAACTAGGCCATTACGTCCTTCATCGAAAAACACAAGATTTGTTCCAATGCGCAAGTGCGGCAGACATGCGCAATTTATCTAAGGACGTGCAAAATATTGAGCATCAAGCCGATGAATTTGCATCATTTCTTTTGATGCCTTTGGACGACTTTAGAAAACAACTCACCTCCGATATTAATCTCGATCTCATTGCTCATTGTGCCAACCGCTACGGTGTGTCGTTAACGGCTGCTGCACTGAAATGGCTTTCACAGACTACCCAAAAAGCTGTTCTCATTGTCTCCTCGGACGGCTTCATTAATTGGTCTTGGTCGAGTGACACTGCAACGAAAGCTGGAGCTTTTTTCAAAACACGCTCGGCTACTATCGAAGTGCCTTCTGGATCACTGGCGGCTGACGTATCTGTTCAGCATGAACGTAGCGGGAAGAACGTCCGTATGAGCGTTTGGTTCCCACACGCTGATCCAGGCCTATCTTTAACCGAAATGAAAATTAGCTCAGAGCGATATGGCGTGTTTACATTGCTATTGTTGCCCTCAATTGCTAACGTATGGCCGACGTCGAGATTCGCATAAGTCAAAAAATGTGAGTCCAATCACGGGCACGTCCCTGACTGGTAGCTACTTTGAAATGCGAGTACGCGTGTAGATTTGCGTACTGGATTGACCAATTTTTGTGGCTGGCGATGATCCAACAAGGTGGCTGAAAATACGCGCGGCACACGGTGCCCCCAGTGAAATCATGAGTCAGCGCACATTGCAAAAATGGGGCAAATGAAGATGCAATTCCACACGACCCGTGCTCAACGAATCACTCACCTTCATTTCTAAGGCGGTTGATCCAACATTGAAAATACCTGATTGCTCATTTATCTTTGCTGGTTACTCAGCCCGTCGAAAAGATTTTTTCGTGCGTCGCATCGTTTTCCATCCAACACGCCATAGATTCGAAGGCAGGCTCGCACCTGAAATCGGAGGTGAGTTCATCACACTCATTGGAGACAAAGAACCTTTGAGCGCAATGGTTCGTCATATAGTTTTCGACTTTATTTGCCCGAGGAACGTCGAGTCCCCGAATTTGCGCTAATGTGTTTTCGACTTTGGACAATATGTAACTGAATTTCCATGCCATGGAACCCGCATGGATGCTATAGCCCTGTTTTCGACTTTAATTGTAAGGAATAGCGCCCATGGTCCGTCAGAACAAAGATGCTAACTGGCCAATAAAGTTGCTAACTACGCGCCGACTCGTAGAACAAAGATGCTAACTACTGCGGCAGATGTCGACAAATATAGATCATTATCAGTTTTCGGCGCAAATTAACACCCATTTACTAGAAACCTGAAGCAGCCCCATTTTTTGCTTTCGCCCTATGTTTTTCGCACTTTGGAGCAGTCATAAGCATGCCAACATACAGCCAGAAATGACGGCCTGCATTTCACCATTTTCAGGGATGCTGGAAGCAAAGTTTGGGATTTAACGGCTGGGTTAAATTTGGAGCTCACGGACGTTTTCTTTTCCGAAAAGCTTATCAAGACGTACGAGGGCCGAATCAGACAGCTTTTGCGTGAATAGAACCGCGAGCCGCTTCTTTGGGAGCGAACAAGCCACGTAAAAGAGATTCCGATTCCTTTCGTATGCAGTTCTATCAGCGGGAATGATCGTCGGATTTTCCAGCCACTCAAGGAGCTTGTTGAAATCATATTGGCTCCCCCCTTCCGGCTACAACCATTTCCGGACAAGACGACAGTTTCCTGCCAATGCCCGTTTACACAAAATTATGCACACGCCCCGTGTTGACGAGGCCCTAGTCTTCTTTAGTTATTTCCCTAGGTTGTAAAAAATATCAGCAGCGCAACTCGCTACTATTTATTCGGTGCAACTGGTGTTGCAGAAGACGGACCAAAACCAACTTCATCATACACCGCGCCATCCGCGCCGGCATAAAGCCAGTGTGCGGTTTCAGCGGGCGTGTAATAGACATCTCCAGCATGAAATACGTGAGCAAGTTCCGTGTCGACCACGTTGCCTCGACCATAATAGATGGTGCCAGCGATAACTGTTGTGAACCGTCCATCTGGATGGAAATGCGGATCATTCTTGGCATTCGGTGCGAGCCGGACGCGCGTAACATATACGCCGGATTCTTGTAGCGAACCAACAATTTGCGTTGAGAACACACCGGCTTTCCCTTCCTTCAAAACAATTGCTTCGCCCGTCAATTCCATCGGTGTCGTCGAATCTCCCTCTGCTCCATGAATGATCGCGTGTCCGTTTTGGGCCGGTTGGGCATGAAGGTTCAAGCACATGTTCGCTAAAATTAATGACGCCAAGCCCTTTTGATAAATTTTTCTCATTCAAAACTCCTCTATGTTCTTCTCAATTGTTATCGGCTGACTTATCTGATTGCTAAGCATCGAATCCGTAAAGTGTCGCAGCGTTATGAACGAAGACTTGCTCACGAATCCGCTGCGACGAAATCCAAGCAGAAATTCACTTGACGTGTGTTGTCTGCATTCTGTTTAACAATAGAGGTGAACTCTTCCATTGCCGATGCGATTTTTTCCAGCGAACTAAATTGGATAAGCTCAATTCCATAAGCAAATCAACAGAAATGCTACAGCTTGAACTGACCAACAACTTTGGACAAAGCATTCGCTTGGTCCTGAAGTGATTGCGCCGCTGCAGCTGCCTGTTCCACCAGCGCAGCATTTTGTTGCGTACCATCATCCGTCATCGAAACAGCACGATTGATTTCCTGTATTCCGGTACTTTGCTCTTGGCTTGCAGTTGCTATGTCGCGCATGATCAAAGCGACTTTTTTTACTGAATCCAAAATTTGAGACATGGTGGTCCCTGCCTGATCTACCAGTTGACTACCGTCCTCTACTTGCCCAACGGAGTCGTTGATCAGGCACTTAATTTCCTTGGCTGCGCTAGAAGATCGTTGAACAAGATTGCGTACTTCAGTAGCAACTACAGCAAAGCCATGGGAGTCCTTTGCTAAAACGGTTGTTGGTTGGATTAATTGTGCGCACATCGTCAGGCGTGCGAATACATGGGCAGACCTGGCGTCGGCACGCCGGCGCACAGGATTGAGCCGGTCTGCGATTCGGTGATGAATAGGCTCTTTCCGTCCGGTCCACCGAAAGCCAGATTTGTGGTCGAGATACCGGCATTGGAACGGATCCGTAGCAAGGGCTCAGCGAATTTGGAAAGGCGCCAGATCGAGCCGAAGCCGGTGTGGGCGATGTAAAGGCAACTCTCAGCATCCAACGCTAAGCCGTCAGGACCGGCCAGGCCACCGTGAAGATTGGCGAACACGCCAACCTTGCCCACCACGCCGCTGTTGTGCAAGGGAATGCGCCAGATCTGCTGCGCGCGGGTCACCGCCACCAGCAGGTGATTCAGCGTCGGGTCGTAGACGATGCCATTTGGGCTGGGAATGGTGTTGATAAGGCAGCTCAGCTGACCGTCGGGAGAAAGGCGATAGACGCGCCCGGTCGGATCCTGCAGGCCGGTCTGGCCCTGATCAGTGAAGTAGATCTCGCCGGCCGGTCCGAACACCAAATCGTTGACGCCTTTGAAGCCTTCCGAACCTACAGTCTCCAGCAGCGGCGAGACTTCTCCGGTGTCTGGATTTAATTGCACCAACCCGCGCTTGTAATCGGTGATGACGATGCGGCCGTTCTTGTCGATCTTCAGACCGTTGGGCCAACCGTCGTATTCTGTGACCAACTCCCACTCGCCTTCCCGCGAGATGCGGAAAATACGACCGTACGGGATATCGGTGACATACAGTCGGCCCTGACGATCAAACGATGGACCTTCGAGGAAGGAATCGATAGGCTGCCCTCCACGATTGGCGTCGCTCCATGAATTTTTCTTAGGTTTGCGGAAATGATCCGGCAGGCGCGTGAAGATAGTCGTTTCGACGGTAGGTGGAGGCGTGAAAAAGCTCATGGTCTGTTTTCCTGAAGAATTACTGCTTGCTCTTGGTGGGATCGCCGAGTGCCAGTGTGATCACCGCGCCCAGGAGGAGCGCGCTGGCCACGAAGATCAGCGGATAGGTGAAGCCTTTAGTTGCCTCACGGATGAAACCGATAATCGACGGGCCAACGAAGCCGCCGAGGTTGCCGATGGAGACGATCAGCGCCAGGCCGCCCGCGGCCGCACGGCCGGTGAGGAAGCGTGAGGGAATTGCCCAGAACGTCGCCTGGAAGGAAAGGATGGAAGCCACAGCGACGGTGATGGCCAGCATTTTCAACAGCGGATCGTTCAGGAAGGCAGAGGTCGCCACTGACACGGCGGCAGTGGTGATCGCGCCGGCGACGAAAAACAAACTCTTGTCGCTCTTGCTGGCCAGCCTTGCCCACAAGGTCATGGCGATGGCGCCGACGATGTAAGGCACGGCCGCTACTAATCCGACTTGATGAGAAGGCAGGCCGAATTCTTTGATGATCTGCGGCAGCCACAGGCCAATGCTGAGCGAACCTAGGATGCCGCAAAAGTTGGCTCCGGCCAGCACGAACACACGCCAGTTGGTGAAAGCATCGCGCAGCTTGTTGCCGTGGCGCGCAGCCAGCACGTTTTGTTCGGTATCGAGCTTGGCTTCTAGCCATTGCTTCTCGGCCGGTGTCAGCCAAGAGGCCTTGGACGGACGATCCGGCAACAGAAACAGACACATCGTGCCGAGCAGCACCGCTGGCAGTGCCTCCAGTAGCAACAGGACCTGCCAGCCCTTGTAGCCCCACAGGCCATGCATTTCCATCAGCGCGCCCGAGATCGGCGAGCCGATGATGTTGGCAACCGGAATGCCAACTAGGAAAAAGGCCGTAGCTTTGCCGCGCCACTCGCCCGGAAACCACTTGGTGAAGTACAGGTAAATGCCTGGCGTGAAGCCGGCTTCGGCCATGCCTAGGAAGAAGCGCGCCAGTGCAAAGCTCTTGGGGCCAACCACGAAGGCGGTAAGCATCGAGATCACGCCCCAGGAGATCATGATGCGCGAGATCCACATGCGTGCTCCGAAGCGATGCAGCGCCAAGTTACTGGGAATTTCAAAAAAAAAGTAGCCAATGAAGAACAAGCCGGCACCCAGGCCGAACTGCGACGGCGTCAGGCCCAGGTCCTTGTTCATGGTCAGCGCTGCGAAACCGACGTTGATTCGATCCAGGTAGCTGACCACGTAACACAGCAGGATGAAGGGAATCAGGCGACGCATCACCTTCTTCATCGTAGCCTGTTCGTTTATCGCCGTTTCGCTGGCGGCGGAGATGTCATGCGTCGTGTTGATGTCGTGTGCTTGGCTCATGTCGACCCGATCAGAAATGATACAGACGTGCGATGTCGACCAGGATGGTCTTGAGGCCCTCGATAAAGTCGGCCCATGCGGCCATCAGGTCCGGCAGTTGTGCATGCGTCAGTTTGGCTCCCGGCGTCCAAGGAAAACGGTCGTCGTAGATGTGCATGTGGCAATCGCATGCACGGGTCGGTAATTTGGTAGCAGCCCGTTCTCTGCCCGATGAATAGGTATAAGGAGACTGTGAAGAGTCGGGGAGTGATAGGAATCGGAGGCCGACGCTGGCGGCAACCAAACTGTGGCGCCAAGCGCAATAGACATTACGCCACTGCGGCGCAAGAATTCTCGACGTGTCTGTGCTGCTATTAACATCTTTGTCTCCATGTTTTCTCCGCGCTGGCAGTGGGCGAAGTTCTAGTTTGGAAGGCAGTCTACGCTGCGATTTTTTTAATGTATATTTGCTTTTATTTTGAATTTCATAAATTTCAGGAATGAATCATGGACTTTCGCGAGCTCAAGTATTTTGAAGTTATCGCCGACGAGAGACAGGTAGGACGCACTGCCGAGCGGCTCTATAAAACCCAGCCGGCCCTGACCAAATGCATAGACACCGGCTGGAAGAACAGCTGGGTGCGCCTTTGTTCGAGCGGATGGGACGCGGCATTCGTCTGACCGCGGTGGGTAGAGCCTAGCTAGTGGGAGAATTCCTATGTGATAGCTCGCAATACGCTCAAGTAGCGAGCTAGCGGGGGATGACTCAGGCGAGGCTTGTCCTGCGGTTTTCTGCATCAGATACTCTTTCTATCTTTAGATTATGCGTTCAATGCTCGTTGATTTCTTATCGATAAATGGTCCTGTGCGCTTGGAACTTTCGGCAATTCCAGACACAAGGTTATTAATCATTGCCGTATCGAATCCGAGAGAGGCTGACAAGGCTAGCTGCGCCAGCAAGCACTGCGGCACTAATAAGTACCAGCTTGTAAGGAGAAATGGAAATGGTCAGCAGCATTGCGACGATCGAGGCACCGAGTGTCTGCCCCATCAGGCGCCCAGTACCCAACATCCCGCTGGCGCCACCAGTTCGAGAGCGTGGAGCCGAACTGATGATTGTCTTATTATTCGGTGACTGGAACAGGCCAAAACCAAGGCCACAGATTGCGAAGAGCGCCGCGATGGTGATATCCGACGTAGCTCGGTCCACAATGAGCAAGGTCAGCAAACCTGCGCTCATAATTGCCAAGCCAATGCCGCCCAACAAACCTGAGGAGATCCGATCAGACAGCTTGCCTGCGACAACGCCGGTCAAAGCTACAGCGATAGGCGCGCGCGGTCAGCAGCATGCCCGCGCGCGCCGCTCCCATGCCCAGATGGTTCTGTAGCATGAATGGCAGCATGACAAAGGTCGCCATCTGCGCAGCAAAGGAGCAGAATGACGTGCCGATGGACAGCGCAAACATAGGTATGCGCAGCAGGTCCAGAGGAAGCATCGGCGCCGATTTCGACTGAACCTTCAGCAGTACCAATAAGCTCAGCACCGTGAAGACTATACAAACCAGTACAGTCTGCAGCCCCTCGACGTGGCCAATCGCATCGACCGAATATAGGAGCAGTCCAACGAATAGCATGCAGACTGCGGCACTTTTAGTATCGAACTTACGTTTGGACAGTGGGTTCAACGGCAATGCTTTGAGGCCGATGAAGAAGGCGATAAATCCTAGCGGGATATTAATGAGGAAGAGCCAATGCCAAGAAGAGAAGTGCAGGATAATGCCGGCGACCGTTGGGCCAAGCGCGGTAGCGGTGCCGGCAACAAGTGCGTTATATCCGATGGCGCGCCCAAGCATCTTGCGGGGATAGATGAAGCGAATGAGCGCAGTATTTACGCTCAGAATGCCTGCGGCCCCCATGCCCTGCAGAACGCGGGCAAGGCTCAACTGCACCATCGTACCGCTGACGGCGCAAGCTAGCGATGCAATTATGAAGAGCACTAGACCTACCAGGTATACTCGCCGGTAGCCAACAACTTCGCCGAGAGATGCCAGAGGCAGGAGAAATACCGCCATTGCAATTTGATAGCTGTTGATAATCCAGATGGCCTCAGCTTCGGTAGCCATCATGTCACGCGCAATAGAAGGTAGCGCCAGGTTCGCGATTGAGCCGTCCATCACCGCAATGGTGACAGCCAGCACTACGGCTACAATTGCCAAAATTCGCTTATTAGTCGGCAAACCATCAGCCTCATGCAACGTGCTGTCTTTTAGATTGTCTTCCACTTGTTGTTTTCCATGCTGTTACGCCCAAAGCATTTTTTGACGGCCGTCGGGCGCTATCGGTTGCTCAGTGGCCTTCGGTCAAATGCGATACACTTTTTGGGCAGTACCGCAGAACAGGGCCTTCCGTTCGTCTCCAGACAGACCTCTGGTCAGGAGCTTGAAGGCATTCCACAAGCTGACATAACCAAACATCCCCTTATCCACCGGGAAATTACTTTCAAACATGCATCGTGTAGGCCCAAACATATCGATAGCTGCCTCGATATAAGGACGCCACGCGATAGCCAGTAGCTCAGAGGTGGGCGGTGCCTCATTGAGATGAAAGTCCCATCCGCCAACTGGCATCCCAAGACCACCAAGCTTCAAATAGACATTGGGAAGCGAGGCAATCTCCTCCATCGCGGCACCCCACTCCCCCAACACTTCCGAACGTTTCTCTCTATAGGAACCAGCGCCAAGCGGCCCACCAACGTGGTTAAGAATGATGGTCGTATCTGGGCAAGTCTTCGCCAGAGATAAGACCTCTCGAAGTTGAGTGTGGTACGCCCATATGTCAAGGGTGAGGCCATGGGCTGGGAGTAAACGAACACCAGCTTGGAACTGAGGGCTCGTGAGCATTCCTGGCGGAGGTGGAATTGGGTTGGTACGGATAGCGGGTTCGCCATGCCACGCAGTGGTATTGCGAACGCCGCGCAAACGACCATTGCCTGCTGCGGTGAGCGCTTCCAGAATTGGAGCGACTTCGCTCCCCATCATCAGGTCTGCAAATCCGACAATTGCGGCGCAAGCGCGTACATGTCCATAGAGGCCGGATGCGGACTGTGCCGCCAAACCATTGATGAACTCAACTTCACCGACAGGCTTCATTGGCCCGGGGCCGTCTTGCCGGTACATGCTGCGACACTGAACGAATATAGTGGCGATGATGTTATGTCCAGAGTTGATATCGACCATTAGCTCGTCGAACAGGTATCGGCCAGTATCTCGGTCCCAGATATGATGATGTGCGTCAATGATAGGGAGGCCCGGCTCGAGGACCTCCTCTTTGGTAAGAGCAAGCCAGTCCTCGCGTACATGAAGATGCGGCGAGAGCTGGACGGGGTGGTCTGGCGCTGCCATTACTTACCTCCTACCACTTCGCACTTGAGCTTGTCCAGTGTGAACTGCACCCAAGTGCGGTCGTTCGTGCCAGCGCGAATTGCGGCCATCTGGCCGGCTTCAACATCGTTCTTTGCCTTGGCTGCCGCATGCACTTCATCCAGGTCATCGTATGCGACGCATAGCAAACCATCGCTGTCGCCGACGACCAGGTCACCGGCGTTAACGACCATGCCGCCGATGGCGATAGGAACGTTGATTTCGCCAGGACCGTCCTTGTAGGGACCACGATGAGTCACGCCGGCGGCAAAGACAGGGAAAGTACCGCTCTGAATTGCATCCAGGTCACGGACGGCGCCGTAGATGACGATTCCGCCTAGCTTACGCTGGATAGCGTGCGCCACCATCAGCTCGCCGATGATTGCATTGGTGAGGTCGCCGCCAGCGTCAACCACAACAACATCTCCTGGTTCTGCCAAGTCCAGAGCCTTGTGCACCATCAGGTTGTCGCCCGGTCGGGACTTGACGGTAATTGCTGCACCAGCGAGCTTCCCCCCCTGATGCAGCGGACGCAGCTGAGAACCAGCCGCGTTCATGCGCGACATGGAGTCGCTGATGTTCGCGACCGGAATGGAAGAAAATTTCTGGACAACCTCGCCAGAAACTTTGCGCTGACGTTCGAAAATCCGAAAACCTGCGGTCATGATGAGTTCCTATGACTATATGTAATTGAATGAAGAATTAACGCAGCGAGGCGCTGAAGCGTTGCACACGGGTGCAGGCGTCACGCAGACGCTCAGTGGAATCGGCGTACGATAGGCGGAAGTTCGGACCTTGACCGAATGCGCTGCCGTGAACTAGCGCAACACCTTCTGTTTCCAACAATGCCGTCACAAAATCCTCGTCGTTCTCAATGACTTTGCCGCCTTCGGTAGTACGACCCAGCAGTCCTTCGCAGGACGGGAAGACATAAAAAGCGCCCTCAGGAGTCGGGCAATCCAGGCCTTCTGCATCGTTCAGCATTGAAACCACTAGGTCGCGCCGCTCTTGGAATACTTTGCGGCTATTGTGGATGTAGTCTTGTGGACCATTCAAGGCCTCAACAGCCGCCCATTGTGAAATCGATGTAGCGCCCGATGTGACTTGTCCCTGTACCTTTTCCATTGCTTTAATCAACTCGACAGGGCCGGCGCCGTAACCGATACGCCAGCCGGTCATTGCGTAGGCCTTGGATACACCATTCATGGTCAAGGTACGTTCATACAGTTCGGGAGCGACTTGAGCCGGAGTGGTGAATTCGAAGCCGTCATACACAAGGTGTTCATAGATGTCGTCAGCCAGAATCCAGACATGGGGATGGCGCTTCAGAACATCCGTCAACGCTTCCAACTCCGCACGAGTGTATGCAGCCCCAGTGGGGTTAGAGGGCGAATTGAAGAGAATCCACTTGGTACGCGGGGTGATTGCACGCTCCAAATCTTCCGGTCGAAGCTTATAGTCGGTTGCGCGCGAAGTACCTATGAGCACTGGCTTGCCGCCGAACAGAGCGACTAGTTCCGGGTACGACACCCAGTACGGTGCCGGCACGATGACCTCGTCGCCAGGATTCAGCGTAGCCATCAGCGCATTGGCAATGACATGCTTGCCGCCCGAGCTGACGATGGTCTGGGCTACGCTGTAGTTCAGCTGGTTCTCGCGCTTGAACTTTGCGACGATGGCTTCGCGCAGCTCAGTGATGCCGGCAACGGCAGTGTATTTAGTCTCGCCGCGACGAATCGCGTCGTAGGCAGCCTGCTTGATGTTGTCCGGAGTATCGAAATCCGGCTGACCGGAGCTCAGTGCAATCACGTTGCGACCCTGTGCAGCCAGTTCACGGGCTTTCTGGGTAATAGCAATAGTTGCGGATGGTTTGATGCGGGAAAGCGAATGGGAAATAAATGTCATGATGAACTCGTTTAGTAACCTGTCAATGATTGGGTAGGAATTAGGCGTGGCGGATGTCTGCTACGAATTTCTGGGCACGCGGATGTTGCGGGCGCTCGAAGAAAGCTTGTGGGGTAGCGCGTTCCAGCACTTCGCCATCTGCCATGAAAATCAGGCGGTCAGCAACGTCCCGAGCGAAGCCCATTTCGTGGGTGACACAAACCATCGTCATCCCTTCGGATGCCAGCTGCTTCATTACATGCAGCACTTCGCCAACCATTTCAGGGTCCAGTGCCGATGTCGGTTCGTCAAACAGCATTACGGGAGGTTTCATTGCCAGAGCACGTGCGATTGCCACACGCTGCTGCTGGCCGCCAGACAGCTGACCAGGGTACGCCCCGGCCTTATTCGCCAGACCGACCTTCTCTAGCAGCCCCATCGCGGTGTCACGGGCTTCTTTTTCAGAGATCTTCATCACACGCATGGTCGCTAGCATCACGTTGCGAGCGACGCTCATGTGCGGGAACAGGTTGAAGGATTGGAAGACGAACCCGATACGGCTACGCAGCTTGTTGATATCAATGCCATTGCCGTGGATGTCAATCCCGTCGACGTAAATCTGTCCATTATTGATGGGCTCTAGACGATTCACGGTGCGAATCAAGGTCGATTTACCCGAGCCCGATGGGCCGCAAACGATGACTACTTCACCGCGCGACACTTCCTCGTTGACGCTACGCAGGGCATGATAATCGCCATACCACTTGTTCACATTGTTGAATCTAATCATCACGTGCTCCTGAATTGACGTTTGGTTTTAATACGGCGCTCAGCGATTCCGACCAGCGAGCTCAGGCTGTAGCAGATAGCGAAATAGGTCATCGCCAGCAGGAAGTAGACTTGGAAGGGCTTGGTCAACAACTGGGAGTTGACTGAATAAGCCGCGTAGGTAAGTTCGTTGACGCTAATGATGTAGGCCAGCGACGTGTTCTTGATGAGCGAAATCAGCTGATTTAGGATGCTCGGAATCATGTTAAACAGAGCTTGCGGCAACACCACATCCCACAGCGTCTTGATGTAGCTCATCCCCAGCGAACGAGATGCCTCGACCTGTCCTTTCGGGATGGCTTGAATGCCAGCTTTGATGACCTCGCCCAGGAAGGCAACTTCGTAGACAATGAGGGCACAAATCACGGTTGTGATGCCAGAGACTGAGGTGCCAATCAGCATGGGAACGATGAAATATGCCCAGAAAATCAGCATCAGGACAGGCAGGCCGCGGACAGTATGCACAATCGCTGCAGCTGGCATCGCGACCCAACGAACGGTGCTCGTACGCGCGATACCGCACAGGACAGCCAGCGGAAATGCGCAAGCTAGGCCGGTCACGGCAAGAATCAAGGTTAATGCCAGACCACCAATCTGACCTTGCGGAAACTCGCCGACCAGCAGTTGCAGGCCGAAACTCCTCAGAATCTCGATGTAATCGCTCATTTCAGCGCTCCTTCACTTGCAGATGACGGTTGTAGTAAGCGCCGACGGCCATGATGGTCCAAGACATTACTAAATAGAAAATTGATGCAATCGCGAAGGTTTCAAAGGTGCGGTATGTTTCGTTTTCGATTTGCCGGCTCGAATACGTCATCTCAGCCACGCCGATGGCCATTGCAAGACTGGTGGACTTGAATAGACTCAGAGATTGATTTACCAAAGGCGCCACTGATACGCGAATCGCCTGGGGTAGCAGCACGTCGCGCATCGTTTGGACATACGAGAGACCTAAGGCACGAGCTGCTTCCATTTGGGTAGTCGCGACCGACCGTAGACCACTTCGCAGGTCCTCGGACATATATGCTGCCGCATTGAGGAACAGTGCAATGAGGGCGAATATGAATTCGCCGTTGTGCTCGTTGATAAACCCGGTGATTGAAGACGGCAAAAGTTCTGGAACGCCGAAGTACCAGACGAAAATTTGTACCAGACCAGGAACGTTGCGATGGTAGTTCACATACGCTGCAATCACCCACTCCAAAGGAGCGAAGTCCAGTGCCCGCAGGGCGACGATAATGACTGCTAGAGCAAACGCGCAAATCCAGGATGTAGCGAACAGCCCTAGCGACGTGAATGCTCCTCCAATGAGCCAATCGAGGTACTGACCTTGCAATACCGCACCGAAATCGAGATTAATCATTTTTCGCTTTCTTGCTAATTCTTGCTACACCCACCAATGGGAGGGTCCTAGCACCACATTGGCGGGCAGGAATGCACGACTCAAAGATCTTTGGGCAACGCGCTCCAGAGGTCGCTCGATTTCTCGTCGACATACCTAGTTTCAAGCAAAGCAGAGTTAGTTACTGGAAGGCGGAGATCGGAGTCAGTTTCTTCTCTCGAGGAATATTGTATTTGGTACCAACACCAAACCACTTATTCCAAATTGCGTCGTTCTGACCAGATTTCTCCAGACGCTCCAATGCACCATTCACGGCGGCCAGTAGGGCTGGCTCGTCCTTTTTCACCCCCATACCCGTCGGCTCAAATGCGAGGATACCGTCCAGGAATTTGTACTTACCGTTCGATTCATTCACGAAACGCACGCCTGAAGTTTGCGACATAGCGAGCGCTTGTACCTTGTTCTGTGCCAAGGCCAAGAACGCTGAAGGGCTATCTTGGAAAGTCAGGACGGTTGCCTTCGGGAACATACGGCGAGCATACAGCTCAGGAGTCGAACCTTTGTTTGCGCTAATCCGCTTCGTTGACAAGTCATCGATCTTAGTGAAGCCGGACTCGGTGTGAGCAATCAACTTGATAGGAATCTGGTAGTGAATCGAACTGAAGTCGATTTGCTGTGCGCGCTCTTTTGTCCACCCCAGAGCCGCAATAACCAAGTCCACGCGCCCCAAGGTCAGCTCAGGAATACGTGCCTCAACGGATACCCCTTTTTGCTCCAGCTTTAGGCCCATTTCCTTAGCCATGGCCGCACACATATCCACGTCATATCCCACAACTTGACGGGTAGCAGGGTCAACAAAACCAACAGGCTCGCTACTGGTTAAAGTCGCGCAGATGAGGGTACCGCGAGCCTTTATATCGGCCAGACGGTCCGCGTAAGCTGCGACCGAGAAAGTACAGGTCACCACGGCTACCAGCATTGCCAAGTGTCTCTTGCTAATGAACTTCAAATTCATTTTCTTCCCTTTCAAGTGTTGAACGACGAAGTGCAAATAAATCATAATGCCATTATGAATTTATAACAAGCGAATTTTTCTATTAAAATTCAAATAGTTAGAGCATGCTTTGGTGCGGTGCGAAATTGTCGGAAACTCTTATGGCAATCACATTCTGGGTGCGTGAATGCTTTTATTTTCCCGTTTTTGGTGCATCGCGCCACGTGTGAAAAGTGATACGCTTAAGCGCGAAAGAAAGAAATCGAAAAACGTTTATGAAAAAAATGACAGACTCAAAATCAACCGCCGAAAAAGACGCTGCCCCTGACCGTACGGTTCTCGGCGCTGAACGTAGCCTGACCATCCTCAGCGCCTTCATTGACTCCCCGAACCCTTCGGTTTAGCGGCGCTGGAAGAGCGAACCGGCCTCTTCAAGAGCGTCATTCATCGCTACCTGATGTCCTTTATTCGTGAGGGATATGTCATCCAACGGGCCGACAATTCGTATCAACTCGGTCCACGTGCATACCAGCTCGGAAAGGCTTTTGAATCGAAATTCGACTATAAAGACTTCATCGTGCCAACCCTTGAAAAATTGGTTCACGAGACCCAGGAAAGCACAGCCTTCTATATCCGTCAGCAGGAGCAACGTCTTTGCCTTTATGCTGTCGAATCTCCGGCATCAGTCAAAGCCACTGTCAAATCAGGCTCTCTCTTCCCACTGGACCAAACCTCCAGTGCCCAGGTGCTCCGATTCTTTTCAGTTCCTGGCAATGCGGCCCGCTCTGGCGGCAAGTACGTCTGCATCTCCATGGGCATCAACAACCCCCACTCGTCCTCTATGTCCGTCCCCGTATTCGGTACCGACAATGCCTTGATTGGCTCGATGACCATCTTCGGGCTAACCCTTCGCTTCGATCCAGCTGCATTAGAGGCACTACGAGGCAAGCTTCTAGCGCTCGCCCAAGACCTATCTGTTCGCCTTGGCGCTTCGCCGAAGATTTACGTAAATCCCACTAGCGACGTATTCGACGAAGCAGCAGCGCAAGCTAAGCTACAGTTAGAACTAGGTGATACTTTTCTGATGTGATGACTTTCCCGTTTGACTCCATGCCATGGAAGTACTTGGCTCTCTGCTTTTTGACAGCATGGACAAACAAGCCAAAAGTACTGCTGATCTGGGGGGATTTACTAAAGGATGCCGACAACGTAGATCGCCGCCGAATAGCTGGAAACCATGGCAGGCACCTCTAGAGCAACCTTGAGGGCGCCATGCACATTCGTGTATTCAACCTCTACCGTTGCCATTGCGGTCAGCTTGGTCCAGATGACCCCGGAGTCAACGGAATGCCACAGATTGTTAGCGTCGGCCAGCCAGGCATCGCCTTCGGCGAAAGGATTTACCGCCAAGTCGGTCATGCCGTTGCCGTTAGGGTTCCAGGTTTGCGAACTGCCGGTGAAGGTGTGTCCATCATCCGATCGACAACAACTGGGCCGAGAACCAGATTCACCCCATTGCCATTGGTCGCGAAAACTGAGCGTGTTTGAGCGTAAAAAACCGGCACATGTAATCGTATAGCCGAAAATGTTATGTGGGTACAGTTGGCGACAAACCGACTCGTCTCAGGCTAACGCAGCAAGCCGCACCCGATAAAATCGCCGCGATCAGGAGAATGACAATGTACGGCGACGATGTCGCAGTAAGAGCGAATGCAACTAACGACGCTCCCGCTGTCTGTCCCATAAGGCGCCCAGTACCCAGCATGCCGCTTGCTGCTCCACTGCGCAATGTCGGGGCAACACTAATCATTGTGCGGTTATTGGGGGACTGGAACAACCCAAAGCCAAAGCCGCATATCGCCAGCCGTATGGCAACAAGGCCGTCCGCACTCTCCGCTGTCACGGTCAGCAAAGAAAGTAATCCGAGCGTTAAAATTGCCAGACCTATCCCTCCTAATAAACCGGCCGACATACGATCGGACATTTTGCCCGCCACTAATGCGGTCATTGCGACTGCCGCCGGCCATGCAGTCAATAGCAGCCCGGCATGCGCAGCACTTTGCCCTAAATGCTCCTGTAGGTAAAAAGGCAGCATCACATAAGCGGCTGTTTGTGCCGCAAATGAACATATGGAAGTGCCTATCGATAGCGAAAACAACGGGATTCTAAGTAAATCTGTAGGGAGCATCGGTGCGTTGGCTGGCTGAAAGCGCAACAACAAGGCGACGACGAAAACCGTGAGAATTGCACAACTTAAAATGGAGAAAATTCCCTGAAGATGCCCGATCGCGTCGACGGTATATAGCAACGAACCAACTGAAGCCATGCACAACATCGCACTTAGTACATTGTAGCGATGCTTTGCCAATGGGCTGGCCGGCAACGACCGATAGCCGATGGCTAGCACCACAACACCGATGGGAACATTGATCAGAAAAAGCCAGTGCCATGAGGCGACACTCAGTATCAGTCCGGCAACGGTAGGGCCGAGCGCTGTCGCGGAGCCGGCAACAAGCGCGTTGTAGCCAACTGCACGGCCAAGCATGTCCGCGGGATAGATAAATCTGATCAACGCAATATTCACACTCAACATTCCCGCCGCTCCGAAGCCCTGGAGAACGCGTGCAATACTCAGTTGCGCGATAGTGTTGCTTGAACCGCATGCCAACGAGGCAAGGGTGAACATCATCAAACCAATCAGGTAGATGCGGCGATAACCGACAATTTCGCCCAGTGACGCTAGCGGTAGGAGGCAAATTGCCATTGCGATCTGGTATGAATTGATGATCCAGATGGACTCTGCCGCCGTCGCATGCATGTCGCGCGCAATCGAAGGCAGAGCAAGATTGGCAATCGTGCCATCCATGACCGCCATCGCCAAGCCACAGATAACCGTGGCAATGGCAAGTCTTCGCTGATCGAATGGAAGACCATCATTTTTCTTTGCGTCTGACATTTACCCGTGCTCGATTATTTTAGTTGTCGCCCTTTAGTCTCCGGAGCGAAAAATATGACCACGGCAGCGAAAGCAAAAGCGGCAATAGTGGTACTCATTCCCAGCTCTGCCCCACCGTGCGTTGCCAGCACTCCGATGATAGAGGGGGCCAGTAATCCGCCGATACGTCCGCCATTATAGGCAAGTCCCATCAGGAAGGCACGGGACTCTGTATCCGGAATCAGTTCCGCTGTAAAAGGACCAAGTCCTGCAAAGATGCCGTTGACACTAAATCCCGTGAAGAACAACGCGACCAGCAAAATACCGGGTTGAACCGAGAGCACGTAGCAGCAGACGGAGCAGATGCCGATCCCGAGATATGAGAAAAACAAAGGACGTCGTCCAAACCGGTCCACGAAACTTCCAAATACAATAAAGCCGGCAATGGCTCCCAATTGCAAGGCCATCAGGAAATTCAGGCTGTGCAAAAAATTCAGGTGCTTTGATGCAATGAGAAAGGTTGGCGCCCAGGTGAATACGCCCCAAAAAATGTATTGGAGAAAAAAGATAAAAAAGAATGCGTGCTTAATCCCCTTCAACTCTGCGGCTGATGGCAATGAAAATCTGCGCCTGGTCTTCAATAAGCTGGCTTGCGCTCTCTTTTTCCAAACAGGCGACTCTGGCGTGCGCCGTGCAATAAAAAACATTATTACAGCGGGTAATGCCCCGATCAGATACAGAATGCGCCAACCATTGCCACCAAGACCGCCGGCAAGGTTGCCCACTACCGCCGCAGCACCGATGGCAACGATAGCCCCAATCGGCAATCCCATTTGCATGAGGGCGCCGCCGCGACCGCGATGTTTCGCCCCCCATGTTTCTGCCACTAATGCGGCTCCCGCGGTCCAGGTCCCCCCCATGCCAAGGGCCCCGCAAAAGCGCAGTGCCGCAATCACCGATATTGATGGTGCGAAGGCGATTAATCCGGAAAATATCGAATAAATCAAAATGCAGAGATAGGCTGTCCGGACCCGCCCTAACCTGTCGGAGACCCAGCCAAACAATACTCCCCCGCAAATCTGACCTGCAGCCGTTACGCTGATGAGCGCACCGATTTGCGTCTTGCTCAGATCAAATACCGTCGCCAAAGTAGGTAGTGTCAGGGAAAGCATGAACGAGTCATAGCTTTCAAACATCCAGCCCAACCCTGCGAGCAGCAGTGCAGCCCAGCCGGCAGACCCCACTTCGCGATACCAGGGCAAGGCATTGTCAGAACTGTCGGCAGTTTTGTGCGCGCTTGACGTCGAGATATATTCAGAACTGACAGATTTTATTTCTTTTTGATTTAACACTGTGTCTCCTCCTCTAGCGGGAATGGAAAAATATAAGGCGCTTCGGATAATTTCTATTCGACAGGAAGGCGATAGACATATTTGGCGGTTGCACTGAACAACGCCACTTTTTCTTGAGCCGAAGCACCGCTGGCCAGGCGCTTGAAGGCATTCCATAACACGGCATAGCTGAACATACCTTTATCGACCGGAAAATTACTTTCGAACATGCAACGTCCAACGCCGAAGAGCTCTATGCAGGTGTGTATATAAGGTCGCCAGGCTATCGCAAGATCGCTGGAAGAAGGGGCACGAGGCTGTTCGTGAAAGGTGAACCCCATTACCGGCATACCGAGGCCGCCCAGTTTTACATAGACATTCGGCAATTGTGCCAGTAGCGTCATTTGCCCTTTCCAGTCGTCGAATACCGCATCTCGCTTACCTGTGTAAGGGCCTACGCCAATCGGCCCTCCCAGATGATCCAATACGATATGCAGGTCTGGAAGCAATTTAGCCAGATCAACCAATTCCCTAAGTTGCGAGTGATACGCCCAAACGTCCAGTGACAGGCCGAGGCGCTGCAAACACGCTGCACCATTCAGGAAGCGCCGATCTCGCATCAGACTTGGCGGCGGCAGTACCGGACTTGAACGCACGGCATCATTTTCATGCCAAGCAACCGGGTTGCGGATACCTTTCAGCCTCCCGCCACTGATTGCCCGCATGGTTTCCAGAACAGGCTCCAGTTTGTCGCCGATCAAAAGATCGGCGCCGCCAACGATGGCAGCACATGGACGCAACGCACCATAAATGCCACTTTCTCCGAGCGCGGCGACACCGTTGGCGAATTCGACCTCTCCCACCGGTCGCATCTCGACCGGCCCGCTACTGCGATACATGGAGCGACATTGCACATACACGGTCTGCCGCACGTCGTGACCGCCCCACATATCCTCTTGGAATTGCGGAAAAAGATAGCGCGCGCCCGGTCGATCCCATAAATGGTGATGAGCATCAACGATCGAAATTTCAGGCTCCAGAATCGCCTCGGTATGCGTATTGAGCCAATCTTCCCGCACCGGTACGTGAGGCGTTTTGATATCTTGCATGTTATTTCCCTCTGTTAGCGGTCAGATGCGATTGTTTCGCCGGATCGCCAAGCAAAAACATAATCAGTGTACCAAGTAGCAACACCTTGGCGTTGCCCACGCAGTCGGACGCGTTTGGCGAAAACGATCAGGCAAGCGCGTAAACACGCGTGGTACAAATGCTCGGCGGTGCGGAAAAAAAGCTCATGATTCTCTTTCTATCAGGCGGTATTCAACACCCGCCATCAAACGGTCTTGGTGCAGCCAACCACCGGACTGGAACGGTTTGCCTGGTAGTCCAGAATGAGCAGGCAAATGACACTCATCATCGCCAGTATCGCCAACGGCAACAAAGCCAATGCATAGCTGCCGGTCTCTGCTTTGATCCAACCGTATACGTTCACCATCAGGCCGCCGCCAATCAGGTTTGACGCCGCATTGATTCCCGCCAGGCCGGCAGCAGCGGAGCCAGAAGCCAACCAACCGGAAGCCAGAGCCCAGAACGGCCCTTTGAATGAATAGGCACCAATCAACACACACGACAATAAAGCTATGGTGGGTAGCAATGCGGACGTCAGTTGTGCGCAAACCATGCCGCCTCCGATCATTAACAAAGGAATGGCCGTATGCCAACGACGTTCGTTCCTGCGGTCGGAATGCCGTCCCCACAAGACCATGATTACCGACGCCAGCAGATAGGGTATTGCGTTGACCATGCCGGTCTGCATCACTGTTAAGCCAAAGGATTTGATTAGTTGTGGTTGCCAAACACCAAGCACAGTGCCGGCCCCAGATGCAGTGGAGCACACCAATGCCATACCCAGCACTTCCTTGCTACGAAACAACTTCCATAGCGAGACGTGCGAAATTAGTTTGCTTTCAGCTCTTTCTTTCTGAATGCGCGCGGACAACCAGTCGCGTTGCTCTGTACCAAGCCAATGCGCTTGTTCGGGACGGTCAGTCAGAAAAAATAAACAGACAAATCCGAGCAGCACAGTAGGCAACCCTTCCAGAATGAATAGCCATTGCCAACCATGTAATCCCAGCGTGCCATCGATCTGCAGCAACATGGCCGAAATCGGCGATCCGATGAAACTGGCTGCAGGGATCGAAACCATGAATATCGCAACGATACGCGCGCGATACGCAGACGGCACCCAATATGTCAGATATAGCAATACTCCTGGAAAGAAGCCCGCTTCGGCAGCGCCCAGAAAGAAACGTAGAACGAATAGCGATGGCCCCCCTTGAACAAAAGCCGTGCTTGCGGACACAAGGCCCCAGGTCACCATGATGCGGGCGATCCACTTACGCGCGCCGAATTTTTGCAGGGCGAGATTACTAGGCACCTCAAAAATGAAATACGAAATGAAAAACAAGCTGCTGGCAAAGCCGTATGCTTTGGGCGAAATGCCGAGATCATGATTCATCTGCAGCGCCGCCATGCCGATATTGCCGCGATCAATAAATGCCAGCAGATAGCAAACCATCAGAAACGGGATGATGCGAAGAATGACCTTCCTCATCGTTTCTTTTTCCAGGCTGTTGATATTTTTTATTGTCGTTTCCATCATCTTCCTCCAACGTCATGGCCGGCTGCCGTGGCACAAAACATGTGTCTGCGTAACGCAAGCAAGTCAGCCAGATCGCCTACGCGACCGCATTTTCGGTAGCAAGTGCATTTAGAACGTTTTGTGCCGAAGCTATTCCCATGCCGATATAGGCATCCGCAGTAACGCCCCCGATATGCGGCGAAAGGATCACGTTAGGCACATTCTCAAAATGATGCGGACCGACGAATGGCTCGATCTGGAAGCTGTCCAGGCCGGCTGCTCGAATTTTTCCGCTTTGCAGTGATTCGAGCAAAGCTTCTTCATCGATCAGCCCACCGCGAGCGGTATTGACGATGATGGCGCCGTCGCGCATTGCCGCCAATGAATCGCGATTGATCATCTGCTTGTTTTCGGCTGTCAGCGGGCAATGCAGCGACAACACATCAGCTGTTGCCAGTAGCTCAGTCAATTCAGTTTTAGCGATGCCTTCTGGAACTTGCCTGGCATAAGGGTCATGAGCAATGACATGCATGCCCAGCGCCAAGCCGACTTCAGCTACGCGCAAGCCAATGGCGCCCAAGCCAACCAAGCCAAGCGTGCGGCCTTTAAGCTCCAAGCTTTTATGCGTCGCTTTATCCCAATGTCCGGCGTGCATGCGTTGATCCAGGCCCACGACATTCTTCGCACAGGCAAAAATCAATGCCCATGTATGTTCAGCGACCGCCGGTGCATTTGCACCGGCAGCAGCGACTACTGCGATACCTTTCGATTTTGCATAACTGATATCGATCGTATCGATGCCAGTCCCGTGCTTCGAAATAACGAGCAAGCCGCTACAAACGTCAATGATCCGTGCCGTGATTTTTCCGTAGCGAACGATGATGGCCACCGGTTGATGCTGTGTGCAGAGACTGGCCAAGTGTTCTTCGTCCGGCGTCTTACCGGCATAGACAATCTCAAAACTATTTAGCAGGGACAACGCTTGCGCAGCTAAATCGGCGCCAGTGACAAGAATCACCGGTTTTCTGTTGGGGATTCCAATGCTCATAGTTGCTCTCCTTCCTTCAGCACGCCGGCTTTGCGCAGCGCGCCGTCGAGCCAGCTTGGACGTAACTGCTCACGATTGCGGATGCCTTTTATCCGTGCAGTTTCATCGTCTACTTTTTGCTTTGCCAGCGGCAACAGGGATGCTACTTTTTCACGTTCGACAACAACCACACCGTCAGCGTCGGCGACGATCAAATCACCTGGATTGACCGCTGTTCCGCCCACCGATACCGTCCAGTTGACGCGCCCTGGGACCAGCTTGGTTGGCCCGTTCGGATTAGCGCCAACCGCATATACCGGAAAACCTAAATCACGGATTGCTTCTGTATCGCGTACAGAACCAAAAATCACCACACCGGCAACGCCGATGGCCTGGCATTGGGAGATCATGATCTCTCCCATCAACGCACAAGTTTCATCGCCTTTGCCGTCTATGACCAATACGTCACCCGGCTTGGCGATCGCCATCGCTGCATGAATCATCAGGTTGTCACCAGGACGAACTTCTACCGTGAGTGCCGGTCCGGCAATACGCATCGTCGGCGACAACGGAGCGATTCGACTGGACAATGTGCCGCGGCGACCTGCAACGTCAGCCAAAATTGACGAAGGATATTGCGCGGCGTCATCGACCAACTCTGCTGATATTCGGGTGAATTCGCGGATAACGTCTGGTTGAGTGGAGTTGCTCATATTTTTTCCTGTTGGTGAAAACAATTAACAAATTGGAGAAAGTGAAAATGCATCAAAAGCCGTAAAGCATCGCAAGGTTCTTAGCGGAATCGACCGAACGTAACGTTGCGCCAAACGCGATAGGGAAACGCCTATCGGCGATCGGCGTGTGACAGCCCTATGCGTCTGTAGGACAACTTAATTTGAGGGAGCGGGGATATCTCATGGAATCGGGTGCGAACATCTCGATTCACAACATCGAACTGACACGAAGCTCGCATATGCGGCTCTGAACGCCGCGCCAGCGCACGCGATGATTTTTCGACTGCATTGTTCATACCTGTCTCCATTTTCCGTGCCCGGATGCATGCTCGTGAAAGAACATCGGGCTACTTTTTTTATTTGAATGGAGTATAGAATCACGGATCTATAATGTATATTTACTAATTGTTTAACATTAATAACTTTTAGGAATAGTTCAAATGGACTTTCGCGACCTGAAATATTTTGAAGTAATTGCCCGAGAGGGTAATTTGGGGCGGGCAGCAGAAAAATTATTCAGAACTCAGCCGGCATTAACGAAATGCATACATCGTCTTGAAGAGTCGCTGGGAGCCAAACTGTTCGAGCGCGACGGTCGCGGTATCCGATTGACGGCTGCAGGTACGGTGCTGCTATCGCGAACACGGAAAATGGGAATCATGTTTGAGGACACTGCCCGCGAAATGAACGATTATGCAAAAGGCCTGAAGGGCCATATCCGACTGGGCTGTGTACCAACCCTGGCGGAACATTTGCTACCGCAAGTCTGCCAGGAACTGTTGGCAGAAGCGCCGGACGTTACGATCCAACTGATGGTGTCAATGAATGATGCCTTGTTGGAGGCGTTAAATGGAGGTGACCTGGACCTCGCAGTCGGACCTATCGTCCAGTCGGATGCCGATGTTGAATCGGAGCAAATTGTCGAAGACGAAGTCGTGGTGCTGGCAGCAAAAGATCATCCAATTTTTAAAAGGCGCTACACCCTGAAAGACCTTCTCGACTACCGCTGGGTATTGCCTGCCACAACCGTGGCAAGCCGGCAATGGTTGGACCAAACCTTTGATCGAAACAGGCTACCGAGACCACAGGTACAAATCGAACCGACCGTACTGAACATGATTCTGCCGTTAATAGAAAAAACCGGATTGCTTGGGTTCGCGACAAGAGCAAATTTACAATCTGGAAAAACATCGCTGCGGGAAGTTGTGCTGAAAGAGACGACCATGCAAAGACGCCTTGGAATCGCCTATCGAAAGAACGCTTACCTGTCCCCTGCGGCCCAACGACTCGTGACATTACTGCGCTTGCGAGGAAAAAGTCTGTTAATTAAAAAAAATTAGCTGTATTAACTCAAACTTGATCTGACATGGAGTGCGAGGTCGAATCTAGATCGACCAGCGATTCGATTGGCTGTAATCGCCACAAGCCGCCGGTCGATGGACTAACTCAATAGTAGACTTGTCATGGCACAAAAACCATTAGTTCAATTCAAATCGCCTAGACCACGCATACGGTGCAGCAGGTGTAGTTAGAGAGGAAGGCCTGTAACCGTGGCAGGTAAGTTGCCAGTGGCTGCGCGGCGGAAAATGGATGGAGATACTCCTGTATGTTCCTTGAAAAACCGGGAAAAGTTGCCTGGCGCTGAAAATCCCAGATCTAAAGCGACCCAGGTCAGTGGCCCCCCTTCCGTGATCAATCGTCGCATGGCTTCCTCGACACGCACTGCGCTCCAAAAAACCTGAGGCGTAGTGTTCAGTTGATCTCGGAACAGAGTAAAAAAATGGGCGCGAGAAAGACCAACTTTCAGGGCGACTTCCTCGACGGTGATTTTTTCCGCAACGTTTTCTCGCATGATTGAAATTGCCGCCCGGAGCCGGTGATCCAGCGTCGACATGCCCAGTCCTTTTTGAACACCCGGGCAGGAATCAGCAGTTGCATCGATAGCCGCGGTAATGAGCTTCTCCACTTCGTCGTTCATCAATGACGTCGCTCTTTGAGGAGACAGGATCAAGTCCAGTACCTTCCAACACGCCTGACGAAGAGCAAGATCGATCGGAATACGAGGAGAAGGAAATACAAAAGGCTGCCCCGTTTCTTTCCTTCGCTGATTTAACCACTGACGCGAAATCATAAACACCAAAAAGACGGCGGGGCCTTTGTCATCCAGCAACGTCATGTCATGCGACTGGTAAGCGTTAGTAGCCAGTCCTACATCTTGATCGTACTGTACTAGCTCATCGCCAACCCGTGCTTGAGCGCGAGTTCCTCCCAGCCAGAAAGCAATTTGGGATTCTGAATGAGAATGGGATACGAGGTCAGCCCGTGATTCCAACACGATGGCCTGCCCAAATGCTCCCTCGTAGAAAGCGTATGCCTCTGCCATTTTGTCTCCTTGCCCCTAGGTTCGGAGCTTATTTTTTCCGCTTCCCAATCTTAGTCTCTTTTTGTCTTTTTTTGAAACAATCAGACTCTGCGATACGCAGCCAGATAGCACGATAAGCGCAGTACGCACATCGTTTCTACACTCCGTACACGGTCAACAAAGCCAGTGATTGGGACCGGATCAAAACTACATGGAGGAGTACGAAATGAGAATTGCTACTTATCAGTTAAATGGCCAGCGTTATGTTGGAACTGTCTCAGCGGACGGGACTCAGGTGACACCGTTAAGTTTTACAAAAGAACAAGCTTCTAAGGGTGCCTTAGCTGTTATTGACTCTCTGGTTGAAAGCAATAAATTGCCGCCGTCAAACGGTCAGGCTGTCGCGATTAGCGAAGTCCAGCTTGAGGCTCCATTGCCAGTACCACGTCGCAATCTGTGGTGCGTGGGACGAAACTATCACGCTCATGCCCAAGAACTTCAAGCATCGGTTTTCAAGGACAACGATGCAAATCCGGAGTCATGGCCCATTGTTTTCACAAAAGTGCCCGAATGCGTGGTCGGCCCATACGATGATGTGAAAGTGCCGGCCAGCAATATCTCTGAGCAAATTGACTATGAAGCCGAACTGGCGGTTGTAATTGGCAAAGGCGGCAAGAACATCAGCCGTGGCGACGCCATGCAACATGTCTTCGGTTATACCGTCGTCAATGATGTTACGGCGCGTGATGTACAAATGCGCCATCAGCAATGGGATATGGGCAAATCCTTCGATACCTTCTGCCCGATGGGTCCTTGGCTTGTAACAGCTGATGAACTCGACGGCACCAAAACTCGCGTGCGATGCTGGGTCAACGGAGAATTGCGCCAGGACGGCCCTACAGAGAACCTGATCTTCGATATTCCCACGTTGATTGAAACGGTCTCACGCGGTATCACGCTGTATCCAGGAGACATTATCGCCACAGGAACCCCCGCAGGTGTAGGTCTTGGCATGAAGCCCCCACGCTTTTTGAAGGCCGGTGATGTGGTGCGCATCGAGATTGACGGTCTGGGCGTCATTGAGAACAAGTTCTCTTGAGGGGGACTGCGATGACGACACAATTTATCGAAAATCTTGCAGTTGAGATCGAAGGTGACGGCGTGCCAATCGTCTGCGTGCATGGGCTAGGCGGCACCAGCAATACCTGGACACCTCTCATGTCCGCAATACAAGGTCATCGGATCATCCGCATTGATCTGTCAGGTAGTGGTCGCTCCGCCCCGGTTCCCGGCGAGCTTAGCATCGAACGTCTGTGCGAGGCCGTGCTGAAAGTATGCCGTGGACTTGATGTCGCTAAAGCACATTTTGTGGGGCATTCAATGGGCACGATCATCTGTCAGCACATTGCCACGCATAACCCAGAGCAGGTACTCAGTCTCGCGCTGTTCGGTCCCCTGATCTGCCCCCCAGATGCCGGTCGGCCGGCGATCCTTGCCCGTGCTGACAAGGCTGCTACGGGCGGTCCCGCAGCCATGCAGGAAATTGCCGACGCCATCGTGGCAGGGGCGATCAGCAAGGAGACTAAGGAACAGCAGCCAGCCGTTGTCGCATTGGTACGGGAAAGCGTAATGCGCCAATCTCCCGAAGGTTATGCCCAAAGTTGCAAGGCCCTGGCAGGTGCACAAGGGGCTGCGCTTGAGGAAATTTCTGCCCCCACGCTGCTAGTGACGGGCGACCAAGACGGTGTTGCCCCACCGCCCGCAGTAACTGCGATGAAAGAACGGATCGCTGATAGCCGCATGATCGTGCTGGAAGGATGCGGTCACTGGACAACGTTCGAGAAACCACGCGAGTGTATGCGGGAACTCAAAAGCTTTTATCAATCTATAAATTAAATCCTGATACAGGAGGAGACAAACATGGAAAAGACTTTATTTACCGACGTCATGATTTTTGACGGTAGTGGTGACGACGTATTAAAGGGTGAAGTCCTTGTCGAAGGCAATCGCATCATTGAAGTTTCTCGTTCGAACGCTCCTCTGAACGTTGAATCTGCACGCATTATCAATGGAAAGGGCAAGTTTCTGATGCCCGGCATGACCGAAGCACATACGCATTTTTCGTGGAACGACCAACCTTCGCTGTCGGCAATCCAGATGATGCCCCCCGAGGAACACATCCTGTGGTGCATCCGCGTGGCCAGGCGTTACCTGGAAATGGGCTGGACTTCCGCGATTGGTGCTGCTGCCGCTAAACCGAGGCTGGACGTCGTGCTGCGTAATGCAATCAATGCTGGAGAATTTCCAGGGCCGCGTTATCTTGCAGGCAGTCAAGAAATTACGACGATCGGAGCATTGGGCGACAATACGCTTCCCCATTTGCCTTTTGAAGAATTGAGCTTCGGCAGTGTATGCAGTGGCCCTGAGGAAATTCGCCGCTCAGCACGCACGTTTATCAAGTACGGGGTAGACCACCTGAAGATCAACTTGTCCGGCGAATATATTGCCGGCCTGCCAGCAGAAATGTCTCCCTTCTCAGAAGAGGAAGTGGCGATGCTGAGCAGCGAGGCAAAGCGATATGGCAAGCGCATGGCGGCACACGCGCGATCAAGCGAGTCCGTCAAGATGTGCGTACGCCACGGTATCGAAATGGTGTATCACGCCAGCTTTGCAGATGAAGAGGCACTCGATATGCTTGAGGCGAACAAGGAAAAGCACTTTGTCGCTCCCGGCATTGGCTGGCTAATTCGCACATCGTTCAATGCGTCCGATTACGGTATTACGCCGGAACTGGCTGCAACGATGGGGTATAAGCGCGAACTAGAAATTGCATCCGATTCGCTGCGCAAAATGCACAAACGAGGCATTCGTATCCTGCCAGGCGGAGACTATGGCTTTGCCTGGATGCCGCACGGCACCAATGCTAACGATCTTCAATACTTCGTCGACTATATCGGGATGACGCCCACGGAGGCACTGCTCTCCGCAACAAGACTGGGCGGCGAGATCATGCAACGTCCAGATGAGTTGGGTCAGGTGCGTCCTGGTTTCCTTGCTGACATTGTACTGGTAGACGGCAATCCTCTTGAAGATCTCAGTATCCTCACCGATCCGGTAAAAATTGCACTGGTGATGAAGGATGGCGTGATCTACAAAGAGTGCAAGGACGTGCGTCCGCCAACCGCTGCACTGCGTCTTGCCGATGAAGAGCGTGCAATGATCGATGGCGGAGTCAAGAAGGCACTCCAGACTGAACTGCGTTAAGCATGTTTTGATGGACGCAATGTAATCGCTGCGCCCACTTTCGTCCTGTAGCAATAAGACTGGTCGGCACTTGGTGCGGGAGCCTTTCCTAGGGCTGCATGATGGGAGGAAACGTCTGTGGAGCACCACAACGGTTCATGCGTTTTTGTTTATTAAAAATAAAATTCTGCGACTCACCATAATCGGTATCTCACTCCATTTCCGGGTGTGAACCGGTCAGTGGGTTGTTGATTTGCACCGAAAATTGACCCACTTGGTCGCATAATTTGCATCGAAAATTGACCCACGTTTAGCACACAATCCTACTTATCAGAATAAGTAGGGGATCGGAGTGATTGACGTGGCATTACTAGGAATAATCAGACGCTGGCACCTTCGGGACCAGGTCCCGCTTAGGGAGATAGCCAAGAGGCTAGGCATCTCCCGCAACACCGTCAGGCGCTATCTGCGTTCGGAAATCACCGAGCCCGCCTATGCGGAGCGCAACTCCGCCAGCGCCATCGACCCATACGCCTTCCAGCTTTCAGCCTGGCTCAAGACCGAGGCCGCAAAATCCCGTAAGCAGCGGCGCAGTCTCAAACGGCTCCACGAAGAGCTCATCGATTTGGGATTCAAGGGGTCTTACGACAGGGTCGCTGCTTTCGCCAGGCAATGGCGGGAGGGTCAAACGGAGTGGGTCAATTCAGCGCGCAAACGAACATCACACAAAATCAGGCACTTAGACTTGAAAAAGCAGCTTCAACGTAAATGCTTTCATTGTCGAGGCACACCACAAAGGGCTCGACAGACTATATTATCCGTTTTGAGCAACACCTTGACGCCGGCGACAATGGCCTGATTCACCACCGCATCAACGCGCGCCACATTGGCCTTGTCAATCAGCGGGCCCATGCATTCGGACGTATTGCCGTGGTGAATCAGGCAATGTCGGCCCAAGTCTGAGATTTCCCTGAGCGGATGTCGCCGCCTCCGCCGCGCATGGCATAGCGACACCAAGACATCGGGGAACAATAAACATATATTGACATGCAGGCCATGCCAGTATGCGCCGGGCTGGGCAAGCTGGCGTCAACCGGCGGGGGTTGGTGCAAGTCCAGTTGCAAGCGGCATTAATAGCGAATCAGCCCTTACTGGCCCCGAATGTAAGACCAACGACAAATTGCTTTTGCATTAGAAAGAACAGGAGTACGGAAGGTATCGCAGCCAGAATCGATCCGGCCGAGACCAGATTCCATGCTGTGGTCCATTGCCCCTTGAGCGCCGCCACGCCAACCGTAATCGGCGCGACATCGTCGCCCTGAGTCAGGCACAACGCCCAGAAATAATCGTTCCAGACAAACGTGAAGACCAGGACGGCCAGGGCCGCCAGTGCTGGTCTGATCAGCGGCAGCACGATGCGATAGAAAACCGTCCACTCGCCGGCCCCCTCGATGCGTGCCGCTTCGATCATTTCGTAAGGCAATTGCTTGATAAAATTGCGCAGAAACAGCGTGCAAAAACCGGTTTGCATGGCGACATGGAAAAGAATCAGGCCACTCACCGTATTAAACAAGCCCAGCGACACGGAGATCTCGCGCACGGGAATCATGAGAATTTGCTGCGGCACAAAATTGCATGCCACGAAAGTAGCGAACAACAGCGTATCACCTCGGAATTTGTAGGTCGACAGCGCATAACCGGCCATGGAGGCCAATGCAATAGCGCCGATCACCGACGGTATGGTGATCAGGCAGCTGTTCCAGAAGTAATGCAACATCGGCGACGCGGTGAGCGCTTCGCGATAATTATCCAGCATGGCAAAATCTTTAGGCCATCCCCAATAGTTGCCTTCCATCAGTTCGTCGGTAGAACGTACCGAAGTCACCAGCACTGCCAATATCGGCAGCAGCCATATCAGCAAGGCGACAGGCAGCGACAGTTTGTACAGGATGCGATTGGACGCCTTCCATTTTTCTATGGGCATGGGAAACATGGCAACTCCCTTAGCCTTCGTCGCGCAACAGGCGGCGCAATTGATAAACGATGTAGATCAGCATGATGGCAAACAAGGTGACAGCAATCGCCGCCGAATAGCCTTGGCGATAGTATTTGATCGCTTGGTCATAGGTGTAATAAGCCAGCACGGTCGAGCTTTCGAATGGACCGCCGCTGCTCATGACGGAAATAAGATCGAAACTGCGCAGAGCACCGATGATAGTCACCACAAACGCCATGAAGGTTGTCGATCTCAACTGCGGCAAAATGACATAGCGCAGCATGCTCCAGCCTTTGGCCCCCTCCATGCGCGCCGCCTCTACCTGGTCGGCGTTGATCGAGGTCAGTCCGGTGAGAAACAGGATCATGCAATACGCCGTCTGCGGCCAAAGCGCGGCAAAGATGATGCCGAACGTGACATAGCGCGGATCTCCCAATACGGGTACTCCATGCCCCAACAAGAGCGTCAGCAAGCCAAACGTCGGATCGTAAAACCAGCTGAAGATCAGCCCGACCACCACACCCGACAAAACAAAGGGTGCAAAAAACAAAGTCTTGATCAAGCGTATACCGCGCACCTTCTGATTCAGGTAGAGCGCCGCGATCAGGCCTGCTGGAGGCGCCAGCAAAAACAGCAGTAGCCAAGTCAGGTTGTTTTTCAGCGCGACATGAAATGTCGGCGCATGCAGCATCTCGACATAATTCGCAAGCCCGATGAACTCGGGTTTCATCATGCCATCCCAATTAAAGAAGCTGAGATAAATTGTGTAAAAAATCGGATACAGCACATACACGGCCGTCATCAGACAGGCCGGCGCCAGGAACCAGATTGCGGCGCGGTTCCTTCTGGAGGCGCTGCTGCGGCGGCGCAGCTTACTGGCCGTCGCAAGATCGGAAGGCAGCGGCCTTGCTGGCGTAATGGCAGGCGTTTGGGCGGGCATGGTAATCAACTCCCGTGAACAGTCTACGACACAAAAAATGTTGCGCGAAGGAACAACCTCACGGCAACGCCGCGGCTACCCCTTCGCAGGTACTGATGAGCATCCGTTATCGGTCAGCTCAGGTCTTCTTGTAGATACGCTTGCGGCTTTGTTCAAGTTCGTTGAGCACTTCATCGATCTTGCCCGGATCACTGATGAATTTCTGCATGCCCTTCATACCCTCGTCCGCCATTTCCTTGGTCATGTCGCGGTCATAGAATTGTGCAATACCGCCCTTGGTGTTCGACAGGATCTGGAAGCCGATGCGTGAAATCGATTCGGTCGGTTCCGGCGATTTGCTATTGGCCGGCAACGACCCCAGCCCCTCGGCAAGCTTGGCGCTGATGGCCGGCGTGCCGACAAAGGCGAGGAAACGATGGGCGTCAACCTTGTTGCGCGCCTTGCTTGGAATATGGATCGATTCTGCCGGGCCATCCTCGGCAGTAGGAATCTTGGCGTCGATGATCGGGAATTGGAAATATCCCATGTTGGCAGCAAGTTTTGGCGGAAATCCCTTGGCGATGAAAGTCCCCATCAGCATCATGGCCGCCTTGCCCTGGAACAGGAACGGCTGGGCGCCGTCGAGATCGTAAGATAGCGAATTATCGATGAAATATTTGTTGTCGATCAGGGTTTTCCAGGCGGTGTACACCTTTTTAACGCGCGCATCGGTATAAGGAATTTCACCGGCCATCAACTGCTGATGGAAAACATTGCCGTTCAGACGCAAATCCAGATAATCAAACCAGCCTGCCAAAGTCCAGGAATCGCGGCCGCCGACTACGAACGGCGTAACGCCGGCCGCCTTCAATTTGTTGCAGGCGTCGAGCAACTCTTCCCAGGTTTTCGGCTCCGCGGCAATGCCGGCTGTCTTGAACACGTCTTTGCGATAAAACAAGCCCCAGGAATAATACACAGTCGGCAGCGCGTATTGCTTGCCCTTGTAAGACGAAGCATCCTTGGTCGAGGCATAGACCTCATCCCATTTGTTTTTCTTCCAGTCTTCGCTCAGGTCTTCCAGCAAGCCGCGGCTGGCGTAAAACGCCATGCGTTCGCCGTTATGCCAATTGATGACGTCCGGCGCCTGGGTCGACAGCCAGCCCGGCAATTGCACCTTGTACGCCTCCTCTTCCACGAACGCCGCCTTGATATCGACATCCGGGTTGGCCTTCTTGAATTCGTCCAGCGTCGATTGCCATACCGCGCGTTGGCTGGCGCCTTTGTAGGCGATATTCACGGCCAGGGTGCCGGCCGCAGCCGAACCCAATGCTGAAACCAGCAAGGCTGCCAGTAAACTCGTGCAAAACAGCTTTTTCATACTTGTCTCCTAATTATTATGGTTCATAAAAAACAATCTGCTTGCCAAATTTTTAATGCCGACTGCGATAGATGGCGACTCCCTGTGCCGCAAGCGGGCTGGCGCCGACAATGAATTCCGCATGCTCGCCGTGCGGCACAACACACGACTGACTCCCGTAGTTGAAGGCGAACGTCAATCCGCCTCGATGGCTGATGCGCAAGGTTTCCGGCAAGCGCTCCGGCGCCAGGCCGGCAGCAAGCGCGGCCCGTTCGAAATAGTCACAGGTGAAATCGGCATCGAACACGCTGGCCAGATAGTGCAAGCGCTCATGTTGCAGAATCGCAGGATGACCGTCGCCGAAGGCGGCGACCACCTTCACACCTTCGCCGGCCTCGATCAGATCGCGCCAGTGATATGCCTTGCCTTGCCGTCCGCCGCTCTCAACCGGTTCCGTCACGTTGGGTCGCATCGATTCGACGCGCCATACGCGTATCGGCAGTATTTCCTGCAAAAGGCCTGGCGGCAGATTCGCCGGTATTTGCAAAGAAGCGGTCTTGGAGCCGCTACGCGGCCCGAGCAATACCTGCGCCCCGCTCGCTTTCAGGCGGGCGACCAAGTCCTCGGACAGCACAGGCAATGGAGGCACCACGATCATGGCGTAGCCATCAAGCTCTGCGCTGAGCGGAACAATATCCACGTCCAGGCCAAGCGAACGCAAGGCAGAATAATATTCAAAGGCGACCTGCGGATAATGGAAATCCGCCCCCTGCGGATGGATCTCGAACAACCACTTGGCGGCGTAATCGAACAACAGCGCGACCTTGCCGTGCGGTTGCTGCAGCGCTCCTGCCGCCTGCTCGACCTGCTGTATTTCCTCGGCCACGCGTTGCGCTTCATGGCCCCCGATGTCGAGACGATTATCGGGCGTATTCAGGCCTGCATGCATTTGTTCCTGGGCGAACGGCACTTGCCGCCAGCGGAAGTAGGAGACGCAGCCGGCGCCGTGCGCAAAGGCTTCCCAACTCCACAGGCGCACCATGCCCGGCAGAGGATTCGGATTCCATTGCGCCCAGTTCACCGGCCCCGGCTGCTGCTCCATCACCCAGAACGGTTGCGCCGACATGCCCCGGTACAAATCGTGATTAAAGGAAGCGAAGTCAGGATGGCCAGTGCGCAGCCAGCGAGCCTTGATTTCCGGCGCGAACCACAGCTCCTCCAGAGCGCCGAGCGGATAACTGTCCCAGCTGGCGACATCGAGATCCGCCGCCACCGGATAGTGGTCGAATTCGGTAAACATTTGCATAAAATTGTGCACCATCACACGTCCTGGCGCATGCGCTCTCAGGATATCGACTTGCATGCGGTTATAGCGCGCCACTTCATCGGACGCAAAGCGTCGGTAATCCAGGCGATGCGAAGGATGCGCTTCCGTCACGGTGCCGACCGGCGCGTCGATTTCGTCGAAACTGCGGTACTCGGCGCTCCAGAATACGGTACCCCAAGCCTGGTTGAGCGCGTCTATGGTGTGATAGCGCTGCTGCAGCCAGCGGCGAAACCCCTGCTGTGCCGCCGCCGAATAGCTCACCACCGTATGATGGCAGCCATATTCGTTATCCACTTGCCAGGCGGTGATTGCCGGATGCCTGCCATAGCGTTGCGCCAGGAGAGTGACGATGCGCTGCGATTCCTTGAAATACGATGGCGAGGAAAAGTCGTAATGGCGGCGCGAACCGAAGCCCCGCGCCCTGCCGTTGGCATCCACCGGCAGGATATCCGCATGCTGGTCAATCAGCCACTTCGGCGGCGTCGCCGTCGGCGTGCACATGACTACTTCCAGGCCGGCATCGGCCAGCACCTGGATTGCACGGTCCAGCCAGTCCCATTGATATTGTCCGGGTGAGGGTTCGATCCGGCTCCACGCGAACTCACCGATGCGCACTTGCTTGATGCCCAGCGCCGTCATACGTTGCGCATCGCTGCGCCAGATTGCTTCGGGCCAGTGTTCAGGGTAGTAACAGACCCCTAATCGTATCGACATGAATCTCGCTCCATGGTTGTGGTCGTTGTTGTAATTGAGGTGGTAGCGCCTGTCAGGCAGCCATTGCCACAGTCGCAGGCTTGGCAATGGCGGCGCCGCTGGCGTCGAACAAATAGGTGCAAGCGGCGGAAATGCCGAAGCGCAAGCGCTCGCCGCGCTGTATCTGAGTGTTTCCTGGCGCCTTGGCGACCAGCGGCTGGCCGCCCGGCTGCTCCAGATGGACGTAGGTCTGCTCCCCCAGGCGCTCGACCAGGACCACTTCCCGCGTCAAACCGGCAGATGCCGTGTCGCTGCTGTCGAGATGCTCGGGGCGAATGCCTAGCGTCACCGCTTGTCCTTGTTGCAACGACGGATCGAACGCATGCACCTGCACTGTTTCGTCTGTATCGGACAGCCGCACAGTCACCTCGCCGGGATCGATACGGGTCACCACCGCCGGTATGAAGTTCATCCGCGGCGAGCCGATAAAGCCGGCGACAAAACGATTCTTCGGATGGTGATACAGCTCCATCGGCGTACCCACTTGTGCAACGCTGCCGAAAGCCGCGGTATCGGCGCCGGCGTGCAGCAGAACGATACGGTCGGCCAGGGTCATCGCTTCAACCTGGTCATGCGTCACATAAATCACGCTGGCACGCTCGAATTGCCGATGCAAGCGCGCGATCTCGATGCGAGTCTGGCTGCGCAAGGTAGCATCGAGGTTGGACAGCGGCTCGTCGAACAGGAACACGCCCGGCCGGCGGACGATGGCGCGGCCGATCGCCACCCGTTGGCGCTGGCCTCCGGACAACTCCTTGGGTTTGCGCTTCAGCAGTTCTTCAAGCTGCAAGATGCGCGCGGCCTCCCTCACCTTTTGTTCGATTTCCGCCTTCGGCAATTTGGCCAAGGTCAAACCGAAACTCATGTTTTCGAATACCGTCATGTGCGGAAACAGCGCATAGCTCTGAAACACCATGGCCACCGAGCGCTGCGCCGAAGGTACGTCGTTCATTGGCTTGCCGTCTATCAGCAGCTCGCCGTCGCTCGGATCTTCGAGGCCCGCAATGATGCGCAGCAAAGTAGATTTGCCGCAGCCGGACGGCCCCAGAAATACACAAAATTCGTGCGCGCCGATCTCGAGGTCGACATTGCGAATGATGGGAGCGGCGCTGCCATAGGATTTTTGCAGCGAACGCAAAGAAATGCTGGCCATAGGTCCCTTTCCCTGCGGAAGTTGACAAACTAGACTGTAAAATTTCCCAAACAAGCAGCACAGGTTAGCGCCGCGATCCCAGCCGTTCAATCTGCTTGAACCAGCTGACGGCTTGCATGCCGCCTGGTTTGAATGGGAAAAGGCTAACAGGTTAAGCGCTTAACCTAATGCTCCAAAAAAAAATGCTACTGCTTTTTTTGAACTTCATTGATATTGTCTCCACGTTGTTATTCTGAGAATGACGCCGTTGGTATCGATCATTCCGCTCGATAATACCAACCTTCTTTTTTCTGTGCAATCGAAATTGCGGCACAGTTCAACGCTGAGTTTGCAACAACATTTTTCATCCCCGAGCGCTGCCATCGACTGGGGGATTCAATCCGTGCGATATGCCTCGTTGACAATGCCGGTGATAGGCGGTTGAATACGAGAGCTCAAATTTTCCTCCACCCCATGCCTACTCTTTCTGAAGTCGCCTCCCTGGCCGGCGTGACGTCCGCGACAGTCTCCAATGTCTTGCGCAAACGCGGCAAGGTCGGCGAGCAGACCCGCTTGCGCGTTCTAGCGGCAGTCGAACAGTTGGGATATCGTCCGCATCTCACCGCTCGCGCACTGGCAGAAGGATGCGCGCCAACATTGGCCCTGATGGTATCCAGCATTGCCAATCCTTTTTATCCCGAATTTGCACTGGCCGCTGAACGCGCAGCGCGCGCCAGCGGACGATTTCTGATTGTCTGCAACACCAATGACGACCCGGAAACGGGGCGCGCCTATCTCGACCAGATCGCAGGCACCTTGTCCGAAGGCGTGCTGGTAATGAACGCCAACCTGTCCATCGACGACTTGAAGAAAACCGAGCAACGTGGCGCTCCGGTGGTACTCTGCATGTGGGAAAAATTAGATGCGCCACCTGAACTGCCCTGCATCGCAGTGGATTTTTTTGAAGCAGGCGCGATCGCAGGACGCCATCTCATCGGCTTGGGCCACCAGCATATTGGTGCACTGGTTGGCAGCAAGGTCAACGGCATACACGCCGAACGCTACAAAGGATATCTGTCCGCCTGCGGCGCAGTCGGACAAAAACATCCCCAGAACCGGACGCGCTACATCGAAGACTCGGTAGAGGCCGGCTATGATAGCGCGAAAGCCTTGCTCAAAGCGCATCCGCAGCTGACCGCCATTTTTGCCAGCAATGATCTGCCGGCGCTTGGCGCTTTGAACGCCGCGGCCGACCTGGGATTGAAGGTACCCGACGATATTTCGATTATCGGCATCACCGACATTCAATGGGCGCGCCTTTCGCGTCCGGCCCTGACGACGGTGGCCGTACCCACGGTCAGCGCCGCCGAAATGGCCGTCGCTCTGCTGCTAGACCTGATCGGCAAGCCGGGCCAATTGGCCGCAATGCGAATCACGGCAACGCCGCAATTGATAGAACGCGCATCAACTGGTCCGGCCACCTATTGATTTGCATCCAAAATTGACCCACTCTCGACCTCACGGATCAGATACATTTCTGGTTCATTTTCTACAGAGAGTAATGAGGCGCCGGATCGGAAGTTGAGTCCTTTCCAGTTTCGACATGGCCCGCAAAACGACGCACAAAATGACCACCGGCGTGCGTGGCGACGCTAAGGTCATACCATTGATTGCTGGATGCGAGCAGCCATCGTTCCGTCACGCTGGTACCGCAAGCGATCGTCAGGGTACGAGATGCATTGCCATAAGCATTGTCAACTACCGTTACCTTTATCGTGGCTTTCCCACTGTTCTTGATAGTCAAAAAGAGATTGCCCTTTATAGCATCGTAATGCGCTCTTACGACAGGTTCTCGTCTAATCGCCGCAGCCGAGATTACTCCTTTGAATTGACGCAAGAAGCCATTCGGACCGTAGACGCTAAGATCGTAGGTTTCGCTGTTGGCAACCGCCTGCCATGCATCCGATAATCTTTTACCGGCTTCGATCGTGTAAGTTTTTGGGCCATCAGGTATGTCGCCCGAATAGACGTGAAAAACTGCGCCGGCTTTTCCGGCATTCCTGAAATCCAGCCAGACTAGGTTATTGTCAATGTCGTGCCGTTCTTCGACAGCCAATGCATAAGGCAATGTTCTGGCCCGGCGTATACCGGTTTCCTGCAGTGGCAACACGGCCAATGCCGGTGGAACTGGTGGCGGCAGCTTACATTGGGCATCTGATGCATCTTGATATCGGGATGTGTCTGGCAAACCTGGCTTACTCGCGTCCACCTTGGAGAAATCGAAGGCTGAGGTCAAATCGCCACACACCGCTCTGCGCCAAGGACTGATATTCGGTTCCTGAACATCGAAGACTTGCTCCAGAAACTGGAGTATCGAGGTGTGATCAAATACCTGGGAACACACCGCCCCGCCCTTCGACCATGGCGATATGACAAACATCGGAACCCGCGCTCCTAAGCCATATGGCAAATTATCTGCCCGATTGACGTAGTCGCCTACTGTATGAAGTTCCTGCGAAACATCCACGGTGGAGAGTCCGTTCAAGCGGGACATCGGTGGCATAGGAGGCACCATGTGATCAAAAAAACCGTCGTTCTCGTCATAGGTAACAAGGAACACGGTACTACTCCACAAGGCCGGATTGGAGGTCAGAATATTTAGCACCTGACTGATGTAACTGGCGCCATATGCCGGCGTCCGAATTGGATGTTCTGAATGAACTAGCGGGGGCATCAACCATGACACCTGAGGCAGGGTGTTATCCGTCACGTCAGTGGCGAAATTTTCCAATGTGTATTTACTGCAACCGTTGATCCATAACGGCGACGTTGCCGGAGCCGACTGGTATTGCCGGAAGAAGTGCTGCAGCACATTGAAGTCACTTGGATAGTCGCCGTTGGCTGCGTTCATGTCGTTAGTACCTTGATAAACACGCCAGGAAACGTTGTGCTCTTGAAGGCGTTCTGGATACGTAGTCCAGCTATAACTGTCAGCAGCATGTGGAATTTCGCCAGCGACGCCCGACCAGACGCCGGGCTTAGGCTGATACGTGACCGGGCCGCCACCAGCGCCGGATGGATCTATAGTGCCGGTCATCAGATGGAAGCGGTTGGGATTGGTAGATCCAGGTACAGAACAGTGATAAGCATCGCAAATGGTGAACGCTTCTGCCAACGCGAAATGAAAGGGAATATCCTCCCTTGTGAAATAGCCCATTGTCACAGGATTTTTCTTGGCTTCAATCCAGCTGTCGTATTTGCCGTGATTCCAAGCTGCATGCTGGTCAGACCACGCATGCGGTAAATCGCCGCCGGCGCACCCTGCACTCGTGGTCTGCATTTCCATCCTGAACGGCAGGATAAGTTTGCCATTCTTGCCCTGCTGGTGAAACACCGATTTGCCATTCGGCTGCGGCCTGGGTATCCGGTCGCCGAATCCGCGTACTCCTTTCATCGTGCCAAAATAGTGATCGAAGGAACGATTCTCCTGCATCAATATCACCACGCGTTTCACATCTTTGATGGTACCGGTCGGAGACGATGCGGGAATGGCGAGCGCTCGTTGAATCGACAGAGGCAAGCCGCCGAGGGATAACGCCGCACCGGTCGAGCCAGCGGCCAGTTTCAGGAATCGGCGTCTGCTTTGTGAAGAAGATGTCATAAATGAAAATTATTTTTAGTGTAAAAGTTGAGCGATATTTTTTTGTTACGGAAAATCGCCGATCGCCGCATTCGCCGGTGACGATCATCGTCTTGCGCCACCGTCACTCTATGTTTTTATACCTGCTGTAATTTGCAGCAGTCAGTTCAAAGTGAAATGTAATTCCACCTCTCCGACCGTGCCGCCGTCGTTCTGAGAAAATTTCCAGCGCATCAATGCACGAATGGCTTCCGGATCAAAAATCTTCGGTGGCTGCGCGCGAACGATATTTACACTACTAACGCTGCCATCCTTTTCTATCGTCACATGGGCTACCACGACGCCTTCGGTGTTGGCGGCAAGCGCACGCGCCGGATAATCTGGCTCAACCCTGACCAGGGGTACGATGCCGCGTCGGACTGTGCCTGGCTTATCCGCTTTTGCGGGGATCGACGCTTGGGTCCTCTGCACGACAGGCAATGCTGCCGGAGGCGCCTCTTGCTGCGTACTATCTACCTGTAATTCCGGTTTGGATTCCACTGGAGCCGCATCGGCCTGCGGTTTCGGCGATGGCTGCGGCAAAGGTTTGATGGCAGGTTTCGGGGATTCAAGTTTTTGCGGCGGCGCAGTTGGTGCCGGATCCGGCTCTCCAGGCACATCGGCAATCGTCACCAGGCGCGCAATTTTTACCGGCGCCGGCAGCAATGCCGCAACCGGCTTGGCATGAGTACCCAATACCAGAAAAATCAAGGTCAACTCGACGGCGCCAGCGATCAACAGTGCCAATGGCCAGCGCAGGCTCGTTTCTGGTTCCGGCAGCGGGCTTGCGCCTGACATTGCGTAGCTCATCTGCTCACCTCAACGTTTGGCGGCGATGCCAATATCATCGACTCCGGCGGCACGGGCTACGTCCATCACATGCAGCAGATTCTCCAGCGATACCTCCTTGTCGCCGGCGATCAGTACCTCCAGCTTGGCGCCAAGGGATTGCTTCTTGATTTTCTCCGTCAGCAACGCTGCTGAAACAGCTTGTCCATCGAGAAACAGATCGCCGTCCTTCTTCACCGTGATGGTCAGAGAGGTCTTTGGCAGAGGCGCCGCGGTTGATGCTTGCGGCATATTGATCTTGATGCCGCTGGCATCGATCATCTTCAGCATGGTCACCATGAAAAAAATCAGCAGGAACATCATGATGTCGATCATCGGGATAATCTCGATATGCGGCTCGTGCGACTCCATATAGCGGGTGCGGCTCATTTCATGCTCCTGCCAGTTCGGCGCCGACAGGACGTGCGAACGCCGACTGTACAACGGAGTGCGACCCATGGACCGAACGCACTTTGCCAACGCTGTAGTCGGTCAGGTGCAAACGGTTGATGCACATCAGTTTCAACAGATCGAGTTGCAAGATGGTCAGCCGGGCGCGTTTGTCGAAATAGCTGTTGGCGGCTACGCCTACGATTGCAACGATCAGGCCGCAACCTGTAGCGATCAGCGCATGGCCAATCCCGCCCGTCACCGCTCCCGCACTTGGCCCAGCTGCTCCCAGCACATTGAACGATTCGGTAATGCCGATGATGGTGCCGAGCAAGCCGATCAGCGGCCCCAGCGTCACGGCCGCATTCACCAGCCATAGATGCTTGTCGAGTTGCGGCATCGTGCGCACGATAGCTTCGTCTACATAACGATCCATCGCGTCAGGAGTATCCAGATGTCGCGCATCGACCACCGCCTGCAAAGTACCGCCGAACACCGTGGCGCGATAGCGGCCAGCGATTTCGCGCAACGCCTGTTCCTGACGATGATCGATGGCGGACAATTCGCGGTCGATCCTGGCGCCCGATGGCACGGTGCGTCCGAAGAAAGCAATGCGCTCGATGGCTACCGCCAGCACTATCAATAATATCAGCGCCAGCAGCGGAATAATGCCCATCGACTGCATGCTGAGGTCGATGAATTGTTGAAATGCGTTCATATTCCATTCCTTTGATAAATGGGGAAACTTCCTGCCCGCAGCGCGCCGGCGGGAGCCAGGATTTATAGATCTTTCGGAGCGTAGTTGAGGCCGATCCAGAGGGTTCTGCCTAACGAGAAGGTGTCCTTCAACAGGTTCCGGTTTTGCCCGGTTACGCTGGTGACCGGTGAATTCGTCAGATTGCCGATTTCTGCAACCGCCTTCCATCCGGAACCAAGGTCGTAACGTGCCTGCAGGTCGATTTGCTTACGCGGTTGCCAGTACACGTCCTGGCTGGGCAAGCTGGCGTCGACCAGCCGCAAGCTGGTGCCGGTCCAGTTGTAAGCGGCGCTGAGGCCGAACTTCTGGTAGTTGTAGAACACCGTCAGGTTGCGAATCTGGTCCGGCTGATTGACCAGGTGATTGATCTTGCGCGTCGCGCCGGATGAAGTGATCGCGTTCAATTCGCCGTTCAAGAAGGTCAGGTTGCCGCTAAAGCCGAGTCCTTGCAGATAAGGCGACAACCAGCCCAGCGAGCCTTGCACGTAGTTCAATTCGACGCCGTTCAATGTCGAGCTGGAGGCGTTCAGCGGCTGGGTGATTGCCGCTGTGCGGGTAGCGCCGTTGTAAAACAGCGTTCCTTGGCTTGACAGGGTATAGATTTCGTTCTTGATCCGCTTGTCGAACACGGCGAGCGACGCCAGGCTTGAGTTAGGCAAATACCATTCGGCAGAGAAATCGAGGTTGTTCGATTCGCGCGGCTTGATGTTCGGATTGCCCTGTGTCACCGAGACCGTGCCGTCGGTGTTTTGCGAAATCGTGGTATTCGGTGCATAGGCATCGTAATTAGGCCGGCCGATGGTTTGGCTGGCGGCGACCTTGAGCTTCACCGTACTGGTAGCATCGAACACCAAGGACGCCGCCGGCAACAGGAAATTGTATTTCGAGTCATTAGTCTGCGACAACCAGGTGGTGGCGCCGCTGACGTTATTGCGCACATTGCCGGTGGTCGACAGCGTGGTGTTGTCTTGCCGCAAGCCGAACATGCCGCTCAGGCGATCCGTTCTGTAGGACGCCATGGCATAAGCGGCCGCTGTCTGCTCGCTATGCGAGTAATTGCTTTGGGTGCTATTGATCAGATTGGCGCTGTTGGGCGCGATGATATTGCCATTGGCGGCCAACTGCTGCCAGGCCGCTCCCGAATTGACGATCAAGAACGGTAGACCGCCGCTGTTTGGCATGATCGTGCTCGACACGTAGCCGTTGCCGGCCATCGTCATGCCGCCGGCGGTCGGGTAGTACTGGGTGTTGGTGTAGTTATAGCTATGGTTCAGGCGACGGTAGTCTATCCCCACGGCAGCGCCCAGTCCGCGCGAATCGCTGTCCTGATTCCAGCGATAGTCGAGCTTGAGATTGCCTACCCGGTCATCGATCTTGACTGCCTCGGTCCGCCAGTAATACGCCTGCCAATTATTCAGATTAGTGAAGTTGGAAGGATTGTTGAGACTGACGGCAGGTTCGAATCCGGAGGTGTCGTAGCCCATGGCCAGTCCCGGTGTGCCGCTAAGCACCGGGGCCAAGCCGGCGCCTGGATACTTGAAATTGGCATAAATATATTTAGCCAGCTCGCGCGGCTCGCGATGACTGGCTTCCGACAGCGAGGAGCGCAAGGACAAAACCTTGCTGTCGTCCAGTTTCCAGTCGATCCCGCTCTGGATCGATTCGACCGTGCGTTTGATAGTCGATGCCGAATAGCCTGTTTCAGCTTCTCCGCGCGCGAACTGGCCGGACGTCTGGGTCTGGTTCGACACTGGATTGGCGCCCGTGCTGCGGCTATCGTCGATGAAGGTTTCATTACGCCGTTCATGCATGCTCTCGCTGTTATAGCCCAGCGACAGGAAACCATAAACATCGGGATTGAATTTTGCTTCAAGCTTGGCATTGATACCCTGGCGTTCCAGGTTTTTCTGATATTGCCAGTATTTGAACTGCTGTGGAACCGCAATTCCGTTACCGGTCTTCGGGCCGCCGCTGCCCGCCGGATTGGCGATCGTGCCGTCGGCATTGTAATAGTTGTAGAAAATATTATCGGTCGTCATGTGACCGATGGAGGTGGTATTTTCCTTTTCGTAGTTTGCCGAAATCACATAACCCAGCGCCTTGTCCGGGCCGAAGCTGTTGCTGATGGTGACATCGGTTTTTTTGCCCAGCCCCTCGGCGCCGGACAGCACCTTGCCAGTGCCGTTTGCATGGCCCAGTGCTACGCTGGCGTTTAGATATGGTTTGCCGCCATTGTCGAAAGCACTACGAGTAACGATATTGACTGACCCGCCCACTGCGTTCGGATCCATGTCCGGCTGCCAGGTCTTGAATACCTGCACTTCCTTGACCATCGATGCCGGCAGCATATTGGTGCGAGCGCTGCGGCTGGTCTGGTCGACCGACGCCATCGGCGCGCCATCGATCACCACGTTGTTATAACTGCCGTCGAGTCCGCGGATGGCAATGAATTGCGCTTCGTCGCGGCCATTGATGGTGTCGCCATTAAAACTCACGGAGACGCCAGCGATACGCTTGACGACATCAGTCACACTGGCGTCGGGCAAGGTCTCGATCTGTTCTTTCGTCACCACATCCATGACGCGGTCTTGCGTCTGCTTGGTGGCAACCGCTGCACTGGTTTGCGAGCGCTTGCGGGTCACTTCGACGCTCTGCAGCCGTTCAACCCCAATGTTGCCGTCGCCCGCCTGCGCTGCCGGCTTTTGCGATGCCTGATCCTGCGCGGCGCCGGCGCTGTCCGCCGCATGCGCCAGCACCGGCAAGACTGCGCCGATTGCCAGCGCCATCACCGATTGCCGTAGATAATTTTTGCAGCCCTGTTGGTAGAACATGTTTTCCCCCATTGTGTGATTTACGCGTTGCCTGCAGCCGCGCTTGACCGGTGTGCGGGCGAAGCGACTAGCCAGAATTAGTTAATTGGAACGTTCTAATTTTTCGATGCGACAGTCGCCCGAAGACAATCTTTACCCAGGAGGAATGCGTGGTCATCGTCATCGAGGCGCCGATAGCGATATAATTAGAACGTTCTAATCGAGCCGAATTATGGCGTCGCTTTGTTACATGCTGATTACAAAAACAGCGTGTCGCAAAAAATGTATTTCCTTCGAATCGCACGCAATTGATATATTATTCACGCGCGTTTTTGGTAGCCTCAAGCAGCCCCGCTAGGTGGATTTGATGTTCTTGTCGTCAGGCGATCGGGGGCAAAACGCACCGAAAAAAACAAACGAAAGACAATACGCATGTTGAATAACATCCGGATGACAGCATGACCCGGGTCACCATCAAAGACGTCGCCAAACTGGCGGGGGTCAGTTTCCAGACGGTGTCGCTGGTCCTCAATCACCCGGAAAAAGTCGCTCCCAAGACACGTGAACTGGTGCGGAGTGCGATCGATACTCTCAATTTCATCCCCAACATTGCCGCCCGCTCCTTGCGCAACATCTCCACCAAGACGCTCGCTTGCGTAATGTTTAATGGCGCCTCGTACGACAACCGTTCGGAGAGAACTCAAGATACCCACGGCAATAGCGTTGTGCAGACGTTGACCCGCGCCGCCGATCGGGCCGGCTACACTCTTTTGCAACGCAACTGGATGGGCGATGACGCTGCTTCGCTGGCTTATGCCCGTGATCTCTTTCTGGCGGGCCGGATCGACGGCATGATCGCCATGGTGACCACTGCCGGCCACTCTGTACTCACCGAGTTGCAGCGCATGGGATTTCCGTGCGTGATCTACGGCATGGCCGATCCGCAATTCAATCATGTCGTGCAATCAGACCGCGAGGCGGCGCTGGCGGTAGTCGAGCATCTGGTGCAAGGTGGTTGTCGGCGCATCGCCTTTGTCACCGGTGCTAGAAAAGAACACGCACCGGTAGTACTACGCGACAAGGCTGTGACGACCGGCAGCGAGGCGCGTTACATCGGCTATCTGGACGGTATGCACAAATACGGTTTGCCGGTCCGGCAGGATTGGGTCATACCGGGAGACTGGTCGCTCGATAGCGGTTATCGCGCCGCCGCACAATTATGTGGCACGGCGGACCGGCCCGATGCCATCATCCTGAGCAATGACAGAATGGCGCTGGGGGCACTGAAGGCGCTTCACGATCTTGGACTGCATGTCCCAAACGATGTAAGCGTGGTCGGCTTCGACAATATGCGATACGACGACTTCAGCATTCCGTCCTTGACGAGCGTGGATGTCCCGATGTTCGAGATGTCTGAATGCACAGTACGAATATTACTGGATTGCATAGAAAAGCGTGGCTCATCCGATCTGGTACAGCGGGTCTTTCCGACCAGTCTTGTGGTGCGCGGCAGCACCCGTGCCGTCAATCTGGCATCAGGCTCTATTTCAGACCTGCCCGCCGTAGGAGAACAAAATAAATAGAGTGGGCGCTTTGCAGGCATAAACTGTTTCTTAAGCGCCGTAAGAAACGACATGGCGCAAATAAAGCCGTGTGAATCAAGAAACTTTCTTATAGCCTGGCACCATTCGCTCCTGAATTCGGAGCGCACATCGGCATCCGTTATCGAGGCATCCTAGTGAAGCGTATTGTGTTTATCGCAGGCTTTGTCAGCATCCTGACACTCGCCGCACCTGACGCCAGGGCGGCCAGCTTCGATTTTTGGTACAGCCATACCGGTCCTATCGCCTATGCCATCCAATCTCTTTGCGATGCCTTCAACGCAGCTCAGGAGCAGCATCGAGTCCACTGTACCTCGCCAGGTACGTATGAACAAACCATGCAGAAAACGATTGCCGCATACCGTGCTGGAAAGCAGCCGGCGGTAGTCGAAATCTACGATATCGGCACACTCGATCTGATGCTGAGCGACGCTGTTTATCCAGTGTTCCAATTGATGAAAGATAACGATCGCGACGTCGATTGGCAAGATTACGTTAACGCTGCGCGTAGCTATTATTCGACCTCGGCCGACGATCTTTACTCATTGCCTTTCAATACGTCGACGGTGGTCTTGTACACCAATACCGCCAAACTGGCGGCGGCTGGCGTGAAGAATGTGCCGCAGACCTGGGAAGATTTTGAAGCAGCAGCGGGAAAACTCAAGGCTTCGGGGCAAACCTGTCCGACAGTAAGCGATTTCAATCCCTGGATCATGCTGGAACAGATCAATGCGGTACAAGGGGAACCACTCTCAACCGGGAGCAATGGGCGCGCCGGGCTTGACGCGAAGTACGTATTTAATACTGGTATTCACCGCCGCTTCATGCAAGATATCATGCGTTGGCGTACGCACGGACTTCTGATCGATGCCGCCGCAACCCGCACCGGAAACCAGACACTCGCTTTCGCGAATGGCGAATGCGCCATGGTGATCGATGCGACCAGCGCCTGGGGTGCGATCAAGGCGGCCGGCATCGTCGACGCCGGCGTCGGCCTGATTCCCGTCTATGCCGGCACAGTCCGCCATAACACCGTAGCCGGCGGCGCATCGCTATGGGTTATGAAAGGGCATGACGTCGCGGTTTACCAGGCGGTTGCCGCTTTTTTCGACTATCTCCGGCAGCCGCAGAACCAGATTGCATTCGCAGAGAAGACCGGCTATGTTCCCGTAACGAAAACGGCCGGCAAAGCAATGATGGCGGGAAGCCATGCACGCGACCCGGGACTGGAGTCGGTCAGGATCGGCATGGCATCCATGAATATTGCCGGCAACGAATACAGCCGGGGCATTCGGCTCGGTTTCCTGCCGCAGTTCCGCCATGTCTGGGCAGAGGAAATACAGAAGGCATTCGCCGGCCGACAAAGCATCGGCGATGGGCTCGACAGGGCAAAAATTCGCGGCGATCGGCTGCTGAGGAGATTTGAAGAGACCTACGCAGAGGAAAAATTGCCATAGCCGGTGCGGCCACGTGAACGGAGAAAACGATGAAGTCTAGTGCCATGTTTCAACACCGCTGGATGCCGCTCGCTCTGGCGGCGCCGCAACTTATTATCGTCTTTTTATTTTTCTTTTGGCCGGCCTGGAAAGCGATCTGGTGGTCTTTCCATCTGGTACGTCCTTTTGGTAACGATTCTGTCTTTGTCAGCGTGAAAAACTATCTTCGGATTCTCGGCGACGACAGCTTTTACTCCTCGCTGCAGGCGACATTGATTTTTACTGCCGGCAGTCTCGTGCTTGCCATCTTTATCGCCATCGTCCTGGCGGCCTGCGCCGAACTGAATCTGCGTGGCCGGAAAATCTTCCGTCACCTCTTCATCTGGCCATATGCAGTCGCAGGCGCGGCGCTCGGTGTGATTCTTAAATTTGTCATGAATCCGGTCTTGGGGCCGATGGCCATTCTCAACGGCATCTGGCCTGGCTTCTGGACCCCGCACATCAATGGCTCGGAAGCGATGTTGATGCTGATATTTGCCTTCGCGTGGACCCAGGTGCCATTCAATTTCGTGATCTTCGTCGCCGCCCTGCAAACGGTGCCGGACGATTATCTCGCGGCGGCAGCGATAGATGGTGCCGGCCCGATGCGCCGGTTCTTCGATATCCAACTGCCGCTGATTGCGCCGTTTGTATTCTTTGCTGCCGTCATCAACGTGATCGAGGCGTTTACACACAGCTTCGGCCTGATCGATACGCTGACGCAAGGTGGTCCCGGCGGCGCGACCAACATCCTCGTCTACAAGATTTTTTCCGATGGCTTTGTCGGGCTGGATTTATCAGGATCGTCGACGCTTTCCGTGATCATGATGCTTTGCCTCGTGGTCTTGACCACGTTGCAATTCCTCTTTTTTTCAGATCGTATGGGCTACGAGAGATAAATCATGGTCGAACGCCACCCTCTCCTCACGGTTTTCGCTTACGCAGTATTGATGCTCGGACTGATCTTTGCGCTAGGCCCTTTGTACCTGGTGCTATGCTCGGCATCGGTATCGAATCAGCAACTGCTAAATAATGGCATTGCCCTCTTGCCAGGACCGCAGTTGATTGACAACTTGCACGCGGTCGCGCAACGAACGAATATAGGCCGGCAATTGTTCAACAGCTTGATGGTATCGAGCCTGGTGGTGATCGGCAAGCTTGCACTGTCATCGATCACGGCTTTCGCCGTTGTCTACTTTCGTTCGCCTTTCAAGCCCTTGATTTTCTGGACGCTGTTTGCCACCTTGCTGTTGCCGCTCGAAGTGCGCGTCATTCCTACCTACGCGGTTGCATCCGACCTCTTCGAGCCGCTCAAAACCATCCTGCAATCGACCGGTCTTGATACGCTTATCGCGAGCGTCGCCGGCATCAGGATAGAACCATCGCTGAATCTGTTAAACACGTATTCAGGTTTGTCGCTACCGCTGATTGCTTCGGCAACGGGTACTTTCCTTTTCCGGCAGTTTTACCAAACAATACCGCCGGAACTCTCGGAGGCGGCCTTGATGGACGGTGCCGGTCCCATCCGTTTTTTCATCGATATCCTGCTGCCTCTTTCAAAAACCAATTTCGCCGCACTTGGCACGATAGTGTTTATCTCAACCTGGAAAGATTATATGTGGCCGCTGGTGGTCACGAGCCAGGAGAACATGCGCACAGTCGTACTTGGCATGGCAACTTTCCTTCCTACGGAATCCGGGCAATGGCCTGAATGGAATCTACTCATGGCCGCAGCTCTATTTGCGTTCATTCCACCCGTGATTGTTATCGCGCTGATGCAGCGCTGGTTTGTAAAGGGACTTGTTGGAGTTGGGAAATGACCCACAATCTGTGGCCATGATTTTACTCAAAATAGTAAGTTGTGTCCTTGGGCTAAACTTGTTTCAGACTTTATTTGCACGAGGCCCCTGACGGGCATTTTCCAGGTTCATTGACAGACACTGCGAGAACGTGGAGCCAGTTTTCGCTCAGTCTCTTGCCCGCCGGGATCGCTGTGATTGAACTGAATACAAAAAGGGGTTGGACGTTTCCAGAGGCAAAGGCTGATGCGACGGAAAATATATTCACACAACTAGCGGACGCTCCGACTCCTCCATTGGCCAAAGAAGCAATGACGGAAGCACATCATGCGGAATTGGCGCAAAAAACCGACTAGAACGCGGATCCGACAGGCATTTATATGCATTTCAATTCCGAGCTGAATCGCCACCAGTTTTCTAGACTTTCGTCATCTGTTCAAAATTCAGCTGTTCGTAATAATCCCGTAGCGTTGGACGATCTCCGTATGGCCGAGGTCATACTGCAGCCAACCGGTCAGACCCCAGTAGAACCATTGCGTCGCCGAGTTTTGGTCGAAGGCGCTTCTGGCGTTGGTCGGGTTGTTCGCACTGTCATTGGCGAGCCCGCCCGTGGCGACGTTCACCATCGGACGAACCGGTGTAGCGCTGTCCGCGGGAGAATTACCGCTCGTGCCGGCGGAGTTGGTCGCCGTGACGGTGTAGTAGTAGGTCGGCCATTGGTCACAAACGCCAGTACCTTGTGTTGTCAAGTCAAGGCATGCCGTGGCGAGTGCGCCGCCATCCCTGGCGACGCACATGACAAACTAGATGGGTGGAACCCAGATTGGCACGCGTTATGAATGGACCGTGATAAAGTCGAATCGCCTGGCCATTGCACAGCTGCATTTACAAGCTCAACCCGATAACCTTAGTTAGCCCGCGCAGTGAGCCATTTATCCGAAGTCAGCGGGGTGCCGACAATACGGATTTCGCCTAAGCTACCTAAGAATCCAGTAGACATACCGCCTGCCCATTGGCCACAGCCTATCGCCAACTGATCTGCAGGTTTGACGTAGCGAATTCCGCTCATCCCCGAGTTGTTTCGGAGGACCGGCGCGCCTTCGACGTACATGGTAGTGGAATACGAGTCACTCGGGTTATTGACGATGGCGATATGCAGCCATTGTCCGGCAGAGACGCTGCCGGACCAACATGTCAGGTTTGTGTTTTGATCGACCGGCACGATTTCCCACTGAATTTCCATCAAGTTTGACAAGGCGAACATCAGGCAACAGTCACCATCGTCTGAAGCAAAGCCAGCGAGCTCTGAGCGAGGGCCAAGACGATACAGGATGCCCATCCATCCATTTACGCTAGCGTCGAAGCCGGGATCAATCTTGATGAATGCTTCGACGGTATATCCGTTCGGGAACGGTTCGGTATTAAGAGAAGAGTTTGGATCGGTCGTGAAGTAGGAGGCTCTGGTGCCCGTGGAGTTGAGAAAACGCAGACTTCCTGGGGACGCCGACAACGGGTGGTGATCTTTCGACCAGATCAGATCTCCCGCCATGCCTAGTTCGGTGTGCAGAGAAATTGGGTTGGCGCCGGCGGTTGACGCATCCTTGATTTGCAGTCCCGCTTGATATGGGAAAGCATCGCCTTCGGACGCCGCTGAATTGAAAAATCGCCAATGCGCGAGTGTGTTGGCCACCTTTGCATAATCATCGCTCCCAGTCGGCAGTACAGCAGCTTTTTGCGGCGCCTGATTGTAGTTGGTAAGGATCAAGGACTTCGCTATATCGGTCAACGCTTGGGTTGATGTGCCAGCCGGGGTAATGAAATTTTTATTGAAGGATGAAAACCTCTTTGCAAATTGCAAATCCAGCGAAAAATTTTGATTCGAATCTGTTAGCCACGCAACATCAAACTGGTTAAGCGCGCTTGACGGCTTGACCGGAACCCATGGGGAAAATGAACTGGCCGTTATTTTGTTATTGGTCAGATCAAAATCATACAGCCGCAGCAATCCGTTGCCACCCATATATGCCATCTGATAATCGACCACCATTAAAATGACGTCGTTGCCAAAGGCATTCTGTTTGATTTTCGTGCACGATCCGTGATAGTGCCCGCTGACGGCCATGAAAATCTGGTCGTTGTTTTTTATAAGCTTTTCCCACAAATAGTTTGAGTAAGCAGTGTCGGCCGCAGTGGTGCCGTCGCTGCCAATTCCCATCAGTTGATGATTTACCAGGATAACCGGGATCGTGTTGTTGCTCGCTATAATCTGGTTTGCCCAGGCGAGAGCATCATCGGAGGCTCTCCAGGACAGGGAGAGCACCAGGAATTTGTTACCTTCCGCGCTGAAGACATGATACTCATGGAATCCGGATGAATGCCTGCCGCCGAATGTGGCTTGCTGCTTGGCTCGTTCCGTCGGGAACACTTGCAGATACGGCTGGAAGATGCCGGAACGATGATTGCCGCCGTCCTGGTAGCCATCGTCGTTGTTGAAGCCCGTAACGCCAATGCCCCAATCCGGCCCCCATTGCATGTCGTGCCCAATCGCACCAACGTCGTGATTGCCGGCACAGATCGAATAGGGGCACTTCGCCGTTTCCAGGACTTGCATGGCTTGGCTTGCCAGCTCCCACTCCTTATTTACCTGGTCGCTATTCAATTGCCCGTTTGCCACCAGATTTGTACTGCTTGTCCACGGCGATGAACCTTCTGCCGTGTAGTACCACGACTGATCCACCACATCACCGAGATGAATCGTGAATGGTATTTTCAGATCAGCACTATGTGCAGCAATCCACTGTGTCTGAGTTTTGAACGGATTGTTGTACAGCGGATTAATTGTCTTGTAGAGCTTCTGATATAACTCCCCCATTTTCTCAGAAGCATACCGCGGATAAAATTGTGTATCGGGCAAAATGGGAATTGAAAAACTTGATATGGTCTTGACCGCAGGTGGTGGAGATGTTGTTCCACCCGGAGATGTTGTCCCACCCTGGGATTCTGTTCCACTGGCGTTGGAGAAACTCGAACCTCCGCCTCCGCAGCCTTGCAAAATCGCGCCCACTCCCGCTACGGACATGGCAAGCATTGATTTCAATATTTCTCGCCGCTTCTTTTCGGGAACGGAAGCGAGATCATTCAGATTCATATCTTTCATTTGGGATTCTTTTCATTGAATTTTAAAGGAGCCTATCGAGGGGCTTTCTCCAATAAACGAGAACCCCTTTTTTAATCACGGCGATTATAGGAAGCATTTATTACGAGCCGATTAAAAAATCCCGAGATCGAGCATTGCCGTAGCTATTCGCGGACTAACGCCTGCTCGGCATCAAATACTTTGTGGTGAGATAGGCGACCGCAAAAAAGAACAATATCAAAGTGGATATCACGAACAGAAAATTAGTAATCGGTTTTACATATCCGATTATCTAGAAGCTCCCAAAATGATATTTCATGAGTATTAATTTACTGAGATTGACTCTCTAGCCATGGGTCTGTTTTCGACTTTAATAGGCCTGAATAGAGACGGCTGGCGTCGCTGGTGGCCACGTAACCACTGGTTGGTACTGCTTTGATGTTCTTGGTCGTGATTTTTTCCTTTTAGATTTGCTTGTGAATTGAACGTACCGATTGAGGATTTAGTGGTTTGGATACGTGTGGAAAATCTTGCTGACCACAGTCCACTTGCCTTCGACCTTCAGCAGATGGAAGAAGTCAGTGAAGGAGATACCTGACATGTCGTTGGCGTCGATGCGAGCGCTAGCCGCCTTACCGACGATCTCAATGCGGACTATGGCGGCCTGAGCGTCAGGAGATAGGCGGAAATCCTTGTCGACCCCGTCGAACAGGATTGGAATCGCGCCGCCGGCCAGCTTGCCATCGGCGCCGACGCTGTACATCGTCGCATGTTGGCTGAACGCGGGTTTCATGATGCTGCTTTTGGCCTGCTTGCAGCCCTCAATATACTTGTTCAGCACCTCGGTGATGGCTTGGTATTCTTGTACGTACGTAGGTTTGCTTATGGTTTTACTACTGACAACTTGTTGACCGCGCGGTAGATTTTCTGCTTGAGCGGTCGCGCCCAAACCCGTAATGATTGCCACAAAAAACAAAGTCTTGATAAAAGTAATTTTCATTTAGTCGCTCGTAATAAGGGTTGCAACTACTGATTGATGCTCAGCTGAAAAAAACAGCAGATTTTGCGAGAAACTTCGCTGCTGCTCTAGCCGGCATGAGGTGAACGACGTATTTTCTGTCATGAATTCCGCAGCTTTGCCGTGACCTGCGGATTCCTTGCCTTTGAAATTACTTGTCCAGGTTGGCCTTGAGCTCTTGCGACGCCTGCGCCATCGCACTGCGGGATGCCGGCAGATGGCTGAATGCATTTAACAGCCCAAAATCGTGAATCATGCCGTTGTAACGCACCGACTTCACAGGCACGCCCGCGACGTCGAGCTTGCGGCCATAAGCTTCGGCTTCATCGCGCAGGACATCGAATTCGGCGGTCAGGATAAGCGTCGGCGGCAAGCCCTTGAGCTGCTCGGTCGTCGCCTGCAGCGGCGAAGCGTAGATCTGCTTGCGTGCCTTGGCATCGGTCGTGTAATTGTCCCAGAACCACACCATCAAGTCCTTCGTCAGGAAGTAGCCGTTGGCAAATTGCTTGTACGACGGCGTGTCGAAGTTTGCATCCGTCACCGGACTCAGCAATACTTGCGAGCGCAGTGCAGGTGCGCCCTTCTCATTCGCCATCAAGGCAACCACGGCGGCTATGTTGCCGCCCGCACTATTGCCAGCTACGGCGAGGCGCTTGCCATCGACGTTGATCTCCTTGCCATGTTCGGCCACCCATTGGGTCGCGGCATAGGCTTGCTCGATGGCGACGCCATATTCCGCCTCAGGCGACAGGGTGTAATTGACGAAGACCGCCACCGCGCCCGAACCTGCTACAAGGTCACGCACCAGCCGTTCGTGGGTCGGGAAGTCGCCCAGCACCCAGCCGCCGCCGTGGAAGTACATGAACGCGGGCAGGGTCTTCTGTTTGCTGCCTGCCGGGCGCACGATGGTCAGCTTCAGATCGCCGCCGTTGATGCGGATCGTCTTCTCGCTGACTTCAGCCGCCGGCAAGGCCACCTTGGAGCCAGCCTGCGCGCCTACCAGCACGGAGCGGGCCTCGGCCGGCGTCATGGTGTCTAGGGTCTTGCCGCCTTCAAGGGATTGCAAGAATTTTGCTACGTTGTATTCGACGCCGGGCAGATCGGTTGCAGAAGCGTTACCAACCGCAAGGGTCAGGACGGAAAGGGCGAGGGTGGAGGTGAGGGTTTTCATGATGGTTGCTTTTTAGTGACTGAGTGTATGCATGATTAAATAGCGAGCTGCTTTATTATTTTGCTGCGCCTTCGATCAGGCGGTCGAAGGCAGCGTCTTCCAGGCGGTGTGCCGGATGCTCAGTTCCAGCACCGTTCGGCTGCAAAGAAAAACGCAGCAGATATGGCGGGAAGCCTCATCTGCCACGTGTTCATGGGAGACCAGAGGTTCAAGGCGCGACGTGGGTGTGGAAGATCTTGCTGACTACCGTCCACTTACCATCGACTTTCAGCAGGTTGAAAAAATCTGTAAAGCAAAAACCCGAGACGTCATTGGTATCGATGCGCGCGCTGGCAGCCGTGCCCACGATGTCAACTTTGACGATTGCCCCCTGAGCTTCCGGAGACGGGCGGAATGCGCTGTCAATGCCATCGAACAATGCCTGGATCGGGCCGCCGGTCAGCTTACCGTTACCATCAACGCTAAACATCGTTGCTTGCTCACTGAAAGCAGGCTTCATGATGCTGCTTTTGGCTTGTTTGCAGCCTTCGTTGTATTTGTTCAGTACCTCGACGATAGCTTGATAATCCGGCACGTAAGTAGGTTTGTTCATTGTTCACTCCTGGTTATTGATGCGATTCGTTGTAAAAAAAACGGCCACTCTTGACTGGCATGGGAATCAACCCTTGCGGCCAGGGGCTCAAAAAGTTTGCTCATTGTTCTGTTATCGAAAGATAGATTTAATAGTCAAATCGAAGAGATCATCTCGTTATTTTCTTGCTATTTATATGCGGCCTTTATTTGCTCATCAGTCGGCTTACCCAGCTAGCGCAGGCCAATCGGTATAACCCTTTTCGCCGTTGCCGTAATAGGTTTCGCGTAGCGCTATGGCAAGCTCAGCGCCGTCTTGCAAACGACGCACCAAATCTGGATTGGCAATGAACGGACGACCAAAAGCCACGGCATCGACCTTGCCTTCAGCACGACGACTAACAGCTAGTTCAAGGTCGTAATTGTTGTTGCCTATGTATGGCCCTTTGAACAGTGCGCGTAACGCATCGAGATTTACGTTCTCAGGCACGACGCGCGACGTGGCCGTAGCTCCTTCGACAAAATGCATGTAAGCGAGTTGGAAGCTATTCAGTTGCTCGATCAAGTAGCCATACGTCTGCATTACCTGGCTGTCCAAAGGCGTATTACCCGCATCTGGGGTCACAGGAGAGAGGCGAATACCGACGCGCTCATGACCCCAGACGTCGACCACTGCGGCGGTTACTTCCAACGTGAGTCGCGTGCGATTCTCGATCGAACCACCATATTGGTCTGTGCGCTGATTTGTAGAGTCGCGCAGGAACTGATCGAGTAAATAGCTATTGGCAGAATGCACTTCAACACCATCAAAGCCAGCACGTTTTGCGCATACGGCTGCGTGTCGGTATTGATCGAGGATGCCTCGGATCTCGGATGTTTCCAGTGCGCGCGGCATGGAGACATCCATCATTCCATTTTCGGTATAGGTTTGTCCTTCCGCACGAATCGCGGAGGGCGCGACCGGCAGCGCGCCATCCGGCTGCAGATCCACGTGCGAGAAGCGCCCCACATGCCACAACTGGCAAACAATAAGGCCTCCAGCTGCATGTACTGCATCTGTTACCAGTTTCCAACCCGCGACTTGCTCTTCAGTCCAGATGCCTGGCGTCAATGCATACCCCCGCGCCTGCGCGGAAATATTGGTTGCTTCGCTAATGATCAGACCTGCGCTGGCGCGTTGCGCGTAATAGCGAGCGTGCATCTCATTTGGCACGCCATCTGCCCCCATGCGACTGCGCGTTAACGGTGCCATGACAATTCGGTTAGCCAGAGATAAGGCTCCCAAAGTCATTGGAGAGAAAAGATCCGTCGATGGGCTGTTGAGTGTCATTTTTGATTCCTCGTGATAACTGTTCTGCCGGATGAAATTCCTTGCTGTGCTCAGTATGGAGATCGGCGATAATGACGTAAATAGCCATAAGTGGACATAGAGTATGAACAATAAGATCATAATCAAACAATTAGTTCGCACCGAAGGCATCGAGGGCACACCCCCGTTGCCATCGGTACATCTTCCTGGTCTGTTGACCTTCGAGGCGGCTGCCAGGCATTTGAACTTCGCGCGGGCTGCGGCAGAATTAGGCGTTACACCAACAGCGGTTTCAAGGACTATCAAAAGCGTGGAAGCGCAACTGAATGTGCGGTTATTCAACCGCACAACACGCAGCGTCAGTTTGACCGAGGCTGGCGCGTCATTGAACGCAGCATTAGCACCTGCACTTGCGATGATTAAGAGCTCCTTGTCACAAGTCTTGCTGGCGACTGATCAACCGTCTGGCACAGTGCGCATCAACTCTTCGTACGTCGCATACCGTATCTTGATCGAGCCGCATCTAGCTGCCTTCTTTGAGAAATTCCCGCTGATTAATGTCGAGGTGTCACTGGATAATCAACTTAGCGATATCGTCAACGCCGGTTTTGATATCGGCATACGCATGGGAAAAAGGGTGCAAAACGACATGGTCGCGGTGCAGTTGGGCGCAAGACAAAAAAGAATTGTGGTCGCCGCGCCGGATTACTTCCACAAGCGGAATGAACCAGAGACTATCGATGAATTGCTAAAGCACAACTGCATTCGCCAGCGTTATTCCGTTGGAGGCAGATTGTTTGAATGGAAGTTCGAAGCTCGAGGTCAAATGATACAAATCGATGTTCAAGGGCATCTTATTTTTGACGAAATGAGGTCCGTCCTCGATGCCGCAATACAAGGCCATGGCATCGCTTTCATTTACGAGGATTTTGCGAAGCAAGAGTTAGCAAGCGGCATGCTGCGGCAGGTACTGAGGCGGCACAACGCATTGGACGACGCGTTTCATCTTTACTATCCGCATCGCAAGCACATGCCTGGAAAACTGCGTGCGTTTGTTGATTTCATGCGCAGCGCCAATCGAACGGAAACGTCTTGATTTAATTTTGCCCGCGTAGCATGACGGAAGTATTGAGCAATCAGCACACGTGATGCTGTAAATATAAATTCGTGCCTAATCTCAGCTTCGAGCCTATTTCCCATTTCAATCCATCGTTAGGGAGACCAGTCCACGATTTCTGCGCGCATCAAGTCCGCCCCTATGCCGTCGTTGCGACAAAATCGCGTCTTATGGCGCGTGCTTCGAGTTCCACCTCGCCACCAGCAATCGGCGGACGCGCGCGATAGACGAGAACTCCGCGGCGGATTGGTTCACCTATCGCTCCAAGCAGCGCAGGGCCCCAAAGATCCGGAATGTCGTGGGCGTGAAACAAAGCCACCCGAGTGGTGTCTTCCCAAGAGAATCCGAGTTTTTGCAGTGTTTCAGCAACCGTGTCGATGGTAAAGCGGACGCGCTTTTGCACGGCTTGGGGACCAATTTCGCCTTCAGCAATGATCTTGTTGTCGGATCCGATATCTGCCTGGCCCGAGAGCAGAAAGGTGAGTCCGCTCGAAGTCGCGGGCGCGACATAGCTGAACGCGCACATTGATGTGGTTGTGGGTGGATAAAGGTCCAGTGCAATGTTGGAACGACAAACCAGGCTGTAGTCTCCGGACATCAGCGTCCACTTACGCAGTTGCTCAAGGTACGGGACGTTGAAGGTCGACCACTTGTCGAAAGTCAAGGGCTCGGGGACCCGCAACTCTATTCCACAGAACGCTTGAACGGGACGCCCTATGCCTCTGAGATACGTTTCGATGAAGGCATAAGCTTGCTCGAGGGGAAGCCAGGACTGTAACTCTACGCGGACGACCTCGAAGCCGGGATCGGGAATGATGCCGGAGCAATAGGCGGCACCGCTCGGGAGAATTTTGTAATTACCTGCGCTGTTTTCAACCAGTGCTACCGGTTGTCCGTGAGGTTGATTTGACATCAAATGCTCCTTCAGAGGATTTATGTGGATAGGACAGGGAATGTGCCACGGACTACAAACAATACGCTGAGAACGGCACAGCGAAGCAAATGGTTAAAAATCGTCAAGTATAGGAACGTCAAATCAATCCGTTATCAGTCCGACACTGAGAAAAACTCAATATGCCTTTCCAAATAGAGTCGCTTACGGCGTAAGAAAGCTGACTTTGAATTGGTGCGACCAACCAACGTTCACTGTGTAATTCAGTTGAACATAGCTGATTTCCCCCGAAAAGCGCTTAGCGGATCTATCACGTTGATAGATTCAATTTTTGGCCATACCAGGGGAAAATTCGCTGTTATTCAATCATTTCTTCGACATAGCAAGACGCCTTACTTCTTTTTAACCACCGCCAACTGTTCTTTTGGTAATGGCGCATAGTCTGTTGGATTGGAGGAGTTAGTGATCTTCGCGATGGCGGCCTGAGTCTCGGGACTCATCGGCCAGTTTAGATTCTGACCATGCGGCAACGCCGGCGATTGAAACCATTTTGCGTAGATCTTCTTGATCTCCCCAGACTTGAAGATGTTCGTGATGCTGGTTTCGAGTACCTGCTTGAAAGCCGGGTCGTCCTTGCCATAAATTAGCCCGAACGGCTCGACGGAGAGCGCATCTTTGCTAACAACTAGCTCGTCCTTCATTTTGCTGTCACCTGCCAGCGAAGCGAGCACGATGTCGTCATTCACGAAAGCAGCCACCCGGCCAGTCTCGACCAGAAGGACTCCCTCTGCCGTATCGCGTGATGTGACAATATCGATACCAAGCTTCTGCTCATTGTTGAGTATGGTGATCATCTTGATATGGGTAGTGCCGCTATTGATTGCAAGCTTCTTGCCACGAAGCTCGGCAAGCGTCTGCACGTTGCTGCTGCGCTTGCTCAGAATGCGGGAACCGCTGACGTAAAATGTGGGTGAGAATGCCACGATGTTCTGACGTTCTGCCGTATTGGTGGTATTGCCGCATTCGATGTCGACTGTGCCGTTTTGAATTAACGGAATACGGCTTGAGGCTGTCACCGGCAGCATCGAGATATTCAGTTGCGACATACCTAGCTTACGCTGTATGCTCTTGGCGACGGAAAGGCACAAGTCAATCGAATAGCCCTCATAATCCTGTTTATCGGTCAGAAAAGAGAACGGTTTGGTCGAGTCTCGAACGCCAAGGACGATGATGCCTTTCTCCTTGATTTTCTTCAAGGTTCCGCTCAGCTCTTCACCTTGTGCCGCATGACTCGATTGCATGGTTTGGCTGCCGATGATGCAAAGCGCCAGTATAAGTTTTTTCATTTCTTTTCTCCCGATGATTTCAGTTATTATTTTGCGAAGATGTAATCCATATTCGCAAACGATTTGAATTCCAGCGCATTACCGGACGGATCCAGGAAAAACATCGTGGCCTGCTCACCGACCTCTCCCTTGAAACGAATATATGGCTCGATGATGAATTTGATGTTGGCGGCTTTCAATTTCGCTGCCAGCGCTTCCCATTCAGGCAAGGACAAGATTGCTCCGAAATGGCGTGACGGCACATCATGATCATCCACCGGATTGGTCGCGCTAAGACCGGTTTCGTCTGGAGCCAGGTGCGCCACCAGTTGATGTCCGTAGAAATTGAAATCCACCCATTTTTCGTCGCTGCGTCCTTCAGGGCAGCCCAGCAGATCGCCGTAAAAGGCTCGTGCCTGGGCAATGTCGTTCACAGGGAATGCCAAATGAAACAGTGATGTCGATGTCATCTTGAGTTCTCTTTTCTAAAAATAAATTGATAATCGGTTGGCCGGCTAAGAACAAGGAACGAAGTCCGTTAGCTGGATTCGCTTGCCATTGCAAACCCTTTATGTACCAGGGATTTAAGACAGTCTATATATATTAATTTATGATGTGAAATTATCATTTTTTATCACCGTAATTCAAATTTTTCATAAGAACAGGCTTAAGCATTCGGCACATAAAAAAGGAGGGAGCCAAGCCCCCTCCTTCCGAAAATATATATGTGCTGGCAACCTTACTTAGCGATCACTGAAGCTCCCCTACCGCGAGGATCGGAAACAGGAAGCGGACTGCCGTTCACAATTTGAATAGCTTGCACGTCGGTGTTGAATCCCCCGTTTTGGACTGTGTAGCCTCGAGTCGCCAGTTCGGAGACGAGAGACGGCGGGAAAGGTGCATACGGTTCGCAATAGACGACAGTTCCTTGTGGCAATTGATGATGGAAGCGCATATTCTTCACGGAATCGGCAAGGCTCACGTTGTAGTCATACACATCGGACAGCACCTGATACAACGACGTGAAGATGTGCGACCCGCCAGGCGTGCCGATCACCATTGCCACCTTTCCATCCTTCAGCAAAATACTCGGCGACATCGATGAAAGTGGCCGCTTCCCGGCGGCAACAGCGTTAGCGTCCCCACCAATCACACCAAGAGAATTTGGTTGACCCGGCACCGTTGCAAAGTCGTCCATTTCGTCGTTTAGAACAAATCCTGCTCCTCGCACGACCACACCGCTTCCATACGGATTATTCAACGTGTAGGTATTCGACACTGCGTTACCCCATTTATCGACGATCGAGAAGTGCGTCGTATGGAATTTAGGTTTACCCGGCTGGACATTCGCCGTAGGCGATATGGATGTCGGATTCACTTCGGTCGCACGCTGCGCGATATAGGTCGGGTCGAGCAAGCCTGAAACAGGTACGGTGACAAAGTCCGGATCGCCGAGAAATTGTGCCCGATCCGCAAACACACGTTTCATCATCTCAGAGCTCAAATGAATGTACTGGGCAGTGTTCACGGACACTCCAGAGAAAAGCGAGCCATTGAGATCAGCCTTCATGCCGAGCAACTGCGCCAGGGCAATGCCGCCGGAACTTGGAGGCGGTGCAGTTAGTACCGTCATTCCTTTCCAATTAAAGGAAATCGGCTCGCGCCAAACTGCTTTGTACGATGCCAGATCGCCTTTTGTGATCACGCCTTTCCCACCGTCTTGTGTCATCGACGCGACAAGCAGATCAGCCGTCTTGCCTTTATAGAACTCGTCCGCGCCTGTCGCGGAAATTCGCTCAAGCGTTGCTGCAAGGTCAGGTTGCCGGAACAATTGACTCGCCGTCATTCCACCAAAGTACTCAGACAGATTGAACGGATAAGGATAAGCCTGATAACCTGCCACTGTGCTTTTGTAGCTGTCAATTTCGGCTTGCGCAGGAAGATAGCCGTCGCGAGCAAGCGCTATGGCTGGCGCAAGCAGCTGTTGCCATGGTAACTTGCAGAACTTCTGGCAAGCCGTCCAGAGCCCCATTACAGTACCCGGTACGCCAACAGCCTGCGCACCCTGGATGCTGCTCTGGGGATCCTCCTTTCCATCCGCGGTCGTGAACTGCGTGTAAAAATTCATAGACGTTGCAGCGGGCGCCATTTCTCGGTAATCCAGGAAATACGGCTGCCCATTCATGTAAATGGTCATAAAACCGCCGCCGCCGATATTCCCTGCCTCCGGATAAGTGACCGTGAGCGCGAAAGCGGTCGCGACTGCAGCGTCGACAGCATTGCCGCCAGCACTCAGAATTTGCTGCGCCACCTGTGCGCTGAAATTATCCCCCGTTGCGGCAGCCCCGGCCGACAACGCCGTGGCACTTTCAAAGCCATCGGTCGAACCCCCACAACCGGCCAAAACTGCTAGCGTCGCAACAAGAATTGTCTTCGACATCCTATTCTGAATATTCTTCATTTCACTACCCCCTATGTAAATTTATAATGCTTGTGACACACCTTAATTCGCCGAATTAAGACCGGTTTCATCTGGAGCAAAACACGCCTCCAGTTAACGTTCGTGGAAATTAAAATCCACCAACTTCTCGTCGCTACGACCTTCAGGGCAGCCCAGCAGGTCGCCGTAAAAAGCACGTGCCTAGGTAATGTCTTCACGGAGAATGCCAAATCGAATGGTGATGTCGACCTCATCATTCATCCTCTTTCCTAACTGTGGACTGGCGATGGCGAGTCGGCTGCGGACAAGGCGCGAAGGCCGCGGATTAGAATTGCCTGTTATCAAAAAACCCTTTGTGCGTCAGGGATTTAGTGGATTTTATATATATGATTTTGTGATGTAAAATTATGTTTTTTGATCAAGCTAATTCAATTTTTTCATAACCATGATTCGTTACCTGAAAACCTTTATCGCCGCAGCACGACTGGGATCGTTCTCGACCGCGGGCGCCAGGCTTGGTTTGACCCAATCTGCGGTGAGCATGCAGATCAGGCGCCTGGAAGAGGAATTGAATTGCGAACTGTTTACGCGCGTGGGAAAGTCTGTCACGGTCAGCGATCACGGCAAGCAGCTGCTGCGCACCGCGGAAGAAATCATCAGGCTTTTTGAATCCATGAAAGGACAGACAGAAGTCATCGCTACGCGCGGGAAAATCGACATCGGAGCCATCTCCACTGTCCAGCTGAACTTGCTGCCGGCAGCGCTGGCGGATTTCCGGAAGTGCTTTCCATTAGTTGAAGTCAACGTGGTGCCGGGAACCTCGGTTCAACTGATGTCGCAAATCGACAGCAACGATTTGTCGCTTGCAGTCATGATTCGTCCCAATCTGAAAATGACGAAGAGCTTGAAGTGGACAACCATGCTGCGCGAAACCTATGTGGCAATCGCACCACTCTCGGCGCGCGAGAAGACGGTCAAGGATCTGCTGGCAGCGCATCCGTTTCTGCGCTACAGCCGGCGATCTTACGGCGGCCAGCTGGTTGATCGCTACCTTAAGCGCACTCGCCTGCATGTAAACGATACGATGGAATTGGACGAACCAATGGTGATCATGGAAATGGTCAGAAAAGGGTTAGGCGTCGCCATTATTCCTTACGACCTCGCTGCAGGTGCATCAAGCAAGAAATTGCGTGTTTTACCGTTAGGGAATGCGGGATTTTTCCGGGAAATTGGCGTACTTCAACATGTCACCCCTACCGCGAATATCGCTGCCGATGAATTGCTGGACTGCATTACTAGAGCTGCAAAGGAAAAGGAAGTCGTTTGCACGAAAAATTTGAAATCCGATATTGCAAAAGGCGCGCGTTGAACAACGTTCAGTAATCTGTGCCTGGAAATCGCAGATTCGGCCGACGTCAACGATGTAATTGAACGAAACATAACAGGATATGGAGCGAGAGTGTGTGGACAGTCAAATACCATACACAAATTCAATCGAATGGGCTTGATGGCGGGATTTTGAAAATCGGCGATACGAATTCTACGCCAAGGATTTGCCGCAAATCCTAGCAGCTACACAGCAGAACCCACCCGTTTTTCCTTGGAAGCGGGCTCGCCAGAATACAGCGAAACATGGATAGAAGGCCTGCCTGTCTACCATAACCCTAACGCAATAATACCTTTGAAACCTGAACTGCTCCCTGGAGCCGCACACCACTTCCTGAACGAGGGCGGCACGTTGACTACTGTCCTGTCGGAGTGGCACCCAATGTTCTCGGAGACTCAGATATTCGCGAGAGAATGAGCTTTCGAGTGCTTGACTCCAACGTGAGCTAAGTGTGCGAATACGCCAGCTTCCTCGACTATGTGTATACGCCGACTCTGCTACGAACCCATTCCGCCCAGTTATTTGACTGGGTTGCCCGTGGTGATCTGAAGGTCAGGATTGGCGGTATCTATCCGCTTGCTGAAGCCGCGCGAGTACATGCGGACATGGAGACTCGCACCACCACCGGCAAGTTACTGCCGATTCCTTAGTCGCTGAACACTGGTAGCCAGCCTGCGGCCACAAGACTGGCTACTGCTGTCACCGCCGAGACATAGTAGACGACGCGGCGTGCCAAGCCGGCCTGCATGCAGCAATCGCGAATATGCCGGGCATGATTTATCGATGTCATGGCTATATTCTGCCCTTGCAAATCTCCCTGCAAAACCCCAGAAAAGCTTCGACCGCAGCCGAGGGCAAGCGTCTGGACGGGCGAATGACATGCAACGGAAATTTCTCGTCGGGCCAATCTGGAAACAGTTCTACCAGAGCCCCGCTTTCAATGTGGTGTGCTACCCCGAGCGCAAGTACTTGCGCGATGCCGGCGCCGGCCAAGCAGGCATTTAACATTGTATCTATGTCTGTCATGGTCAATCGCCCGCTTGTGGCAACAGGCACGATTTTCTTTCCGGAATGAAATTCCCATGGAAATGGCTTGCCGCGTTGTGGATCGATGTATTGAATGCAATCGTGCTCAGCCAGCGCTGTCGGCGTTTGAGGATGTCCATGCTTTCTCAGATAGGACGGCGACGCCACGGTAAGCACGCGGGTTGACAGCAGCAGGCGAGAGGACATGCTCGAAGGCGGTTGTGGACCGAATCGAACCGCAACATCTATGCCCTCTGCAACCAGATCCCCTGTATCTGAATACTGCAAAATCGCAAGATCGAGATCAGGATAGCGGTCGTTGAATTCGATGAGTCGCGGCGCTAGTACGTAGCGGGCGAACAATGGATTCAAACTGACCCGCAAGGCGCCACGAACACTGACAGCGGCACCCGACACGGCATTCGCCGCTTCCTCGATGCCGGAGAGGTGTGGCGCCGCCAGCTCATACAACCGAGTCCCCTCGCCAGTTAAATGTAGCGAACGCGTAGTGCGCTCCAGTAACCGAATGCCAATGCGCTCTTCCAGGCGCGATATGGATCGGCTGACCCCTGAGGCCGACAGGCCCAATACCTCCCCGGCCCGCGTAAAGCTGCCGGTCTCGACTACAGCAGCCAGCACGCTCATCCCGGAAAGAAGTCTGCCATCGAAACTCATTGCGGTCACCTTTGATTTTTAGCATAAATGTTATGAGTAGCTCTATCTTAATCAAAAATTATCTGAGGCGTATCGTTGCCGTCAACGGTGGCCAGAGTGCCGCCGTAGTCATCTATAAGCCAACTGAATGGAGCACATCATGTCTGACACAGCACGCAAGATTCTTTTCAAGGGCGGCACCATCGTAACGATGGACGCCAATGTTCCCAATCTCGTTATCGGAGACATCCTGGTGGATGGCGACCGCATTGCCGCGGTCGGGCCCCACATTAAAAGCGAAGACGCAGAGATCATAGATGCTGCCGGAAGCATCGTCCTGCCTGGCCTGATAGATGCGCATCACCACGCTTGGCTAGGTGTCATGCGCCGGCTGATGCCGGATGTCGACGACCTCTTTGCCTATATCGATGTGGTCGCGGAAACCCTGGGTGCACATTATCGTCCACTCGACATGCATCTGAGCACCAGGCTGACGGCGGTAGCCTCGCTAGATGCAGGCATTACAACCATCATCGATGCCTGTCACAGTTCGCGCAGCCCGGAGCATACTGATGCGGCACTCGATGCATTGAATTCCGCCGGGATACGCTCCCTGCACATGGTCGGCGCTGCAATGGACAAGAAAGCATCCAGCGCGCACTTGCCCCAGGACCTCGAACGCCTCGCGCTCAAATGGAACCATGACGGCAGTCTTGTACAGGTAGGCTTGTTCGGCCAGCTCAACCTTGATTGGTGGAAGGCTGCACGCAGACTCGACATGCGGATTCTGACCGAATTCATTGGAGATCTCGCCAAGCTCGGCCCCGAATTTGCAGAGCCTGGAGTGCTGAGCGAACACAATATCTTCAATCACTGCACGCGGCTGCCCGAGGCGACCTGGAAGTTGCTGGCGGACGCAGGTGTCAACATCACCGTGAATCCACGTTCAGACGCATTGTTTGGATTCGACGACGAAAATTTCGCCTACCAGCAGGCGATTGACCATGGTTTGGCGCCCGCGCTTGGCATCGACCTCGACACCGCTTTTGGCAGCGACATGTTTGGCGAGATGCATGCCTTGTTCACCCATCAGCGGGCGGCAATGCGCTATCGCCGTTTCCGTGGCGAGACGAACACTCCCGCGCCGATCTCGGTAGAAGCGGTGCTGCGGGCAGCGACAGTCAACGGCGCCCGTGCCGCCGGCCTCGAAACCAAGACCGGCACGCTCACACCGGGCAAGCAAGCAGACATCATCATGGTGCGTACCCATGGCGCGGCAGTCTTCCCGGTCACCAACGCCATTGGCACCATCGTCCAAGCGGTCGAGCGAGCTGACGTCGACACGGTGATGGTCGCAGGCCAGTTCCGCAAGCGTGCGGGCAAATTGCTTGGCGTTGATCTGGAAAAATTGAAGACTGAAGTGACTGCCTCACGCGATTATCTGCTCGCTGCCAGCGGTTACCGTCCTGACGTTTTCAAGACATCTGCTTCCCTGGAAGACGCCGCCTGAGTTTATACGGTCGCCCTCCAGGGCGGCCGTTCTCATAATTTTACAAATTGGGGTTTTCCATGTCATCAATTTCCATAAAAACGACAGATCTGGGCGATGCCGCGCCGGCCCATCTGCCTCGTCCGGCACTTGCCGTCATCGCGGCATTATTTTGCGGCTATCTTGCCGTGGGCATGCCGCTTCCAGTTATTCCTCTCTTTGTCCATGACAAACTCGGCTTTAGCAGCCTGGTTGTCGGATTGGTGATCGGTATCCAGTTCCTGGCCACCGTACTGACTCGTGGTTACGCGGGCCGTGTGACCGACCAGTTGGGCGGCAAGAAGGCTGCCTTGCAGGGAGCGGCCTTTTCCGCGCTGGGCGGTCTGCTTTATTTGGTTGCAGCCTTGCCTAGCTTCTCGCCAGCGACAAGTCTTGCCATCATCATTGCGGGACGCCTTGCGGCAGGTCTCGGCGAAAGCCAGTTTGTCACCGGCTATGTATCGTGGTCGATCGCCTCGGTCGGTCCACAGCGTGCAGGCATGTCGATGTCTTGGACCGGCATCGCCATGTTCGCTGCACTGGCGGTCGGCGCGCCCATCGGCATGTCGCTTTACCAGAGTTTTGGCGTTCAGGCAGTCATGATCGCCTGTATTGTCGCGCCGTTGTTCGCAGCACTAATCGCTTCACGTGCGACCTCTTATGCCTCGCCGGTCGGTGATCGCCTGCCTTTCTACCGCGTTATCAGACAGATCTGGAGGGAAGGTATGGGTTTGATGTTGCAAGGTATCGGACTGTCTGGCCTCACTGCGTTTGCTTCGCTCTATTTCTCTGCCCGAGGCTGGGGTCATGCCGGCTTGGTCATGACAGCTTTCGGTATTGGTTTTATCTTTGTCAGGCTGGTTCTTGGGCAACTGCCAGATCGGATCGGGGGCTATCGTGTCGCCTTATGGTCTCTTGGCGTAGAAGCCATTGGCCAAGTCATGCTTTGGGGAGCGCAGAATGAGCTGATGGCGCTAGGCGGCGCCTTGGTGACCGGCTTGGGTTGTGCACTAGTGTTTCCCGCCCTCGGCGTCGAGGCGCTAAAGCGCGTGCTGCCGGCCAATCGTGGCAGTGCCATGGGCGCCTTTGTCGCATTCCTCGACATTGCCTACGGTCTTGCCGGTCCCTCCGCCGGCCTCGTCGCGAGTCGCTTCGGCTACGCCTCTGTCTACTTGTTCGGCGCAGCGGGCGCCATTACTGGAGCCGCACTGATTCTGGTCAACCGCCGCACCACGGCCTAATCGTTGCATCGCATATCCATTATTCAGTAAGGAGAATTCACATGGCACGCATATTCATTTCCGGTTCGTCGACAGGTTTAGGCCTCATGGCTGCAGAGTTACTGGCCACACAAGGCCACAAGCTGGTCCTGCATGCTCGTAATCCGGCTCGCGCGAATGACGTTCGGCAGGCATTTCCCGGGGCTGAAGCCATAGTCGCAGGCGACCTCGAAACCATGGCGGGCGCTAAAGAGGTCGCCGCAAGCGTCAATGCTCTCGGCCACTTCGATGCAATAATCCACAATGCCGCAGTTGGCTATCGAGAAAGCCATCGACTCACCAAAGATGGTCTGCCGCATGTCTTCGCGATCAATACACTGTCCGCGTACATCTTGACCGCACTGATCGATAAACCACAGCGGCTTGTCTACCTGAGCTCCGGGATGCATCACGACGCAGACGCGAACCTGGACGACATCCTCTGGCGCAAACGTCGATGGAGCGGTTCCATGGCCTATGCCGAGAGCAAGTTGCATGACGCCATGCTGGCATTCGCAATCGCCCGCCGCTGGCCAGATGTTTTATCCAACTCGCTTGAGCCGGGCTGGGTGCCGACCAAAATGGGCGGCGCCGGTGCGCCCGACGACATGGATCAGGCACATCGCACGCAAGCATGGCTAGCGGCGGGCGACGATTCCAAGGCTCTTGTGACAGGCCGTTATTTCTACCACATGCGGCCGCTTGCCCCGAATCCGCAAGCGAAGGATGTCACTCTCCAAGAGCGCCTCATCGGACTGTGCGAAGAGCTGTCCGGCGTCAGTCTGCCGGCATAAGCCAACTGGAGCGGGAGTTAGGACAGATACTTCTTTAATATCTGCTCCGCTTCAGATGCATCTTCATAGAATTGGATAGTATGTCGAAATAGGAAGGCAATCCAATCAGGCGTAACAACAAGCACTCATGTTTCAAGCAGCAATGAATATCGGGTAAAGGACGGTTGCGTCTCCGTTAAGAAAGTCTCCATGAAAGTTGATCTTCTCGTACGCAGTCAGGACAAAGGAACGCTTCCACGGCTTCAATTTCATCATGAGAATTGCATGAATATGCATCTACTCGCCTCTCATGACCTCCCTTTTCACATTTGTTCGAGAACGCGGGATTAAAATCCGATCAACAACAAAATACCGGTAGACCTCGGGATCGAATCCGCTCATGCAGGCGGCGGTGTCCGGCAACCCAAGCCGTAGGGTGGAAGTACGGGCACCTTTGGCAACACCTATCCGATAGATAGATTTTATTGAATATTAAAATGAATAGTTATTAGTTATTATGAATGTTCTAGCCGGCCATTTGCAAAGCAGGTCCATAGGCGTGCACTACCTCTTAGGCCGGGATGTAAGCGCAGCCATTTAACTGACAAAGGAGATTCCCATGTCGAATGAAGCCAAGTGTCCCTTCCACCATGCCGCCGGCGGCGGCACGACCAACAAAGATTGGTGGCCCAATCAACTGCGAGTTGATTTGCTGAACCAGCATTCGAACAAGTCCAATCCGCTCGGAGAAAAATTCAATTACGCCGAGGAATTCAAGAAACTGGATTACAAAGCGCTCAAGGCTGATCTGGTCAAGCTCATGACCGACAGCCAGGACTGGTGGCCGGCCGATTTCGGCCACTACGGCCCGCAGATGATCCGTATGGCTTGGCATGCGACCGGCACCTACCGCACGCTTGACGGCCGCGGCGGCGGCGGTCGTGGGCAGCAACGGTTCGCACCCCTGAACTCCTGGCCTGACAACGTCAACATCGACAAGTCGCGCCGCCTGCTGTGGCCGATCAAACAGAAGTATGGCCAGCGGATTTCCTGGGCCGACCTGTTCGTCCTGACCGGCAATGTAGCGTTGGAATCGATGGGCTTCCGCACCTTTGGCTTTGCCGGCGGCCGTGAAGACGTATGGGAGCCAGACCTGGACGTGAGCTGGGGCGCCGAGACCACCTGGCTGGGGACCGACAAGCGTTTCAGTGGCGACCGCGAGCTGGACAGCAACCTTTCAGCCACTCACATGGGCCTGATCTATGTGAACCCGGAAGGCCCGGACGCCAGCGGCGATTACCTGGCCGCGGCCAAGGACATCCGCGCCACCTTCAGCCGCATGGCCATGGACGACGAGGAAATCGTTGCCTTGATCGCCGGCGGCCACACCTTCGGCAAAGCGCATGGCGCCGCGCCTGAATCGCACAAGGGCGCGGAACCGGAAGGCGCGGGCATCGAAGCCCAGGGCCTGGGCTGGAACAGCAACTTTGGCAGCGGCCACGGCAAGGACACCGTGTCCAGCGGCCTGGAAGTGACCTGGACCAAAACCCCGGCGCTGTGGAGCAACAATTTCTTCGAGAACCTGTTCAAGTACGAGTGGGAACTCACGCATTCGCCGGCAGGCGCCAAACAGTGGGTGGCCAAGGATGCCGAGGACATCATTCCCGACGCGCATATCCAAGGCAAGTTTCACAAACCCACCATGCTGACCACCGACCTGACCCTGCGCTTCGACCCGGAGTTCGGCAAGATATCCAAGCGCTTCCATGAAGACCCGCAGGCCTTTGCGGAAGCTTTTGCCCGCGCCTGGTATAAGCTGACCCACCGCGACATGGGCCCGAAAGCACGTTACCTTGGCCCCGAAGTGCCCAGCGCTGACTTGATCTGGCAAGACCCGCTGCCAGCCGCCAGCCACCAGCCCACGGCGTCTGACATCGCTGAACTCAAGGCCAAGATCGCGGCCTCGGGCCTGTCGGTGAGTGAACTGGTCTCGGTGGCCTGGGCCTCTGCCTCCACCTTCCGCGGCGGCGACAAGCGCGGCGGCGCCAATGGCGCACGCCTGGCCCTGGCCCCGCAGAAGGACTGGGCGGTCAACCAGATAGCCGTCAAGGCCCTGCCTGTCCTGGCCGGGATCCAGAAGGCATCGGCCAAGGCTTCGCTGGCCGACGTCATCGTGCTGGCCGGTAGCGTCGGCGTCGAGCAGGCGGCCAAGGCAGCCGGCGTCACGCTCGAAGTTCCGTTCGAGCCGGGCCGCGTAGATGCCACGCAGGAGCAGACCGATATCGCGTCCTTTGCCGTACTCGAGCCCCTGGCTGACGGTTTCCGCAACTACAAGAAGGGCAAGATCGGTGCGCCGACCGAAGCCTTGCTGATCGACAAGGCCCAGTTGCTGACCTTGAGCGCGCCGGAACTGACCGCGCTGATCGGCGGCCTGCGCGTACTCGGCGCCAACGCTGACGGCAGCCAGCATGGCGTGTTCACCAAGCAGGCGGGTGTGCTCAGCAACGACTTCTTCGTCAATCTGCTGGACATGGGGCTCACATGGACAGCAGTGGACGGCGAGGCCGAGCTGTTCGAAGGCCGGGATCGCAAGAGCAGTGCGGTAAAGTACACCGGCACCCGCAACGACCTGATCTTCGGCTCCAACTCGGTACTGCGCGCCTATGCCGAAGTCTATGCCAGCGCCGACGGCCAGCAGAAATTCATTGCTGACTTTGCCGCGGCCTGGACCAAGGTGATGAACCTGGACCGCTTCGACCTGGCGTAAGCTGCGGGCCTGGTGACCGCGCTCATCAGCCCCAGGTGATGCAGATCCATTGCGTCGCCTGGGGCGCGCTTTCCATCGTCACCAGGCGATTTAATCATCGCTGCATCGAACCCACGGCGGCTGCTCGTAAGGCGCCGCCGGCCTGCTTTTCTTCAGCCCCCCTCAATACTGCTTCAGCTTGCTGACGAACCATCGCCCAGCCGGCCCGGGCGGCGCATCGCGGCGATAAAAAGCCCGCATCACGAACGAGAAGCTCTGTATCGGGTCATCCTCCAGTTCGATACGCACCAGGCTGCCGCGCCGCAGATCCTCTTCCACCATATGTTGCGGCATGGAGCCCCACCCTAGCCCAGCGCGCAGGAATTCGTGCTTCGCCCCCAGGTCCGCCAGGCGCCAGATGTGTGTCGATATCACGCCGAATTCACGACCCTGGGTCAAGATCGTTCGGTCGGTCAGCACCAGCTGCACATGTCTGGCCGCCTCGGCGCGCGCAATCGGCCCGGCGAACGCCGCCAGCGGGTGATTCGCCGCCACTACATATACCGCGGGTACGCTCAGCAGATAATCGGCGTCGCAGTCTCTCGGAATATCCGGCAGCGAACCGATGATGCCGACCCGGCAGCGGCCATCCAGCACCGGCTGGACGACAGCGCCCAAGGCTTCCACATGCAGGCGTAGCGGTGTATTGGGAAAAGCCGCATGGAATGCGCGCACCGCTTCGGTCAGGCGTGCAATCGGAAACATGACGTCGACCGAGACCGCCAGTTCCGGCTCCAGGCCCTCAGCCAAGGTGCGCGCCCGCGCCTTGAACACATCCATGCCGCCCACGGCCGCCCTGGCGTCGGCCAGCAGGGCGCGGCCGGCCTCGGTCAACAGCGGATAACGGCCGGTCCGTTCAAACAGGGCGAACCCCACTTGCAGTTCCAGATTGGCCAGAGTATGGCTGACCACAGATTGCGCCCGGCGCAATTTGCGGCCGGCGGCGGAAAAGCTGCCTTCTTCGGCGGCGGCGATGAACGTGCGCAGCTGGTCCATAGACATGGCGTCGAACATATATCCATCCTATCGATACATAATATCTAAATATATAGACTTTAAAGATGGATTGCTAGCGCCTATTATTCGCTCATCGGATTCAACCGAGCCAACAAAAGGAGCACAGCATGCAAACATTGATCAGCAACACCGCCGCCCTGCCGCTGCCGGGCACCCTGCGCGAAGTGCTGTACCGCACGCGCGGTACGGTGCACGGCGGCATCACGCGCCTGGTCAGCCCGTCCGACATGGGCGAACTGATCAAACCCTTTGTCTTTCTTGACCTGTTCAAGATGAGCGCCGGCGGTCCGCGCATGAACCTGCATCCGCACTCCGGCATCGCCACCGTGACCGTGGTTTTCTCAGGCAACACCGATTACTACGAGACAACCGGCCGCCGCGGCAGCTTGCCGGCCGGCGGCGTCGAATGGATGCAGGCCGGCGGCGGCGTCTGGCACGGCGGCCAGGTCGGCGATGCCGGCCACGTCGAAGGTTTCCAACTGTGGCTGGCCTTACCCAGCCAAGACGAAAACAGCCCGGCGCAGAGCCGCTACCTGGCGCCGGAGGAAGTCCAGTCCGAAGGACCGGCACGCGTCGTCCTTGGCAAATACGGCCGGGCGCAGAGCGCCATCGCGACCAGCGCATCGATCAATTACCTGCACGTCAAGCTGGCGGACGGCGAACGCTGGCGCTACCAGCCACCGGCCGACCAAACGGTCGCCTGGGTCGCCAACAGCAAGGGCAAGCTGCAGGTCTCGGGTGTGACTCTGGAGAAGGAGGTGGCGATCTTCGAAGAGTCCGCTGCACCGCTGGATTTCGTCGCACAAGGCGAGACCGAGTTCGTGCTCGGCTCCGCCGCCAAGCATCCGCACGAACTGGTGCTCGGTTATTACTCGGTACATACTTCGCCGGCGACGCTGCAGCAGGGTGAGGCGGAAATACGCCGCATCGGCGACGGCTTGCGCGCACGCGGCGAGATTTGATTTTTTCCGCGCGGCCGGCCCGGACCGCGCGGCGTAAAAGATACACAGGGCAGCACTTTTTCCTTAATTCGTCATTTCATTTACTGGAGCTAGCATGAGCAATGCACTGAAAACACCTTCCTTCACACCGGCCCTCGGCCGTCTGCTGATGTCCCTCATCTTCATCCTGAGCGGCGTCGGCAAGCTGGCGGCGCCCGCCGCCACCATCGGCTACATCGCGTCGACCGGCCTGCCGCTGGCGACGCTCGGTTACGCGGCGGCCGTCATCGTCGAACTGGGCGGCGGCCTGCTGCTGCTGGCCGGCTACCAGACCCGCCTGGTGGCCGCGGTGCTGGCCGTGTTTGCGGTTGTCACGGCCCTGATCTTCCATCACGCCCTCGGCGACCAGAACCAGATGATCCATTTCATGAAGAATCTCGCCATGGCTGGCGGCTTGCTGCAAGTGGCGGCCTTCGGCGCTGGCGCTTTCAGCCTTGATGGCCGCTCGCGCAAGCTCGGCCAGCAAGCTGCCTGACGCGCTTCGGTAGCGCCAGGCCCCGGTCTGTCAACAGGCCGGGGCCTGGTCCGTTTTGACGACACCATGAGTCGGAGCAGCCAAAGCGCCCCCTCCAATAGCCCGCCGCGCCCGCTTCTCGTCAAGCTCATCTGTCATGAATCTGCCATGAATCTGTCACGATTCACGCAGACGCGAACAGTGCCGCAACCCAATCTGCAAACACCCTCACCTTGGTGCTATATCTCCGGCTCGGCGGATAAGCGATATAGACCGCAAGCGGATCCGGCCGCCATGGCACGAGAATCGGCACAAGCCTCTTTTGCTCGATGAACGGGCGCACCATGAAGTCCAATGTGTGGACGATCCCCAAGCCAGCCAACGCAGTAGCAAGGTGGGCATTGCTCTCGCTGACAAGAATGTCATGGCGTACCCGTTCAAGCGTGATTACCTCCCTGCCTCGGCAAAACATCAGCGGCTGCGTAATGCCCGTCGTTGCAGAAAAATAGCCGACGACGGGCATGCTGCCCTCCACAATGTCCTGCGGACGCTTCGGCGTGCCGTACTTTGCGAGATAAGCGGGACTGGCGCATGTGGTCCAGGCGAGCTTCCCGACCGAGTGCGTCACGAGATCCAGGTCATTGGCGCTGCTGCGGATTGCACAATCTATGTTTTCTGCCACAAGATCCACGGTACGGTCGGTGACGCTGAGCTGAACCTGTATGTCGGGATAGCGCGCAAGAAAAGCCGGCAATGCGGGAATGAGGATGCCGCTTGCGGTCGAGCCGCCGGTGTCGACTCTCAGCACGCCGCGCGGGTTTGCCTGCTCCCGGCCAAGCGTGGCCTCGACATCGTCGAGTTCGCTCAGCAGCTGCCGCATACGTTCATAGTAAGCCGCTCCATCGGTCGTCACACTGACCCGGCGCGTATTCCGTTCCAGCAGTTTTACGCCAAGATGCGTTTCCAGCGATTTGACCCATTTGCTCGCCGTGGCATTCGGCATATTCAGAGAAAGGGCTGCGCGTCCGAAACCTCCGGTCTCAACAACGCGGACAAAGACGCGGATAGCCTGCAAATGGTCCATCAGTCGATCTCCAATTATCTACACAGGTGAATAGATAAACCACAATACACCTATTTATCTGCATGCGTGCTTAAACTAAGCTGAAGCCATTCGTCCACGCAGATCAATCGGGAGCCCTGAAATGACCACTTGTTAAGCGACGAGCAGATTGCCGCGTACTGCGAGGAAGTCGCCGCCACGACGCCCCTCGGCCGGGTGGGTAATGCCGACGAGATCGCAAAGGCGGTTTCCTTTCTGGCGTCCGACGACGCCAGCTATATCACCGGGACTGAATTGTTCGTCGATGGCGGACGTGTGCAAGTCTGATTTTTCAACGCCGCATCCATGCGAGCATGGCTGCGGCATCACCTGGAAACACCATGAATTCGCAAAAAAACCTTCAGCTCGCCCAGCAGTTTCTGGCAAAAATGGGCTCAGGCGCCAGCGCCGACGAGATTGCCGCACTGTGCACGCCCGATCTCGACTGGAACATACCGGGCGACACCGGCGTGCTGCCTTGGATCGGCCACAAGACCGGACGCAAGGCAATATCGGATTTCGTCCGCGACACGCAAACCATGGTTGAGCGCGTCAGCTTCGACATCAAGGATATTCTCGCAAACGACGACCGGGCTATCATTCTCGGCCATTTGCAATCGCGGATCATCACCACCGGCAAGCTGATCGATACGACATTCGCGTTCGTCCTGACCTTCTCCGATACAAGGATCGCCAGCTTCCTGATGCTGGAAGACAGCTTTGCCGTATCGATGGCCGCGCAACACTGAGCGCTACATCTGCTTTCAAAGCACAGGATCACGATATCGGAACACTACCGTTCGGTCCGATCCTCAACCATGTAAAGGAATCTGCGATGTCTTTTTCGGTGAATGAACTATTGCGACGAAACCTGCTCGCCATCTTCGGCGAGCGGAACGCTGCGGCGCGCATGACGGAACTGGAAACCATCTGGCTGCCTGAGGGTACCTTCGTCGACCCCGACGGCCGCTATGTCGGCCTGAACGCCATCAATCGCAGGATTGAGGAGTTGCAGGCAAAATTCCCTGCTTTCGATTTTGTCGAGCGCGGCCCCGTCGAGGCCATGCATGGGGTCGGGCGCCTCGCATGGGGTTATGGGCCTGAAGACAATCGGAACGCTGTGACAGGCGTGGACATAGCGGTCACACGCGACGGCAGGCTTCTCGAGCTATATGCATTTATAGATAGGCAATCTGCGATCAACATGCAGGCGTAAAATCCGGGGTACCACGACAGACTTTATTGATCGTGTTCACTGATTGCGAACTTGCCCGTCATCCATCAAGGCAATACGCGATCCCTGTCGTGAAATTGCTGCATCCAGTACGGGTAGACCTTTTCCGGCTCCGACACACAATCCAGACGCTCCCGTTGCTCGGCCGACAAAACCAGTTGCGCCGCTGCCAGGTTATTGACGATCTGTTCCGGCGAGCGTGCGCCAATCGTGATCGATGTCACTTCGCTCCGGCCCAGGGTCCATGCCAATGCAACTTGCGCCGGCGTCGCGCCAAGTTCGGCAGCCACTTGCCGCAGTTCGAGCACGATGGGATCGACTTTAGCCGGATCGATCGGCGGGAAATCGAGATTGGCGCGGCGCCCCTTCCCTGCGCCATCGCCTCCCGCCGTATATTTTCCGCTCAGATATCCGCCCGACAGAGGACTCCAGACAATCAGGGCGACATCGTTGGCCCGCGCTACCGACGCGATTTCGTATTCGATATCGCGCGCCGCCAGCGAGTAATAAACCTGATTGCTGGTAATGGCCGCCCTGTGCGTCTGCGCCGTGATGCCCTGCACGCGCTCCAGGTCGCCCGCGCTGAAGTTGCACACGCCGATGTGGCGCACCTTCCCTTGCGTCACCAGGTCGTCCAAGGCGCGCAGCGTTTCCTGCATCGGCACTAGTGCATCGCGATCGTGCAACTGGAACAGATCGATATGATCGCGGCCTAGGCGTTTCAGGCTCGCCTCCACCGAGCGCATGATGTGCGAGCGGCCCAGGCCGACCTGGTTTTGCCCGGGGCCGGTGCGCAGCCGGACCTTGGTCGCCACCAGCATGCGCGTCTCATCGAGGCCGAGATCGGCAATGACCTGCCCTACGATCTGTTCCGACTTTCCCTGTGAATAGGCATCGGCGGTATCGATCAGGTTGACACCCTGGTCGAACGCCATCGCCACAAGGCTGGCCGCCTGCGCTCGATCGAGCCCGGCTATCTGTCCCCATATCCCGCTGCCCGCGCCAAATGTCATCGCGCCCAGCGATAGGCGCGAGACGCGCAGGCCAGACCGGCCTAGCGTACTGTAGTCCATCTCCTTCTCCCGTTCGTTGATGAGATTATCCAGCTGCGACAAGTCCTCGCAAGACCGTCTCAAGTTCGACTTCGCCCTTGATCACCTTGGCATCGTCGCCTTCGAATTCGATCCAGCCTTCGTTGAATCCATCAAGCATCTGGATGCGCGGCACAGGATCTTTCGTGCCTTGCGACCTGAACAATGCACCCCAGGTCTCGCGCGGAACCGCCTCGGCATGGACCGGATGGCCAAGGATTTCCGCAAACGCGGCCGCGATGTCGTTGGGCGAAACGCGATGCGGCCCTTCCAGTTCAACGATGCGTCGGCCGCTCCAGTCTTGTTGCAGCAATTCCGCCGCGACTCGCCCGACGTCCGCCGTCGCCACCATCGGCACCGGTTTGTCGAGGGGTTGCAGAAAACTCGGAATGACGCCGCTGCGTGCCGGCTCGACATCCCACAGCGCGTTCTCCATGAACCAGCCTGGCCTGAGGAACGTGATGGGCATCGACAGTTCGCCAAGCGCCTGTTCCATGAGTGTGCGCTGCGTGAGCAGGTTTGATTGGGTTGCCTGTGCCCCAATCGTCGAAAGGCAAACCACCTTGCCTGGACCTGCCGCTTCGAGTGCTGCCTTGACCGCATTGATGACCAAGAGCGCCTCGGGAAAACCTGGCGACGGGTCGAATTCCGACGGCGGCAGAATGAATATTCCCTCGACGCCCTTGAACGCGGCAGCCAGGGACACCGCATCGTCCATCTCGGCGAGCGCGACTTCGCAGCCGCGGGCCGCCCAGGCCTGGCCCTTGGCGGCGTCGCGCACAACGGCGCGGACAGGCAGATTCGCGGCGAGTAGCGCTTGCGCGAGTGCGCCGCCGACTTTTCCGGTAATTCCAGTAATGGCGTACATGATGATGTTTCTTTCTCGTAATGGTGATTAACTAAGTAACTAAACTGCCGCATCAATGATCGTCAGATCTCATGGATGCAGCGTGGATATCAAGTGCGGCGGAGGCCGCCGTATATGCCTTCTTCAACCTGGCCCCAGAGATTCACGACGCGTTCGTCATAAAAAGGCAGGAGCTGCGTGAACAACGCGCCGGTAACATGCTTGACCGGATCGATCCAGTAGTAACAGTTGAGGAGGCCGGCCCAGCTGCCGCTGCCGGCGCTGCGCCCATGCGGTCCCGGCTGCGTATTCAGGTCGAACGACAGGCCCCATTTATGCTGCATGCCGGGGAATTCGTCGAAACTGTTTGAGTAAACCGGCTGGGCGGATTTCATTTCGACTACATTGAGATCGCCGATCTGATTCTTGAACATCATCGCAACGGTCTCCGGTTTCAGGATACGGGCGCCGTTGAATGTGCCGCCGCGCACCAGCATTTGCAGGAAGGCCATATAGTCGCGCGGGGTGCTGAACAGCCCGCCTCCTCCGCTGAAAAATTCCGGACGCTGATTCATCTCGAACGGCGCGGACTTGAGCGAGCCGTCCGGCTGCCGGTTGTACATGGTCGCTACGCGCTTCTTTTGGGCGCTGCCGATGAGGAAACCCGAGTTGTCCATGCCAAGCGGATTGAAGATTTTTTCCCGAAAATAGATTTCCAGCGACTGGTCGCTCACGGCCTCGACCAGCTTGCCGACCCAATCCAGGCTGATGCCATATTGCCAGCGATCGCCCGGATCGAATTCCAGCGGCGCGGTGAAGGCGCCGTTCATCGAATAGGCAATATCGGGCATGCCGGCAGCTTTTTCGTACTGCAGGATGTTTTCGCTCCAGACAGGATAGGTATAACCTGAAGTATGGGTCAGCAAATGGCGCACGGTGATCGGACGTTTGCTTGGCCGCAGTTTTGGTTTGCCTGCGGCATCGAAGCCGTCCAGCACCATCGGCGCCTTGAGCTCCGGCAGGATCTGGCTCGCGGGCTGGTCGAGCTTTAACTTGCCTTGTTCGATGAGCTGCATGCAGGCGGTAGCCGTGATGGCTTTGCTCATGGAAAGCAGCCAGAAGACATTGTCCATTGATATCGGCGTGCCGGCATCCAGGTCTGCCTTGCCGAACGCCCCTTGGTAGACCATACCCTTGTCGGTCGCGCCCATGGCGACGACGCCGGCAACCGTTTTGTTATCAACCGCCTGCTGAAGAGCGCGATCGATTGGGGAAAACGCGCGATTATGGAGGTACTTACCTTGTGCACGTGGAGTGACATCCGCGGCAACAGCGCGGTTGCCCAGTAGCCCGCCCATTGTTGTGGCGGCGAGCAGGCCTGAGGCGCTTTTCAGCATGTCGCGGCGGCTAAAACTTTGTGTCATGAGTAGCTCCATCAAGATTGGGGGACCTCTCCGAACGATCTGCATCATGCTCGGATCTGGTACTGAAAAAGTGCGAACCGTGGTTATCGATTGCGATGGTTTGCATCATAGTCGTCCGCACTTGTTGATGGAATCGAATCCATGTCATATCATTGATGACGTTTACGCACGAACAAGAAAGGTCGGCAATGAGCTTCGATGGACGCATGCTTGCCAATATCAATGTACTTGCCGCGATCGTTAACAGCGGCAGTTTTGCGCGCGCGGCGGACGTTCTGGGCTTGTCTCCGTCCGGTGTGAGCCGGGCGGTGGGACGGCTCGAGTCGAGCATCGGGGTGCGCTTGTTTGACCGGACCACGCACTCGGTCAAACTGACGGATGAAGGCAGGCGCCTCTATGAGGAAATCGGCCCGTTGCTGGCCAGCATCGGCGATGCCGTGGCCCTGACAGCCGGGGCGTCGGTTGCCGTGAGAGGGCGTTTGCGCGTGAATGTCGATTCTTTTTTTGCGCGCAGGATGCTTGCACCCCACATCACGCAATTTCTGGACCGTTACCCCGATCTCTCGCTGGATCTGGTGGCGCGCGAGCAATTGGGCGACCTGGTTGCCGAAGGCTTTGACGTCGCAGTACGCTTCGGGCAACCACCCTCTTCGTCTTTGGTCGGGCGCAAGTTGCTGGAGACTCCTGTAGTGACCGTCGCCGCGCCAGCCTATATCAAGAAACACGGGCGACCTGAAACACCTGCGGATCTTGCCAGCCACGAGTGCATCCAGATGCGCAGTGCGATGACGGGCCTGCCGCTGGATTGGGAATACCGGTCTGGCCGCAAGATCATCCCGGCCAAGACCTCCGGCCGCCTGCTCGTTACCGAGGCTGGCACATTGCTGAGCGCATGCCTGGCCGGCGCCGGCATTGCGCGCATCAAGGCAAGCGGCGTGCAGGACCTCCTCGCCAAAGGCCTCCTGGTCGAACTTCTCCCGGACTATGCGGGAGAGAAATACTCGCTGTACGCACTCTACCCGTCGCGCCACCTGCCTGCGGCGAAGGTGCAGGCGTTCATCGATTTTGTGAGCGAGATTCTGTAGAGCTAAACAATGCCGCGTGCAACCAGGCTTTCCGCACAGGCGGTGACCGTGTCCGCCGCGGCACGCGGATGCCAGTCGAGCAAGGCTGTCGCTTTCGCATGACTGTATCGGCTTTCCTTGCCAAGTAACGGCGCCATGAATTTGGCTTCCGCGCTAAACAACGCAGCCAGCCGCAAGACGACATCCGGCAGCCGGCGCTTCGGCAATTTCTCGGTTGGCATGCCAGACTGCCGGCGCAAGATGTCGACCATTTCGGAGAGCCAGAGAAAGCCCCTGCTGGCGATAAAGCGCTGGCCTGCCGCCGCCGGCGAGAGCATGGCGCTGATATGCAAGTCGACCAGGTCACGCACGTCAACAATGCTAAAACCTAGCCGGGGAACGGCGGCCATCCTGCCTGTCAGCATGCGCGAGATGATTTCGACGGAGCCGGACACCTTGGATGTCATCACCGGACCGAGAATCATGCCCGGCAGAATCGAGGTGAGCGTCAGGCCGCTTTTATCCTGCTCGATAAATTCCCAGGCCGCTTTCTCCGCCAGCGTCTTTGACCTTGCGTAATCGCCCGTATCCTTTTTATTGACATCGGTCCACATCCCCTCGTCAGTTTCAACGTGATTCCGGTCTCCGGCTGGAAGGGTATTTTGTGCGGCGGCCACAGACGAAGTGATGACCACGCGCCGGACGCCGGCCGCTGCTGCTGCCTTCAATATACGTAAGGTGCCGTCGCGCGCCGGGGTGATCAGGTCGGTTCCCTTGGGAGCCCCCTGGCCCATCGGTGAAGCGACATGAATCACGAAATCGCAACCATCCATCGCTGTGCCCCAGCCTGCATCCTGGAATAGATCGGCGGAAAAAAAACTCAGCCGGTCGCCTGGATCGCATTGACTGAGGATACTCTTGCGCACAGCCCCCTCGGATGCAAGATTGCGTACGGTGGTCCGTACCCGATAACCACGTTGCAGCAGGCCAGCTATCATCCAGCCGGCGACGTAGCCGCAGCCGCCTGTCACGATTACTGTCTTGTTTGTTGACTCGAGGTTCAGGCCCCCTCTTTGGTTTCCAATGAATACAGGCATACTATTAGTAACCATGTCGCACTACAAGAAGGCACTTTTATGAACCCAAGTTACCTTGACGTTACCAAGCCCGCCTGCGCCGCCCGCATAGACAACTTGCCGCCAGATGTCTGTCAATCGGTCACGGATGTCCTGGCGCGTGTCGGCGACAAATGGTCGTTGCTGGTAATACACATGCTTTCCGGCGGCAGCATGCGCTTCAGCGAATTGAAACGGGCGCTGAGCGCCATTTCATAGAAAGTACTTACAACGACGCTACGCGGACTGGAACGCGACGGCTATGTCACCCGCACAGTGACGCCGAGCATTCCGCCACGGGTCGACTACGAACTTACCAAACTGGGAAGCGATGTGCTGGTTCCGGTAACGGCACTGGCTACGTGGGCTTTCTTGCACAGGGACGAAGTTGAAACTGCTCGCGTTGCTTTCGATCGTGTTTCTGCCTAATCATTGGCAGGTCAGAAAGGCTTCGTGATCACTAACAAGACTATTGCTGCAGTCACGATAAACAGGCCGGGCAGAGCAAAGCTGAACAACGTCGAAGTTTGTCTGGATGTGGAGTTGATCCTGCGCCGCAGCAGTCCCGTCAGCGAGCCGTGCATCGCCGACAGCACGAGGACCAGCGCCAGCTTGAGCGACAACCAGTGGCTGCCGAACCAGCCGCCTTGGGTCGCGATGAAAAGACCCGACAGCCAGGTCAATATCATTGCGGGCCCGGTGATCGCGCGCTGCCATCGGTGCAGCATCTTCAGGCTGGAAATTTCAACCGGCATCGACGGCCCCGGCAGGGAACAGCCGGACATCAGCAAGATGCATTGAAGCAGCATTCCGCCTATCCAGAAGATGACGGAACAGATATGCAGCGACTTCACCAGCAGGTAGATCACGGATGGCCTGCCTTGCCGCCTGTGCTGCTTGCCAGCGCCAGCTCATGCTGGCGGATGAACCTGGCGTTGAAAAATCCGCCAAACGGCAGGACTGCTCCCAGCAGAATGCGGACAGCATCGCTTTTACTCCATTTGGCGCCGGAAATAACGTTCACCGCCAGCCACACATAAGCAATGAAAGTCAGCCCATGCAACGGCCCCATGACGGCTACGGCGGCGGGAATGCCAGCGACATGTTTAAGCGGCACGGCGATGCCAAGCAGTATCAGCAGGCTGGCGCCCTCGATAATTGAAGCCATGCGAAGCTGACGCAGCGCTTTTAATGAATCCAGATCATGTTTTTCCATATTTGACCAATCCAGGTTTCTTCAGTAGCCATAGTCTGACTGATGCGGTGCATTTCGCCCATTGGCTATAATGCCAATATCCAACGGATTCCGGCCATTTTCGAGAAATCCGCTTCTGCTATCTCATTTGCCTGGAAAGGATTACGCATGTCCGTTAAACAGAAGCGCCCCCATCGAATTGCCGTCGTCGCGTTTCATGGCGTGGTGCCTTTCGATCTGTCCATACCTTGCGAGATATTTGACAGGGTCTCGCTGGCAGGACGACATGAGGCTTACCAAGTCTGTGTGTGTAGTGAAAGCAAGACCGTCAAGGCTGGGAAATTCGATATGCGTATCCGGAACGACCTGGGATTTGTGGCTGAAGCCGATACGGTCATCGTGCCGGGCGTGTCAGATCTCAACGCAGCTGTTTCCGGCAAACTCATTGATGCGCTGCAAACCGCGGCAAGCAATCGAGCCCGGATCGCCTCGATCTGCTCGGGGGCTTTTATACTTGCCGCAAGCGGCTTGCTGGACGGTTTGCGGGCAACCACCCATTGGGCAACCGCTCCCGAACTGGCGCGGCGTTATCCTTTGGTCTCGGTTGATGCCGATGTCCTGTATGTAGACAACGGCCGCATCCTGACCTCGGCCGGAGCTGCCGCCGGATTCGACCTGTGCCTGCACATGGTAAGAAACGACTATGGGGCGGCCGCGGCGGCGGATGCTGCGCGGCTTGCCGTCATGCCGCTTGAACGCGCCGGGGGACAGTCACAATTCATCGTCCATGCGCCGCCGGGATCGCCTGGTTCGTTGCAGCCGCTGCTCCATTGGCTTGAACTGCATCTGGACAAACCCTTGACCCTTCTCGATCTGGCAGGACAGGCGGCAACCAGCACCCGCACATTAAGCCGCCACTTCCGCGAGCAGCTGGGCATCACTCCTTTGCAATGGTTGCTGCAGGCAAGGGTAAGGCGCGCGCAAAATATCCTGGAAACAAGCGCGCTATCCATCGAGCAGGTCGCCGCCATGGCAGGTTTCGGCTCGGCGACTTCCCTCAGGGAGCATTTCGCACGCGTTGTCGGGACCAGCCCAAACGCGTACAGGAATAACTTTGGCGGCAGCCAGGCCGTGTAGTTCGAACTGCGGTGCCGCTTTCGCCGTCGCCAGGATAAACAAGATCAAAAGCTGACGCCGCTGCCACCATCTCGCCACATGGCTGTTGCACTATTGTCGACGGTCAGCGCAACCTTGGCGTTATCAGCAAGGAACGAAGGAGACAGTCCGAAGTATTGCTGATAAGTCCTGTTCATATGAGACGAATCGGAAAAGCCGCTGGCGTGCGCAATATCGACCAAAGGCTTGCCGCTGACCAGCAATTGCCCTGCACGCCTGACCTTGGCCCATAACAGATAGCGTTTGATCGAAAGACCGATTTCCTGGCTGAACAAATGGGTGAGACGGCATGGTGAAAGACCGGCGATGTCTGCAAGGTCGGCGAGGACAATCTTTTCAGAATCGCACTGCAAGCGCTGCATTACCATTTTCACCCTGGCGTCGACAATGGCGTCAGCCGGCCGGCCTTGACAGATAGCGTTGATCAAGACGGTCGTAAAGCGGTGCAAGGCCGGTCCCTGTATCTGGCCATGCATCACTCCTTCGAACAAGTCGCGTAAATTGCCAAAGCAGCGCCAGTCGATTTCATGGATCGGCCCGGTACCTACCACTTTCCTCAATGCGTGATAATTGACGGAAACCGGATCCAGGTTTAACGACAGCAGGCCGCAACTGTCAGCTTCAAGACCACGCGCGACATGCGGCGCCACCAGCGCCGCACGATATCGCAACGATATTCCGTTCAGCGGCCTCAATATGAATGGCTTCCCCGTTAGTGAAATCAACAGGGTGGCCGTCGAACGGACCGTCATTCCGGACGCAATCGAAGGAGCGATATACAAAAGCCTGTCGTCCCAGATATGTAGGTAATTTTGTGCAGGCATGGCTCATTGCGGCTTTAAACAATCGCGATCATTTGGAAGCGTCAGGCAAAGAAGTAATCTGACCATGAAGATCGAAAATTACTCTGAAGCGGCATAAATGCAGAGTGGTTTCTCAATGAAACCGACAAGCCACGGCAAAAATATTAACACCGGTTTTGTTCGTCCAATGCAAATTATTGCGAATCAACAACTAATTTGTGGCAAAAAACAGGTTGGTATAAGTCTATCCGGAGGACCGCCAGTTTATATTTCAGTCCTCCTTTGACTTGTCGTAAAGCTGAACCCGCAAAGCCTGCAAGCGGCTCATCAGCATTGCTTGCTGTTGCTGCGGGTCGTTTACCGTGGACATCACTTCTTGATAGATGCGCAAACTTTCCCGCTCATACATCTTGTGGCGAGGATCCAGCGCAGGCGATGGTCCAACTGTTTCTTGCGCATATTGTTTCCAGCGTTGCTCACTCTGCTTTTCTTTCAGGCTACGCGCAACCGGATTAGACTCTGCGTACTCCAGCAGTGCGGAACTAAGCGGAATTGCCTGGACAGGCGGCAGCTCTCCGCGATAGACGTGCTCCGGGAGTTCCTCGAGCAATTGCAAGGCCTGTCTGACACGATCGCCGGAAGGCAGGACGGCCAACATTTCGATTCGATCGCGGAAGCGCGCAAATGCCAGGATATGGGCGAGTTTTTCTTCGCCGTCGGGCCGGCTGCTCAAGGACTGGCGCAATGCAGGTAAATCCAGCCCGCGCTCGGCAGGGCCGGGATTTCTACCTTCCGCTCCCTGCTCAGCCGCGCTCGCAGCAGCCGTCGCCGGCAGTGCGGCCATCGTCATCGCCATGATGACGATTAGCCGCATAGCCCTTGGACAGCTTGATTGAACGCGCATGGCGAGCAGGCCTGTGTATGCTGCTTAGCCGAAGATGGAGCTGAAAATCGTTTCCAGGAATCCGAGGACGGAAGCAAAACTGGCGTCCGACCATTGCTCCGTGCGGAAGACTTTCATCACCGGCGCATCCGCCGGGTCCTTTTGAGACAAAAGATCGTTAATAAAATCCCCGATGTTTGTATTGATGCCGTTTTCATGAATATCTGTTCCGGAAAAAGTGAGCGTCGTCACCGTATGATCATTGATCAGGCCACCGCGCGCCCAGGGCAGGTAATAGCCGAAGTTGGGCAAGGGCGCCATTGCCGCCTGGATGCCTGGCAGTTCTTGCTTGAACAACGCCAGGTCGACCGCCGTCAGCGCCGATGTATTGCCGGCCAAGCCTTGGATTGCCGGTACGAATGGCGTGTAGTGATAGCCTGATATCGTTTTGTCCTGCTGGAACGAGGCATACCCGAGGCGATCATGCGGATACTGCGCACTCAATGCCCGGTACACGCTGCCCATGACATTCTCGTCGTACTTCGGCAACAGTTTCTTGTTGGTTGCCAGCATGCCGCCTGCTGCGTCAAGACCCCATTGGCTTTTCGCCGTGTCATACAGGTATACCGATGGATGCTGGGCCGGATCGGCATTGAACGCCGTGACAAACACCGTACCGGAGTCATTCAGCAAGGAACTATAGGCTTGCGGTTTGAGCGTATCGCGGAAGTAAGCATAATCCGCCAATGCGCCATAACCGCCGGCGCTCATGCCCCACACCAGCATCCGTTGCGGTTTGGACAAACCATGCGCCACCAGCCATTGCGCCACGGCCTGGGCGTTCTTGATGCCGTTGAAGTGCTGCAGGCGCCAGTCGCCGCTGGTCGGATCGGTATATTGGCGAATCGCACTGCCCATGTGGATGTCGGCGGAACAATAAGGCATGAAGACTTGGGTCCAGCTCTGGGTTTCAACCGCAGGCGTCCCTTTCAGCCAGCTCCAGAAATCCATGCGCGTCATGATCGGCGACAGAAGCGACGAAACCAGGGATTCGGCTATCGTCCCATTCATGTAGTTATTCGGTATGCCGTCCGGATTGGAGGCCGAATAACCGGCTTCCGTTCCAGTACCTTTGCCGGTACAAGTGCCGTAGCTCCAGCATGCGCCGCCGCCCTCCATGCCCAACAGCAGGTTATCGGATTGTGCGCGATTGATATAGAAGCGATACGGCGTACCGTTGGCGCAACTGGCGCCGCTGTCCGCCGGCAAGGTCACTTCGTACCAGGAGTAATAGGGAATGGCGGGATCGGGAACGGGCGCTGTCGCTGCATGGCCATGCGCCATGGCGAAGACGCATAAGACGGTCAATATCAGTTCTTTTACGATTTTTGAGATCGGCATGATTTGTTCTCCTGGTTTGTTTATTCGCTGCTTATATGCATGGGACTTCTGGAATGGGACGACGGGCACTGGTCAGTGAGCGGCAGCTGCGGGAGCGTTGTCGTACAGGCGGCTGCGGAGGGCCTGCAACTGCTGTGCAATGACTGCCTGTTGCTGCACCGCATCGGGGACGGCAGCTTGCACGCGCTGAACGATTTGCAAACTTTGCTGATCGTAAATCTGATGGCGCGGATCCTGCGCCGGCGATTGTCCAACGGTTTGCCTGGCGTAGTCGTTCCACTGTTGCTGGACATTCTGGATGGCTGTATTGCGTGTTGCCAGATCGGGTTCAGAATCTTGCAGCAAGGCGATGCTCATGGCCTTCGCCTGGATCGGCATGATTTCCTTACGGGCCACGTGGTCAGGCAAGGCGTTGAGGATGTTCTGCGCTTCTGCCCGCCTGTCTTTATCGGACAGGCTTTTCCGATTTTCGCCATATGCGCTGACCTGGTCCTGAAAGCGCGCGAAAGAAAGTATGCGGTTCACTTCAGCTTCGCCGTCGGCGCGGCCCGCCAGTTCCCTACGCAAGGCAGCCACGTTCAGGCTCCGCTCAGCCGGGCCTGCCACGGTATTTCGAGAAGATGGCGCTTCTGCCGTTGGGACGGCTCCTTTGTTCGCAGCCGAAATCTGTTCGGGAGCTTTTGCTGCCGGTGAGGGCGTTGAATCGTCGCCGCTGCTCCATGCCATCGCAAGAGTGCCGACGACAACCAGCAATACGACGGCGCCCCAAATCAATTTTGGTTGAGCCATGGTGTCTCCATCATTATTTTTTAGCCCTCGTTATGTGTACGAGGATTGATTCAGGTCTGAAACACGCTGACAATAATTAAGAAGCGCACGCTTGGATAGAATGGAGCGGCTGCGTTTTCTTAGTGCCATCCTTGCAACGGGCGGCATGAACAACTACCCTCCATTGCGATAAAGTGTTTCCATAAGTCATCATTGCGTAATAAATAACTGGTATTTTTTATAAGCCGTCAGGGCGATATTCTGGTTTGCACAACACTGCCGGAGGAACTCCGTGCTGCGTCGCAGCGAAAAGCCATCCCCTGCTTATTAACCGATGGACCTTATAGAAACATGAAGGAGAAAAGGTAAATGAAAAGATTCCTGCTTGCCCTATGCCTGCTGACTCAGGCAATGTACGCCATGGCCGATGGCCAAACGGATTGCGACGCTGCCGCCGGCAGCTATCTCACGGGCACCGTCAACGCCAAGCCGACATTTGCGGACGGCAAGGCGCTCAAGGGCGTCAAGCTCTCGCATACGCATATCAGCGTAAAAGCGGACAAGGATGGCCGGACTTACGACGTTGCCATGGACAACGTCTACGCCAAGGATTATCAAAAGAATTCAACTTCGATACCGAAGTCGCTGGCGGCCTTCGCACTGGGCGACAAAGTGGAAATGTGCGGCCAGCTGTATACCAGCGGCTATGGCATTCACTGGGTCCACGACAACTGCAACGTCACGCCTGACTCGGCGCATCCGAATGGATTCATCAAGAAGCTGTTGGCCAACGGCGGCGAAGGCGCTAACCTGGAAGCCAGCGAGGCATATTGCTATTTGTGGAATTAAGCGTAGCCTGCCTGACTCCTGATGCCGGTTACGCTGTGCCGGCATCAGGCCCGTAGCGAACTGTCTGGCGCGATGATGTTTTATGGAAAACAGTAATCGCCGCCAGTCCCTGGCTAATTTTTTCTGCGCCTTCCCGATGTCGTGAACCCGATCATCCGTTATTCGCTGCTGCTCGCAGTGGCCGGTGCGTGCCTTGGAATGTATCTGTCGGCGACAGGGAGTTCCGGGGAAAAGCCGGGCCTGAAAACCGCCAGCCGGGATCCTGTTTCCACTCAATCTCCTCTCGGCGGCGAATTGATATCGCCGTTTGCTGCAGGAACGGCGGACCAGGGAAATGGCCTCGCCCCCCTTCCTCTTCCATCGGCCCCGGTGTATGCGCGCAACGGCCGCCAGGTCGACCTGGGCGGGCTCACGGCGCAGCAGTACATCTCCAAATGGAACAGCCTGGCCAGGGCCGGCGATAAAGACGCGGCCTACAATGTCTACCAGGCGACAGCGGTTTGCGCCAGTAATGACGAACCCGCTCCCGCCTACCGTAGCACCGCCGAGCTTGAACAATTTCAGACAGAACGGAAAAAAATTCTGGCATTGTGCGAAGGCGTCAATCCGGCGCAACTCCAGGAGCGCCTCTCCTTCCTGGCCGTGGCCGCGCGCGCGGGAAAAGTCGAGGCGCAGATTGACTATTTCATGGAAGGGCCATACGGCCGCGACACCGACCTGGCAAAAAACGCGGAGGATCCTGTAGTGCAACAATGGAAAACCGAAGCCGTCACCGAACTGAAATCCGCTGCGGGACAAGGAGAACCATTTGCCTTGGCATTGCTGTCGCAAGTGTATGACGCCGGCGAACTGCTGCCGCGCGACGCCAGACTATCCCTCGCCTACAAGGTAGCCGAGGCAGATGCGAGAAACAGCGTTTTGTCGGAAGAACAGCTAAGGCGCAACGCCGGCGCGCAAATGTCCGATGCGGATTTCTCCAGCGCCCTGCAGACAGGCAGGCAAATCGCGTCTGCCTGCTGCAAGAAAAACCGTCTCTCGCCGCAAGAGTAGGCCGGTCAGGCTTATTGCTCGCCGACGATTTTGATCTCGATGCGCCGGTTGGGTTGCAGGCACTGCACCAGTTGCGGCGTCAGTTTCTGGCCCGGGCATTGAACCACCGGCTTGCCTTTGCCGGCGCCATATGCCCGCACCAGGCGGCCGTCCACACCTTTCTGTATTAAATAATTGCGGATCGTATCGGCTCTTGCCTGCGACAATGCAAGGTTTGCCTCTTCAGAACCAATCCGGTCCGTGTGCCCGGTCACGACTACCGACGACAATTTGACTTCGTCCTGCTTGAGACGGTTTGCCAGATCGTCGAGTTTGCCGCGTCCTGCCGGATCCAGGTTGCCGAGCTCCGATTTGCCAAATGCAAACAGGCCGTCTGCACCCAACTCCACGCGGCGCGGCAAGATTTTCTCTGCTACCGGCGCATCTTTGGCTTGAGGCGGATTGATGTACTTTTCGCAGTCCGGATCCTTCCAATGGGTAGATGTAGCCCGATTGTCGGAGTCGAACTTCACCTTGAACTGGCAGGTAACGTACTCATTGCCCTTGCCCGTATAAAAATTGAACGCGTAATCCCACTCGCGCACGTTGAAGATGCCTTCGCTGAAATGCGGGTTGCCGAGCTCGCGGCGCACCTGATCTTTGTGCTGGCCCGGCGTTACGCGTTTTACGTGGTCCGGGCCGACAAAATCTCCGGTCTTCAGGTAGGAACTGTCAAGCGCCGGAAAATTGGTTTCGCCGGCATCGGCCGCCGTGGCGGAAAAGCTCATGCAATAAAGTAGGCCCATGCATAAAGCCCGGCGGAAATTGCTGGAAGAATGTCGCATACATTAGTCCTGAAAAAAATAGGAATCGAAAGATTGTCTCTGTGGCGCGGCGGCCACAGAGATCCACTTGCATAACCGTCCACCCTGCCTTGCGTTCAATTGAGAACCCCAGACACTGCCAGCCTGGCGGCTACACCACCTGAAGTCGTGCCGGAGACGCCGCCGCTGAGGGCCCAGCGACCGTTATCAGCGGTACGGCGCAACGATATGCCAATCGCATTCTGGTTCTGGTAGTAGCCATATCCTGCAGAGTAGGTGATCTTGCCGGCCACATACGGCGCACTCTCCATCGACATGGCTGCCGCGACACCTGCATACGCTTTCTTGGCAACGTCGTTGATATTGTTCTGCAACTGCATGGCCAGTCCGTCAGCGTGCTGGTTGGCCTGCTGCACCGCGCTGCTCAGGCCGGTATTGAGTTGCGAGACGTTGACCGCGTCAGTGGCGGCAGTGCCGGCTTCGACGTTATGAATCGCCACAGGACTGCTGCCGCCGTTGCCCATCGTGACGCTGCTGTAGTTGGTCGAACCGTCGGTGTTGGTGTCGTAATGCACTCCTCCTGCCTGCACGGCCTGCAATTGCCGCACATTGACCGCATCCGTCGCCTGCGTTCCGCCTGCGACATTGGTGATCTGGCGTTCGTTGCCGGCGCTGCCGACCGAGACCGCGCCTTGCGTCGACGCCACCGCCGTGTTGGAGAACGACTCCTTGGCGCCGCTCAAACCTGCGCGATCAGCCGTCGAAGCGGCGCCGATTGCCACGCCGTTGCTGGCCGTTGCGCTCGCACCCGGACCCATGGCGACTGCATTCGTGGCAGTTGCCGTGGTGTTTTTACCCATAGCCATGGCGTCGGCTCCCGTCGCTCCGTCATTATTGACATTGCCGCCGCCGCTGGAATTGTCGCTGTAATATTTGACCTGGGTAGACGCCACCACATTAGTCAGGTTGTTGATGGCGCTGTTGGTCGCATACAGCTGGCTGCCGTTGATGGCATCGGTGCTGGTCGCGCTCAGCTGTCCCGCCGCAACATTCTGGATCTGCCGCTCATTTCCCGCCGAACCGACACTCATCGAACCTACCGGCGCAGCGCCGGCGAAGGAATAGCTGGTCCCACGGATGGTGGTGCCGGCGGTCGCCACCGCTGCGGTGGTGGCAGAAGCGCTGCCGATTGCCACGCTATTGCCGGTGCCGGCTACCGCCCCTTGACCCAACGCCGTGCTGTTGGCAGCGGTGGCCTGGGCGCCTTGGCCGAGTGCGGTGGTATTAGCCTGGTTGGCCACCGATCCTTGGCCGGCAGCGGTCGAATTTTGGCCGGTTGCCACGACATTGGTGCCCATGCCCAGCGAATTGCTGCCTGCCGCGCCGACAGAACCGCTGAACGCCTTGCCCTCGCTGGAAGCAATCGGAAACTGGTTGGCGTTGACGACAGTGCTCAGGTTGCTGATTGCGGTGCCGAGGCCGCTCGCTACCGAATAGAGCTGGGAGCCGTTGATGGCATCGGTTGAAGTCGCCGTGAGCTGGCCCGCCGCCACGTTGGTGATTTGACGTTCCGCTCCAACTGCCCCTACCGATACGGTGGAAGTCGGCGTGGCGCCGGCAAAGCCGCCGTAGGTCGTGCCGTTGACCGTGGCGCTGGAAGTCGGATTCGCAGTCGCTGCCGCACTACCGCTGCCCAACACCACGGAGCCATCCAGCCCGGCAGGTACTGTCACGTTGCTGCCAAACACGAAGGTGTTGTTGGAGGCAATGCTGTTATTGTTGCCGACCGAAAAACTGCCGGCACCGGTAATGGTAGTCGGATCGCCGATCGCCACGCTGCTGGCGCCGCTGACTACATTGCCGCTGCCTATGCTGATGCTGTTGGCGCCGGATGCCTGCGCGCCGTCGCCAATGGCAATCGATGATCCGCCCGAGGCTGCAGCAGCGTTCCCGATGGCGACATCGTTCGCCGCCGAGGCTGAGGATCCGACCCCCGCTGCCAGCGCATCCTGCCCGGTGGCGCCGTTGTTATCGTAGTTTCCGCCTTGGGTGCCGCCGTCGTTGACGCTGTAGTAATGGGTCTTGCTCGCGGCAATCGCCAGGTTGGTTGCGTTCAGCTGGCTGCCGTTGACTGCATCGGTGCTGCCAGTGCTCAACTGTCCGGCCGCCACATTGGTGATGGTGCGCTCGTTACCCACGCTGCCGACGCTCACCGTACTGGTCGGCGCAGCGCCGGCAAAAGCATAGGTGGTGCCGTTGATGGTGGCGCCGGTGGTGGCTACCGCCGCGGCCGTCGTGCTGCCTGCGCCCAAGGCTACCGCGCCTGCATTGGCAGCTGTCGCACCATGACCCAGCGCCATCGCATCGGTGGCAGTGGCATTTGCAGTAGGTCCGACGGCAACGCTGTCGGTACCGGTAGCCGTGCTATCGGCCAGCGTCGAACTAGCATGGAAATACTTGATGCCGCCGCCGTTGTTGATATTGGTGATCGCCGTGGTGTTGGCCGTCACCTGCTGGTTGGTCGCAAACAGCTGGCTGCCATTCACCGCATCTGTGCTTGTACCGCTCAGCTGACCGGCCGCCACATTGGTGATCTGACGCTCGTTGCCAGCGCTGCCGACCGATACCACACCCGCCGGCGCTCCGCCGGCGAAGGTATAAGCCGTGCCGCCGATTGTCGCACCGGTGGTCGGCACCGCTGCCGTCGCCACCGTGCTGCCCTGGCCCAGCGCCACATTGCTGCCAGCGGTGCCGGCAGCGATGCTGGCGCCCTGGCCCAACACCGTTGCATTGGCGTTGCCGTTATCGCTGGCCTGGTTGCCCACCACCGTCGAGGCGGCGCCCGTCGCCGTCGCGCCGAAACCGCCGGCGCTGGCGTTGGCGCCGCTCGATACCGGTTGCACCGCCGTCACGCTATTGTCGGATACAAACGGACCGATCTTGCCGTCGGTGAGATTCGTCACATTCTGGTTGGTGCCATACAACTGTGAACCATTGACCGCGTCGGTGCTGGTTGAATTCAATGCCGCCGGCGCCAGGTTGGTAATGGTTACCGGCGCACCAGCGCCGGCGCCGCCGGTCGCACCCAGGGTGATCTTGCTGCCGCCCACGGCATCGTACTTGACCGCGATATTGGCTGTGTTGTCGACGTTGGTATTCAGTGCCGTCAGTGCGCCCGCAACCGTGGTCTGCGCCGTCGGCCCGGTCACTGCGCCGGTAGCGCTAACACTGTTGATCGGCTGATTGAAGCCGGTAACATTGCCGGTCGCCGGGTCATAGGCAGCGCCGCCGCCCAGGGTGCCCGCCGTGGTCGCGCCGAGGTTATTGACGCCGGTGACGACTGTATTCAGCTGCGAGCCGTTGATGGCATCGGTGCTGGAGGATGAAATCACGCCTGCAGCGACGTTCTGGATTTGACGCTCGGCACCCGCTGCACCAACCGACACCACGCCGCTGGCTGCATTGGCAATGCCTGCCGCCGTGCCGCCAAACTGGGCGGTGACGCCCGTGTGCGGCGCCGCAGTAGTCGAACCAGCTCCTAGCGCCACATCGTTGGCGTTGTTAGCGTTTGAATTGGCGCCGATCGCCACGCCGTTGCCCAGCGCCGCATTCGCCGTATCTCCAAGTGCGATGCCGCCGGCAGCCGCAGCGGTCGATGCATTGCCCAAGGCGATAGAACCCTGCCCCGTCGCGCTGTTGGAATTGCCGAGGGAAATTGCTCCCTGCCCGTTCGAGGTATTGTTGGCGCCGACTGTCACCGCACCGGTCCCGTTCGCACTGTTGGGATCGCCGATAGCCACCGCGCCGTTGCCGTTGGCAACCTGGCCCTCGCCCAGCGCCACCGCGCCGGTGCCGCCGGTTACCTGCGAGTTGTGGCCGGCAGCGATGGAACCGGCTCCGGCTGCGGCGGCGACGGTACTGCTGTCGCCAAAGGCGATGGTAGAAGCCGCTTGCGCCTTCGATGCCCGACCGATCGCTATGGCGTTGGCAGCCGACGCATTGGCTCCCAAACCCATGCCGATGGAATAGATGCCCGACGCGCTTACATCCGTACCGATGCCGATGGCCGACTCGGCCGACGCACCAGTCCCGGCAGTGCGGGCGCCCAGGTAGACAGCGTTGAGAGCCGACGCATAGGCTTGCCAGCCGACGGCTGTCCCGTGGGTCCCTCCGCTCACGAGCGAGCCCGAGCCGAGAGCAATGGCATTGTTGGAGTTAACGACCTTGGTCACATAACCAATGGCGATGCTGTTAACCGAGTTCGCGTCCACCGAACTGCTGTTGGCAAAAGCAACGCTGTTGGTGCTGGCACCGATCGCGAGAGTCCCGATGGCAAGGGCATTCGGACCGGAAGCCGTGACATCGGTGCCGATGCCGATCGCGCCACCCGAGGTAGCGCCGGCGGTAGGACTGGTACGCGCGCCGATGTAGACGGTATTGATGGCGTTGGTATAGGCCTGGAAGCCCAGGGCTATACCGTTCTGGCCGGTGGAAAGAGCGTTGTAGCCCACCGCCAAAGCGCCCAGCACGTTGGCGTGGGCAAGCGATCCTAGCGCGGTGGCTCCAATGCCGCTGGCCGCGGACTGAAAGCCCATGCATGAAGCGGTACCGTTATAGGTGTTGTAAGGCGCCACGGAGCAATCCACCGCCTGTGCCTGCGCCAGCGAAGCCCATCCGAGCCAGCCCGACGCCACCAGCGCGGCGAACATCGCCGGACTCCGGCTGCGCAACAATGCACGCCGCCCGCCTTGTCCTGGTGCGCCGCCGCGAGGGCAGGCGGCGATCTCCGACGCGACCACGAACTGGTTCCGTGCGGGACTCCAGACCTTACTGTGAATCTTGTTCATAACATCTCCTTGGTTTACTGAATATGGGGAACAGCAACTGGCTCGACATGCCGGCGCACAAAAGCTCTGGGCACAAGGTCCGTATATCGAGCACGTTTTTTTCGACAGCCGTCCCCGGTCCCCGCTGAAAATCGGCAGGGACTCACTGGACCTGAACAATCTGTCTGAAAATGGCGCCGGCTAGCTATCGCTGCGTCGACGAGATAAGCGGCCTGGAAGCATGCGAGGGAGGTTCAACCATCGCCTGGTGAGGAGAACACCCTGTCGCCAGAGCCGTGATTGAACGCAAAAGAATACGTTTTTTTGAAACAGTGATTAAAGAAATGCATTGATCGTTTCCTCCCGGTTATCCCGATTTCGACACGGCAATCGGGTTGCAAGAATTTCACTGACGATGATGTTTTAACGCTGTCGCCTGACTAAACCGCGATGTTTTAGTTGTTACCAGTTGTTACCTTCAGTGTCTCCACCCATCATCCATAAATCGTCCATAACCAGAGAAAAATCCGGAAATTCAGATGGCGTTTTAATATTTTTAACAATGCTTAACAATCTGTCTCGTAATGCAGACAGGAAACAACGTGTGAATGAGGGACGTGCAGGACGAGCTTGATGGAGACTCTATTTTTCATCGATAACAGCGCGGCCGTTTCTTGCAGCCGTTATCGGTTTTTCACCAGGAAGGACTAATTGAGAGGTACATGACGCAAGCCGTCATCGATAGTCAAGGCGGCTTACAATGGATTGGGCTCGGCTATCCTTGCAAGGATCCGTTGCCGCTCTTCAAACGTTAACATGCTATAGGCTACTTCTCGCACCAGCCTGTAACGAAATTGGAAATAGCCCGGTTCCGGCCTCTGTTCAATCAAACCCGAATCGAGCAACGCCTTGATCAGTTGCTGGCATTTGCGGATACTCACCGATTCGATTTCGGCCAAGACATGCAACCCGAATCGGAAACCTATACACGAGGCATGACACAACACCTGGCGTATCTCTCCGAGCCTGTCTATCCTCTCCGTCAACAGGTTGCGCAGCGGCTTTGGGCAGGTGAAGTGGCCTTCAGGACTGGGGTTTTGAAGCAGCTTTTCAAGAAATAACGGAATGCCATCTGCCATTTTGAGCAGCAGAGGCCGCCATGTCGACGACGCCTCGAAAAATTGAGGAAACTGTAGCGCCATCCTGCTCGCCTCAGCCATGTTAAGCGGTTTTATGTCCATCGAGATGCCGGGACTCAGAGCCGAGCCTGATATTTTCGGATGCTTTCTGGAGGTAAGCAATAAAAATATACCCAGTGAACTTCTGTTCTCTCTGAGCCAGGCGATGAAGTCGAGCGAAACTTTATCTGCCCATTGAATATCTTCAAACACCAGTACGGCAAGAGACTTTTTGTGACTTCTTTTCAGACTGCCGACAATCGAAGAGAACAATTTTTCTCGCTCAAGGATGGAATATCCGCGAGCATATTTTTCATGTGCGCTCAGGATATTCGATAACAGGGTTGACTCACTGTCATCCACCGAGACCATATCAGGAAGTACACTGGCTGATGTCAATCCGGTACTTTCGTCTGAGGTAGTGCGACGCGGGGGGGCGCCAAGCGAACGGGCCAGCGCAAGGATGGGATGCAACGGCGACAGCAAATTTTCGATGTGAAAACAGACACGATACTCATTGCCGAACTGTATTCTTTTTGTGCCGAGGAATTCCCGTACCAGACGAGACTTGCCGACCCCCGCTTCGCCGGTCAGCTGCACATACGCTCCGCCCTCGACAGAGGCTTTTTCCCACGCCAGGTCCAGCGCTTTGAGCTCATCCCTGCGTCCCACGAACGTGGGCCGATGCGATGGCTCGCCTTTGCGTATTTCATTGTAAGGCTCTCGCAACGCTCGCACCTCAAAAGCATTATGCGGAGCGCCGTCAAGGGATTTCATGTCAAACACCGATGCAATTCCATGCCGGGTCTCTGCCGATGCAAGGAGTGTTCCTGTCGAGGCTGACTCCGCCAGGCGGCGGGCAATCGTAGTACATTCCCCAAGTATGTCTGGCAAGGTATATCCCGGGCCTGTCATCATCATGTCGGCATGCACCGCGCTGCGGATTCCGACATGACGGAACTCTTGCGCGATGCATTGGCGGATGGACAGCCCCGCGGCCAAGGACCATTCCGTTATGAATTCGTTTGAAATCGGATAACCGAAATAGGCGATAACGACAGAATTCGACTGCTGCCGGAAGGTGCCGCAGTATTTCGAGAGCAATCCGCGCAAGCGCACGATGGCCGCCGCGCTCAAGCGAAGCCATGCCTCCCGGTCACAATGGACAAGTGGGAACAGCTCGATGTAGAGGGTGGAAACCAATCGATATTCTCGCCTTGTTTCGGGCGCGGGAAATTTTCCCGGAACAAGATCGGACCTTGCTGCCTGCGTTGTTGCCGGCGGTTGAAATACGGATTTATCGAACAGCGAGGTGATCTCGTTTGAAGGCGAAGTTCCGAGGTGTTGCAGGGTCATGCTGCAATACGCATCGTATATTTTTCGGGCCGCGGCCTGATTGCCCATCTCAAGATGCATGCGCATGAGACGAGAATGCGCCAATTCACTGAGGAAATCCGCCGAAATGAGCTGTTGGCACCGCCGTTCCATAACATCGAACTCACCCGCATTTGCGTGCAAGACGACGGCATGCTCAAGCAGTGAAATATTTTTCCGTTCGCATTGTTCTCTCCTAAGCTGCAACCAGTTGGCAAGCCTTTCGCCGGCAGGAAAAATCCCGTCCAGCAACGGGCCCCTGTAAAGGCCAAGTTGTTGCTCGGTTAATTTTATGCAGTCGATCTTTTCCCAGTTATCGAATTCGTCTGCATCGATCCAGAAGCGCTCTTTGGCAAGTCGGACAATGCTGCGATCCGCATAAACCAGCGACTTATCCAGCTTGGCCAGGACAAGTGCCTGCTGCAGATTGAACAGCGCCCGGCGCAGATTGGCCTTGGCATCATGTTCATTCAATTCCGGCCACAACAGATCGGCAAGTGATTCGCGGGTATGGGCTCGGGGTTCCAGTGCAAGATATGCCAATAGAAGGACTAGCTTTGCATATCCGAGTTTTATTTTCTGGCCGGTTTCAGCATTGTGGAATTCCGGCGTACCTAATAAATTCAAACGCGCGCTAAACATATAGATTCTCCAAACAAGCGTCGCTGTGCCTGTCGGGCGATAGCTGTTATTCAATCTATGCGCCTGGTGACAGCATTGCTGCTTGGCAGCAATTTTTATGCCACGCGGATCCGCCTTTCTTAAAATTCGGCTGAAGAGCCGAGATGAGGCACTTTCCGAGGCATATTAGGAAGAGGGACAGACATTTTCTCAGGCATTGCATTGCCAAAAAAAGATGCCGATTTTTGGAAGTTTCAGACCAAATTTGTCCCGGACTTTCATTGCATGGAACAGTTAACCTTGACATTGCCTGGAGACTTTTGAGTAATGACCAGGAGTACAGCAGCCATTCTCGATTTAGTCGCACCATTCGATGGCGACATGGACCAGCATCGCACCGAGTAATTGTCACACCGCGGCGAAGCTCGGCTTTATCCGTTTGCTATTTGCGGGACGGTCCAATTCAATTTATCGGATTGGAATGGTGAACGATCCACCAGGGTACTGCTTGCACATGAACTCCACGAAAGCCCGAACTTTGGGACTTTGCAAGCGGCGAGAGGTGTGCAGAACCCACAGCTCGACTTCGTCGCCGGCGATTCCCCACGATACCAGTTCGCCTTTTTCCAGCATGCTCCCAATGATGGACTGCGGCAGCATCGCTGCCCCTGCGCCGGCGGCAATCGCATCGCGAACCATCAGGAGCGAAGACAGATGCAGAACAGGTCGCGGCTCGACGGTGAACTGACCATTGCGAACCGACCAGACATCGCCGTCGCGATAGCTCGGCGTGACGACTGCCGGAACGGGGAACGGCTTGTCGCGATCTCCCTTCGGCATCTGAACCGATGGCGCAGCAGCAAGGACCAGCCGGTCTTTGGCAAAGCACCTGCCGACCAATGTGCTGTCCTTGCTCGGATTGATCCGTATGGCGACATCGAAATGCTCGTCTACCAGATTGACGAGACGATCCTCAGCCACAGCTTCGATCTGCACTTCGGGATAGCTCACCAGGAACCGAGCGGCAATACGCCCCAGCGCCAACTGCGAAAACACGAGCGGCGCCGCGATACGCAAACGGCCTCGCGGCGTCGCAAGGCCATCCCGTGCTGCCGCTACAGCTTCGACAACCTCGTGCATCGGTCCCTCCGTTCTGGCTCGCAGCAGCTGGCCTGCTTCGGTCAACTCCAGGCTACGAGCACCTCGCTCGATGAGTCGAATGCCAAGTGCTTCTTCGAGATCGGCGACCCGACGCGACAGAGTTGCCTTAGACCGGCCGCTGGCGCGGCTGGCTTTTCCAAAACCTCCGTGAGAGGCCACTAGCTGGAAGTCTTCAAGGGCGTTGAAATCCATGATGTCTCACTTTTGAAACGAACCGTCTATATTTTACAGTCTTTGTTTTGAATATGGAACCATCTATTATTTGTTCGTAGTCAACCCAAACCTCAAAGGAGTTAATCATGAACAATATCCGTGCATTGGTTCTTACCGAATACGGCGGCCCAGCCGCCCTCAAGATTTCGTCAGTCGAAGCGCCCACGGCAGGAGCAGGCCAAGTGCTGGTCCGCGTCCACGCCGCCGGCATCAACGGACTGGACTGGAAGGTCCGGGAAGGCTATGTCCGAGACGCCTTTCCACTGCAGCTGCCGACCGTCTTGGGCATCGAACTGGCCGGAGTGGTCGAAGCAGTAGGCCCGGGCGTCACACAGCTACGCAAAGGCGATCGCGTAATGGGACCACGTGGCGGATTGGGCGCCTATGCCGACCTGGTAGCGGTAGACCAGGCCAACCTCAGCCTGGTGCCCGACTCGCTGAGCTTCGTCGACGCGGCAGCATTGCCCGTGGCCTCAGTGGCTGCTTGGCAAAGCCTCAATTTTGCTGGCCCGATACGCGCCGGCCAGCGCATCCTTATCCAAGGCGCGGCTGGCGGTCTCGGAGGATTCGCGGTGCAGTACGCGCATCAGGCCGGGGCTGTGGTATTTGCCACCGCCTTGGAGGCGCATGCCGACTACGTCCGCAGCCTGGGCGCTGACCACGTCATCGCCTACGACAAAGAGCAGTTCGAAACCTCGGTAAACGACATCGATCTCGTGCTTGACTACATTGGCGGCGAAGTGCTGAACCGCTCGTGGTCCGTCCTCGCCGAAGATGGCGTCATCGTTAGCACCGCATCGCCGGCCATCCTGGCAAGCATCCCCGCAGGGCGTCGTGGCTTGTGGTTCATGAGCTCACCGGATGCCGCACGGCTGCAAGCGATCGCAGAGGACGTGGCGCACGGACGCTTGCAGTCAAAGGTCGGCGCCGTCGTGCGCTTCGACGAACTGCCCGCGATGATCGAGCGCAATCGGACTGAGCCGCAAGTCGGCAAGACCGTGGTGGATTTCGCCCTCTGATCCATGCCTTCTATCACCCCCTTTATATTTACCAACTAAACCAAGGAGTAATCATCATGACTATTATCGTTACCGGCGCTACCGGCACTGTCGGCCGCCAAGTTGTCGAACAGCTCGTGAAGCGCGGCGCCGATGTTCGCGCTCTCGTCCGCGATCCCTCGAAGGCCAATTTCCCGGCAGGCGTCGACGTCGTCCAAGGCGACCTGCTCGACGTCGACTCGCTGCGCAGCGCCTTCTCAGGCGTCTCGACGCTATTCCTGCTCAACGCGGTTGTACCGGACGAATACACCCAGGCGCTGATCGCGCTGAATGTCGCCCGTGAGGCCGGCATCAAGCGAATCGTCTACCTATCGGTGATTCACAGCGACCTCTACGTGAACGTGCCGCACTTCGCGGGCAAGTTCGGCGTTGAGCGCATGATCGAGCAAATGGGGCTCAACGCCACCATCCTGCGCCCCGCCTACTTTATGGGCAACGACATCACGATCAAGGATGTGGTGACCGGATACGGCATCTATCCGATGCCGATCGGCAGCAAGGGCCTGGCAATGGTCGATACGCGCGACATTGCCGAGGTAGCGGCGATCGAGCTTATCCGCCGAGAACAGTCCAGCGTCCGCTTCCTCTGGAACGGATTAACCTGGTCGGGCCAGACACGCTGACTGGCGCGGATGTCGCCGCGATCTGGACAGAGGTTCTGGGGCGTCCGATCGCCTATCCGGGGGATGACACCGCCGGGTTCGAGAAAAACCTCCGGCAATTCATGCCGAGCTGGATGGCCTTCGATATGCGCCTGATGAGCGAGCGTTTTCTTACCGAGGGAATGATCCCGGCAGCCGGCGATGTGGAACGTCTGACTGCGCTCCTGGGGCGCCCCCTCCGCTCCTATCGCGACTTCGCCTCCGAGGTTGCGACGTCAGCCTGACTTATTTGAAAGTCAATAAAAATAGGGAATGGCGAGCGATGCATGGACCCTTGACAATCATAACCAATTGGTTATGATTGCTTCATGCCAGCTTCCTCAGAAATCGAAACGTAATGTACATAGGCGAGAATTCGTAATGCACACAGAACCGACAACCGTCCTGAAAAACTTGTCAGATCCAACCAGGCGCGCAATTTTCGAGCGCCTGAGCAGGGACGGTGAAATGACGGTGCATGCCTTGACCGGTCCGTCGGGAGTATCGCAACCCGCCATTTCGAAGCATCTCGGCGCGCTCAAGCTGGCTGGCCTGGTGCGCGGCCGGCGCGAGGGACGCGAGACGTATTACAGCGCCGAACCGAAAGCGCTGGCGCCGCTGATTGACTGGCTCAGTTTTTATTCGACCTTCTGGCATGGTCGATTTGACCAATTGGAAACCCTGTTGAAAAGGATGGATCAATGATGCAGACCGACGACACCAAAACGCTGATTGTAGAAAGAGAGTTGCCGCACCCCGCCGAGAAGATCTGGCGCGCCTTGACGCAAGCCCCCTTGATCGAGGAGTGGCTGATGAAAAACGACTTCCAGCCTGTGGTGGGCCACCGTTTCGATCTGCGCGCGGACTGGGGCGTTGTCGACTGCGAGGTCCTGGCAGTCGAGCCGAACAAAACGCTGTCTTACACCTGGGAAGCCATGGGTCTCAAGAGTGTCGTCACCTGGACCCTTACTCCGACAAGTACGGGCACCCACCTGCACATGGAACAGTCGGGCTTCCGGCCGGACCAGCAGCAGGCCTATCAGGGCGCCAAGTACGGATGGCAGAAATTCCTTGCTGCCCTGGACCAGGTTGTCGCCGAGCTGGCGTAATGCTTCTTCGAGGGTGAGGACATGAAAAAATCGGACACGAGCCAAGGCCTGCCGGCATCGGAGCTCATCTCGCAAAGAATCGCCGAGCTCGGGGACTGGCGCGGAGACACCCTCGGCAGGATGCGCAAGCTGGTCAAGGAAGCCGCCCCGGACGTGGTCGAAGAATGGAAGTGGATGGGCACCCCGGTCTGGTCGCGCGACGGCATCATCTGCACCGGCGAATCCTACAAGGACAAGGTGAAGCTTACCTTCGCCAAGGGCGCGTCCCTGAAGGATCCGGCCGGTCTCTTCAACTCCAGTCTCGACGGCAACGTGCGCCGCGCGATCGACATCCACGAAGGAGAAGAAGTCGACGGCCCCGGCTTCAAGGCGCTGGTTCTGGAGGCGGTTACCCTGAACATTGCCGGCAAGTCGAAGCCGGCGAAGAAAGCAAAGTCCTGACGAATAGCGCAGGAGCTACCACATCAGGTCGTCCGGGATCTGGAAAGCCGCATACGGATCGTCCTCATCGACCTCGGTGCTGGTCTTGTTCACCCGCACCACGATCGAGGCATCGCGCTCCGCGATCTTGTCGGCGATTATCCTGGGCACCAATTCCCGGGCCTCACCCAGGCAGATGATCACCAGGCGCCCGGCGATCAAATGCGCCTGGACCGCGGCCGACACGTACAGCCGCTCGACCTTCTTGTCGTGGGTGAAATTGTAGGCGATGTCGCCTTTACCCAAGCTTTGGCGATTTTTCTGCACCATCTGGGCAATTTGCGCCACGATCGCCTTTTGGGTAGCGGCGGCGTCGCGCTGGGCGTTCAGTTCGCGAGCCCGCTCGGCATTCTTGCGCAGCGTCTCGAGCGCCGCCAGGCGCGTTTCATCGACGCTGGCCGTGCCGCTGCGGCGCTCAGCTTTTTTCTGCTTGTTCTTGTCCTGGTTGGCCAGTTTGACTTTATTTTTGTCAACCAGGCCGGCTTTCAGGAATTGCTCTTGCAAAGAGGCCATGTGTGCTGCTCCGTAAATAGGTCGGCCGACCTGGGCAACGGCGCCGGCCAGCGCAAAGACGCTAGCATAGCAATTTTCCTCTCCATAAAACTCAAAAACTTGTGAAATGCTATCCTGACCGGCCCATTCAGGAAACCTGACTTGCACGCGACAGGGCGTTCCGTACCGGCACAATACAACCTTGACAACCCGCCTCTCAAGAGGCCTACGAAAGCCAATCAATGGACCACACTTCCTTCCCGTTCCGCCGCCTGCTGCATGGCACTGCGCTCGCCGTCTCGCTGGCGCTGGGTACAGCCGCCATCCCTACCGCGGCATTCGCCGCCGCGCCTCAGGTCAAGACCCAGGCACCGGGTTTCTACCGCGTGATGCTCGGCGACTTCGAGGTCACCGCACTGAGCGACGGCACCGTCGACCTGCCGGTCGACAAGCTGCTGGACGAGCCCGCCGCCAAGACAACCACGGCGCTACGCAAGTCCTTCCTGAGTGCGCCGGTCGAGACCTCGGTCAATGGTTTCCTGATCAACACCGGCACCAAACTGGTGCTGATCGATACCGGCGCCGGCACGCTGTTCGGACCGACGCTAGGCAAGCTGGTGGCGAGCCTGCAAGCTGCGGGCTACAAGCCCGAGCAGGTCGACGACATCTTCCTCACGCACATGCATCCTGACCACCTCGGCGGCCTGGTCGCAAACGGTGCGCTTGCGTTCCCCAACGCAATCGTCCACGCCGACCAGCGCGATGCCGACTTCTGGCTGTCCAAGGCGAAGCTGGAGCAAGCGAGCGCCGATTCGAAGGGTTCCTTCCAGGGCGCTGTAGCATCGCTCAACCCGTACATCGCGGCAGGAAAGTTCCAGCCGTTCGATGGCAGCGGCGAGATCGTGCCGGGCGTCAAGGCCTGGTCGAGCTATGGCCACACAGCGGGCCATACGAGTTATGTCATTGAAAGCAAAGGCCAGAAGCTGATCGTGACCGGCGACCTGATCCACGTTGGCGCCGTGCAGTTCGCGGCCCCCGCGGTCACGATCGAATTCGACACGGACAAGAAAACTGCAGCATTGGCGCGCGCCAAGGTCTTCGCCGCAGCGGCAAAGGAAGGCGCCTTGATAGGTGCGGCCCACATTTCGTTCCCGGGCCTAGGCCATCTGCACGCAGCCGGCAAGTCGTGGCAATGGATCCCGGTCAACTACACGACCGAGCTGAAATAACGCCGCCGGCAATGAGCATGTCAGGCGCAGCCGCCAGAGTGACGGCTGCGCCTGACATGCATCCCGGCTTCAATGGCACGAAACAGCCAGTTTCTCTTTCAGGTACGGCGTGATATTTTGCATCGCACGCGATACATAATCTTCCTTCTCTCCTACCGGGGCGACATAGTGCAGTGCACTTTCCGCCGCCTCGACGCTTTCTAGCCGGGCAATTATCCAGGCGGCGAGGTAAGGTGACGCCAGGCACCCGCCTGCGGTCGCGACGTTATTCCGAGCAAAGAAAGGCTGGTTCAGCACCTCGACGCCGGCTTCCTGGACCCAGGGTTTCGTCGTCAGGTCGGTGCAGGCCGGAACGCCCTCCAGCAGCCCGAGCTTGGCCAGCAGCAGCGTGCCGGAGCATTGTGCCGCCAGCAATTGCCGCGACGGATCGAGTTGCAGCTGCGCCATCAGCGCCACATCAGCGACGATTTCGCGTGTCCGTATGCCGCTGCCGACGATGACCGCATCGGCAGCGCTTGCCTCGCGCAAGGAAGCCTGCGCCTCAATCACCAAGCCGTTCATCGAACGGACTCGCGCAGCAGGACTTGCGATCGACACGCGCCAGTCCGGTTTCTTGATGCGGTTCAGGACCCCGAGCGCGATCAGGGAATCGAGTTCGTTGAAACCTTCGAAGGTAAGGATAGCGATGTGCATGGCGTCGTCTTCCGCTGCAGATGGGATTGAGGAATCAGTATTGCTTGTAAGGCAGGAATTTGCCGCTCATGAGGATGCGCACGCGGTCGCCGTTTGGATCGTTCTCGCGCTGCAGGTCCATCTTGAAATCGATGGCGCTCATGATGCCGTCGCCAAACTCTTCGTGGATGAGCGCCTTGAAAGTACTCCCGTACACATTGACCAGCTCGTAGAAGCGATAGATCAGCGGGTCGGTCGGGACTGACGTCGGCAATGAGCCTTTGTACGGTGTAACGGTCAGCCATTTGGCCTCTTCCGCGGTCAGGCTGAAAATTTCCGCAAGAACGCTCGCCTGTTCCGCGCTCAGCGTCATTTGCCCGAGGCACGCAGCGGTGACCCATTCCTTGCTCAGCCCGACCTTGGCGGCGACTTCCGACCACTTGATGCCAGAGGACACCTTGGCGGCAATGATTTTTTCGGTAACTTCGAGGCGGTCCATAAAAGCTCCTTCAAGGAATGCTGGGTCAGGTTGGGATACGGTTAAACATGCTGCCGTCTGCTTGCGTGAATCGGATTGCGTTGAGCCATTCTATGGCCGTCAATCTGTAGCGTGGTTAACAACCCACAACACATTTCCCTTCCACGTCAAATTCCATGGTCTTGCCGCTAAGAGGCGCATATACAGGGACTTTTACCGCAGCCTTGAATTCCAGGAACTTGCTGCCCGCGATGAACTTTCCATCCTTGGTAGCCGCCTCGTTCACATGCGAAGCAATCACGCCGTGGGGACGCACCAGGTCGTTGATCACGTACGCGGCTTCGCGCGGGCCGGTGGAAAAGATGCCGCCTATATTCAGCACAGCCAGTTTTGGCTTGTAGAAGCGCCGCACCACCAGGTCCTGCTCGGCAATGATGCCGGTATCGCCAGACAGATATACGGCCAGGCCATTCGAAAAAGTCACCACAAACCCGCCTGCAGGACCGACATAAGCCTTCACGCCGTTTGCCGCAAGACCCTCTGCCAGGGCACCGCTCAGGAATTTTTCGTCCAGTCCGTTTGAATGTGCCGCCGGGACGCTCGCGATAGTGATACCGCCGATTTTCCGCTGCCCGCCGAACCTGACCAGTTGCACCTGGTCGGCGCTACCGCCCGCGGCCGTGATCCTGCGCGAGAAAAAATCGCCCATTTCGCCACCGACGAACAATTTGGCTTTCTTGGCCAGGACCACCTCTTCGGTCACCGAAGATGGCGCGCTCTTTACCGAAAAATCCGGAGCCGCGCAAGTTCCTGCATTGGCTTCGGCCTGGTGCATGTCGCCCAAGTGATCGCTGTGCACATGGCTTAACAATACGCCATCGATTTTACCCAGGCGCGGATCGCTGCCGCCGCGCACCGTACGGCCGGCGTCGTACAGAATCCGCGTGCCATCCGGGTCCTCGAAGATCAGCGCACGGTCCTGCGCGCAGAATTCGCCGTCGTGGCTGCCCAAGGGAGTGATTTTGACATTGGCGGCGCCGGCAGACGCTGCTGTCGACATACCAACAATACAAAAGACAGAAAACAATATCTTCTTGATTACATTCTTGTTTGCCACGAGGGACTCCTCAAATATCAGGGCCGGAAATCCTGTTTTTCTATCCAGGGGTAAATTTGTGCTCATTACCCCCGCCTGCAAGCGCGGGGACGTACTTGAGCCAGGCCCATGATAACTAGAAAAATGGATATCTGATTTCCTTCAATGAGAAAGCGACGGCGTCATTCAACGCATCGCTTATCCGGGAACTCCCGTTCGAGTGGAATATTAACTGACCGAATTCGGCTTATCTCTCGACGGAATTATTATCGCGATGTGCGATTGGAGAAGCGTTAATCTGGCATTTATTACCGAGGCCCGCCGCCGTCGCGAAGGACAGTGACCGGCTCTTGTATCGCGTCACCTCATGACCAGCATCATGGCTACCACTACGCGAGCACGCGGTGCCGTACCTCGGCGATGCGCCAGACCACCGAGCGTTGATTGATAGCGGCATGCACGGGGAAATCCGCCGTCTCCCCCATGATGCGAGATGCCGCATCCCCGCCGTTGGCGGCGGACCTCCAGATCAGCATGTCGACGATCGAGCCGTCTTCCAGTTCGGCGATGTGACGCGATTGAAAACCTTCCTGGCGCTTCAGCCATGCATCGATGTCGGTATTGGCGGCGATGAAATCCTTGATGCCGAGTCCTTTGACAAGCTTGAAAGTCGTGATCTCCAGGGCGCTAGGCATCTTGTAACTCCTGTGTGTGGTTGATTTGAAGGGCGCGGCTCTTCGTTAGAGATGCTCAGCGCTGCGCAGTGGGGCGAACGATGAGCTCGCTCACGTCGACGTCCGCCGGCTGGCCGATGGCGAAGCCGATCGCCTGCGCGATGGCTTCCGGCGCGATGGCCTGATCCATCATCTGCCGGACCGCCGCCTGCACCTGCGGGCTGGTTATGCCGTCGACCAGTTCGCTGCGTGTAAGGCCGGGGCTGACCACGGTCACACGGATGTCGGTGTTTTCCTGCCTGAGTCCTTCGGACAGCGCTCTCACTGCAAACTTGGTTGCGCAATAGACTGCAGCAGTGGGATCGACCCGGTAGGCGGAGGTAGAGGCGATATTGACGATGTGCCCGACCTTCTGCTCTTTCATGAGCGGCAGCACTGCTGCGATGCCGTGCAGGACGCCGCGCAGATTGACGTCGATCATCTGGTTCCACTCGCTGATCCGCAGTTCTTCCAGCATGGACAGCGGCATGACGCCGGCGTTGTTGACCAGCACATCGATCCTGCCGTATCGATTGATAGCAGCGGCCGTGAAGGCCTGGACGCTGTCGAGGCTGGTCACGTCCAGCTCGTGAAAGCCGGCCTCGCCGCCGGCTTGCAAAATCTCCTTGGCAATGACGGCGATGCGGTCGACGCGACGGGCGCCCAGCAGCACCTTGTGGCCGCCGGCGGCCAGATGGCGGGCCGTAGCTTCGCCGATACCGCTGCTTGCGCCGGTAACGAGTACAACTTTGCCCTGGGCGGCGCTGCGGGTGAGATCGGTTGTCATGGCAAGTTCCTCTGTAAGGGATTGGGTCAAGTTGATGACTGCATGGTGTCATCGACCATGCCCCTTGCGTTATCCGGATTCTCCGGAAATCATCCACGATCCTGCAAATCGCTGTATCCACCCAATGCACCCGTTGGGATATCAGGTAAGCTGGATGCCATTACGCCCATCCTTAAATACAAGATGTTTGCCATGAAGACAAGTTTAGATCCCTACCCGGAAATGGCATCCATCATTGCCCGTTTCGCCAGCGCCGATGGCGAACTCGAAACGGCCATCGACGGTTTTTTCATTGGCCGCCGCTCTGCCCCGTCTCCGGCGCTCAATACCACGCAGTGGCCATGCTTCGCGCTGGTGGTCCAGGGGGCGAAGAGCCTGACGCTGGGAACCGAGGTGTTCGAATACGGCGTCGGGGATTGCCTGGTGGTGTCGCTCGATCTCCCCGTCGTTTCGTTCATTACGCAAGCCAGCATTGAGGTTCCACATCTGGGGGTGGCGATGGCGATCGACGGTGAGCGGCTCAAGCACCTGATCGGCAGGATAGGCATGCCGGCCAGCGCAGGCGCTGCCGATGCCATGCGCGGCGTGGCCGTCAACGGCGCTACGCCGGAACTGCTGGACGCAACCTTGAGAATGTTGAGATTGCTCGACCGTCCGCATGACATACCGGCAATGGCGCCGTTGATCGAGGAGGAAATCCTGTACCGGTTGCTGACCTCGCCTTACGGTCCGCGACTGCTGCGGATCGCCCAGGCCGAGAGTCCCGGCAACAGGATTTCCAAGGCCATCGCCTGGCTGCGCCAGAACTTCACAAGTGCGCTGCGTGTGGAAGACCTGGCCCGTCATGTCGGCATGAGCGTGTCCTCGCTCCATCATCATTTCAGCGCCGTAACGGCGATGACGCCGATGCAGTACCAGAAGAAACTGCGGCTTTACGAAGCGCGCCGCCTGATGCTGGTCGAACGGCTCGATGTCGGCACGGCCGGTTATCGCGTGGGCTATCAGAGTCCATCGCAATTCAGCCGCGAGTATAGCCGGCTGTTTGGACGTTCGCCGCTGCGCGACGTCGAAAACCTGCGCGACTCCTTGGTCGTCAATTTACCTCACAGAGATACGGATTCAATTGCACCTCATCCCTATCCTGGCGTCGGAGCAGAGCGCCCTTGAGGTAAAAGTAGGATTCACATCTCACTTTAAATTTGTTGATGCGGTTATCTTGTTTTTTATGTAGCTGTCATCCATCGCAGCCAACATCAGCAGAGCCCCAATAATTGCAATATTTTTCAAGAAGTGGTTGAGCTGATTCTGCATGCCGGCAGGTTCTGCTTGCCAGAACCGATGCGCGGTCAAAGTTGCTATCACAGTAAAAATGGCCACTACCACGGCAACAGGACGGACCTGCCAGCCGCTCAGAATCGCCAGGCCTCCACCAGCCTCAACCAGGATCGATGCCAGCACGGCGATGGTAGCAAACGGCACGCCAATGCGATCCATATAGGCGACCACGCTGGAAAATGCCGTGATCTTGAGCACGCCGGAAACGACAAACAGCGAAGCAAGAAGGGTACGGCCGATGCGATACAAGGCTGGTGAAGTTTGCATGATTTTCAATATTCGATGATTCAATAGTTCAATACCGTGGCGATACGCACGGCGCATCGCCACGTTCTTCTCTCAGCATGGCTTGACCATGGACTGTTTGCTCAATGCCCGACATTGTCGCGAAGCTCGTCCAGATCCCGGTTCGCAACAACCGGATCGGTTTTCAGCTCCGCCTTGACTTCGGCGCGGGTCTTGGTCGAGGCGACAGGCTGCAGGACCGGGTAAGCGGAGGCGGCATAGTTCAGGCTGCCCTGGTCGCTTGCCTGCTGCAATTCAGCCACGACCTCAGCACGGGTCTTGCTCGAGACAAAAGGAACTTCAGGTGGATAGGCGGCATCGGCAAGGGCGGAGCCGGCGGCAGCAACGAGAGCTGCGGCAACAACAATTTTCGAGATATTCATTTTGCGCTTTCAGTAAAAATATGAGCCGGGATGGCGGCGGCGTCGACAGCCTGTGAAACTTGTTTCCAGCCTGTCTTGCCGTGTGATTGATACTATGCGCAAAGACAATCCAGATAAATTAGCTAAAATGCGATCTTCCGTTCTATGTATAGAACGATAAAGGCGGAACTTTGATGAAAAAACTGACTATCGACCTCAACGACCTGTATTTTTTTGTCCAGGTGGTTGACCGCGGCGGCTTCACCGCAGCGGCGGATGCCCTCGACATACCGAAATCCAGGCTGAGCCGGCGTACCGCGGAGCTGGAGAAATTGCTGGGAGTCCGCTTGCTGCACCGGACCTCGCGCCGGATCGCGCTTACCGAGGTCGGCTCCCAGTTCTACCAGCATTGTGTGGCGATGATCGTCGAAGCCCATGCCGCCGAGGATGTCGTGCAGCGCACCTTGGTCGAGCCGGTCGGGGTGATGCGCTTCAGCGCTCCGGAAGGAATGATCGACATGATCCTGAGCGATCTTTTGCCGCGCTTCATGGCCATGTATCCAAAAGTCCAGGTCATGACGCAGATCACCAATCGCAACGTGGACCTGGTTGAAGAGAGGATAGATGTCGCCTTGCGGATCAATTCACAGGCGCTGGAAAACTCCAGCCTGGTTCAGACCAACTTGTGTTCGACTCCCTGGGGACTGTATGCGAGCCCGTCTTTCATAGAACGGACCGGGGAGCCGCAAAACCCGGCCGACCTGGCGGCGCTGGACGCGCTTGTGTTTGGCATGGACGAGGAAACACCGGCATGGCGATTGCTGAACCAGGCAGGCGAAGAGCAGGTAGTGACATTAAAACCGCGCATGAGAAGCGACAACATCCGGCTTCTTAAAAAGGCCGCGCTGGCGCATATGGGCGTGATCGCTTTGCCGCGCCACGTATGTGCGGAAGACCTGGCGCAGAAATCCCTGCAACGCGTGCTGCCCGACTGGCGCCCGCCATCGGGACAGGTGCGCCTGGTATTCCCGACCCGGCGCGGCCTGGTCCCGGCTGTGCGGGCCTATATAGAATTTCTGAAAGCAGAGCTGCCGGCCAGGGTCGCACTATTGTCCGGAAACAATTGACGATCTTCGAACAACGCGGCGGCGGCGCTCGTCGAAATTGTTCCGGTGTTATATTTTGCCATTCTGCTGTTCAGGTTTAATTTCAAAAGGATACAGTCATGGCAAACATCACTTTTCTCGGTACCGGACTGCTCGGCGCCGCATTCGCTGAAGCCGCCGCAAAACGCGGCGATTCGGTAACCGCGTGGAATCGTTCCATCGACAAGGTTCACGCCCTTGCCCAGTTCGGCGTGAAGGCTGCTGCAACGCCCGCCGAAGCAGTCCAAGGCGCTGCAAGGGTGCATATCGTGGTGAAAGACGACGCCGTGGTCGATGAAGTTATTGCGGCGGCGCGCACCGGACTATCGCCCGAAGCAATCCTGATTGACCACACCACCACCCTGCCGACACTCACAGCCAAACGCGCCGAACGGCTGCACGCGGCTGGATTGAAGTATCTGCACTGCCCCGTCTTCATGGGACCGCCGGCCGCGCGCAATGCCCAAGGCATTATGATGGTGACAGGCCCGAAGGCGCTGTTCGAATCAGTGCAGGCCGATCTCGCCAAGATGACAGGACGTCTCGAATACCTGGGTGAGCGCAGCGACCTTGCCGCGGTCAACAAATTGTTTGGCAACGCCATGATCATCGGCCTCTCCGCTGTGATCGCCGACATCCTTACCCTGGCGCAGGCAAGCGGCGTCGACGGCGAGGACGCCATCAAGCTGCTGGGGCTGCTTGATCTGAACGGCATGGTGACGGGCCGCGGGCTGAACATGGCAAAGGGTAATTTCACCGCGAGTTTTGAACTGGCGATGGCGCGCAAGGACGTGCGGCTGATGCTGGAGACTTCGGGCAACCGGCCGATGGCGGCGCTGCCTGCGGTCGCGGCCAGGATGGACCAGCTCATTGCAGCAGGACACGGCGCTGCGGATGCCAGCGCTCTTGGCATCGATGCTGTGCAGCGGCCTTGATCGCCTAGTTACAAAACCAAATCCGGCCAATGCATGCTGTGCTTTACATGTGCAGCATGCAACTCAAGTTCAAGCGCCGCTCGGCGGCGCCTTTCATATCTGCAGTTGCATCCATGCTGAAAAAACTCGCAACCGTCCGACGAAGTCACCCTTGTCGCTGTCCGACATCTGTTGCTGAGAAAGGAAAAAAGCAATCTGTGGCCTCATTTCCGGATATGTCTCCAGAAAATGATCGACATGCTCTTCGAGTGACTCCGGCCACGATGATGCCTCGACCGGGCGAAGTACGTTGGTGGAACGGATAAGCTTTCTTGACGCCCCTCTCTTGAGACGTTCGATCAAAAGAACATTCTTCTCAGCCTCGATGCGCTGCGCGTAAGCAGCCAGCACTTCAGGAAAGTCTCCATTCACCGCCCTCGCAATCAGTCTGGACGGTCTAAATAAATCGAATTGGTCCGCAAGATCATTGCCATGGACGCAGCGGCAATGATGCTTTAGCCAGAAACCCCATTTATAGAGATTCTCGGGAGCATTGGCATCTGCCAGGTAACCGACATCGAAGTCGATCTTGGTAACTTCCGGGTGTCGGATTTCTAGCGAGAGGCGCATAGACTCAATGGCCTGAGTGTCTTGCAATGCAGGCTCGCGAATCAAGATCAAGGTGACGTCCAGGTCTGATCTGCCAACCGTGGCATCGCCTCTCGCGACGCTGCCATATAGGTAGACGCTGTCAATCAGCGGGCCCAGGCGATCAAGCAGCATGTCGCACAGATTGTCGACTGCCGCCTGGAAGGCAGGCTGGATTGGTCTGCGTGATATGGTCCGGATGAATCCTTCAGCATCCAAGCCTTTTGATTCGGCCAAATCTATCCTCTCGATCTATACAATATCTGGCGTCAAAAGATATCTTAAGGCGCCTTGAAGGTTTTCTATTCGCAAAATTGGAACATTCGTGAAGGACGGGTTTCGACCCAAAGCGGTCTGTCAGTTTACTCAAAAGCAGACGGTCAACGCTTAAGCGATTGGCCGACAGCGGCATTACTTACTCCATGCCACGATAGATAACGTTCTCCAAGCTCTCAGCCTTGAAATTGGACAAATAGCACGCGATTTCTCAGTTCTCGCGCTTTGTTCAGAGCTTGTCTATGCGAAAGCAAAAAGCAAAAAAACGCAACTAGCATCGAGCGATAATTATCTTCGTCGACGTTGCGTTGCGCGCTTGATATTCCCATCGCCTTAGTAATTTCAATTGTCGGATTCACCGCACTATTTTGCTCTGACGCGTGTAGTAGTTGATTAAAGCTTTCAAGACGTGTCAATCGCGAATTACTGGCTACACCTTCAAGTATCGTGCCTAGAACGTCAATTGCCACATCTATTTCATCGTGACCTAAGACGTGTACTTCGGAAAACAGATAGGCTAAGCCACGCTTCTCTTGGCTAGATATAATTTTCTCCAAAAGTGCGTTTTGCCATTCATTCTCATAGATAAACTCCCAAATCACGTCACTTTCATGAGCTTCTTGAATTAATTCAGTTACATCCCAACAGGACTGAGGCTCAACAAGGCAATTGTCACTTCCCAATAGGACCAGATATGAGGGAATACCTGCCATTAAATTCTCCGAGTTTGGTTATGAATAAAATTAATTTCGCTGGGCTTTCGAGCGTCTTGTTTTGGCCGCTTTGCGACTGTCGTCCTCCTACCTGTGTACACTGCCATCAAAGAGAAATAGCGGCGCGCTATTCATCATACATATCTTCTTCGCTTATCCAGTATTCAACATCTGCGATAACGGTTTCTCGGAGCCATTGAACAAAACTTTGCTTGATTTCGGAATATCGGAGCGGCTCATTGAGTTCTAGCTTTTTTGCAAAAGACAGGTGCACGCTAACAACCTTGTCCTCAATTTTTCCATCTCGCACGACAAAGAATGCATAATCGTCCATGTCCTGACGCCGGGCAAATAAATACACGTCGAAATCGGCGCCAGTCTCGATCTTAAAAGCTCGCGTCGCGAACTCATTTTCAGCACAGGTCGGCGCTTCTTTCACCGAAGAATCGGTGTCAATAAAATACCAAGGCTGCCATTTCGTCAAACCTTTGGCTAGGAACCAACGATACGAAAGAGGAAAATAATTATTGTTCATTCCAACGGACCGCGAATATAGTTGACTGGGACCGCATCTGTGAGCCAAACGCCATTCTGAGATAGATAAAATAGGTGACCATCCGCGCTCATTGCCTGTGCATCTATAATCAGCACAATAGGTTTGCCATGGCGCGCACCAACATGTTCCGCGACACTTGCGTCGCTTGATAGATGTACTTTCAGCCGCTGCGCTGAATGCAGGCCGCTCAATTCAATGGAAGGTAGAAAACGACTTGCTGTGCCATGGTATAGCGTATCTGGTGGCACTATCGGTTCTAAACCCAGAGAAACGTTTACTGAATGGCCTTGGTTGGCTCGAATCCGCAAACCGTCACGGCTCAACGCAAAACGTTGCTTGTCGCTTTCGGCGACGATGGCTTCAATTGTCTGTCGGTCAAAGCTTTGGCCGTTAGCATTGGACAATTTGACCAATTCATCTACCGACGCCCAGCCTTCACTATCCAGGATAAGGCCGATTTGTTCAGGTTTGTGGCGAAGCACTAGACTGAGAAACTTACTGCCCGATTCAAATTTCTTTTGACCGTTATTCATCGCTTCGTTCTCTGTTCTCCGGATTCATGCATCGCTCCTGCCACGATTCCAGACTGTCATAAATTGTAGTAGCTGGCCAGCGCAATTGTTGACGCCCCTGTCCGTATATATAGGTTACCAATGCCGAAGAAAAATGGTCTCCTTCATGAATCAACGGCCGCTATGGGAAAAGCGCTCATCAGACTGCTCCTGGCCGAATTGAGCCTGTCGCGCATGAACTGACCTGTTAGTGGGGAACACATTGCAGAAGCTCATCGTCGCAGTTTTACGCCCGCCTTGTTCACCCCCCAAGCTACTCCGAGTAGGATAAGCAAGGTAGGCAGAGTTATCACTAGCACCATTAATATCGGTGCATGAAGCCACATGACAACTGAAGCAGTATAAAAAATTGAACCAACAATCGCAATGAGCCTGATCGCCCACGCAGTCACAGACAGCAGGTAGCTCAATATATTTTTCGCGTTATGTATCTATCGTCCTTTTTTGGGAGCCTTAGCGCTTTGCCGAACGTCCGCTCTTGCCGATAGAAGTCATAGTTCTGTTTCCACCTCAGTAAGCAGTTTCACAAGATGCCGCGGTGCTGGCTGTTGGACATAGAACTCTGCAATCTGGAATGGGTCGATCATCGAAGCGGGATTTGTGATTCTGGAAAATTTTCCGACGACATACCTCGCAAAATAACGAGATCCTTCGATCTCATTTACATACCAAGCCCCACTGTATTTTTGGGCGAAGTACTCGCCGACAAAGTAGCCGACTCTAGTGAAAAGCCATGCCTTATCATCCTCGGCAATGACCATATTTTCTAAAGCTTGGCTCAAATAAGGAGCGCACTCGGCCGCTTGTTTAAGTACCGCGTGCCCAGGGATAATCCCCATTTGACCGACAAATTCAACTAACACTGGCATGAGTTCTTCATAGAATCGGCTAAACGTTTCTTTTCTTTTTTCTGCTAGTGTTTTTGTCATTTTATTTCTCTAGTAAATTACGTCATTGCGCTTCATTGTCTGTCCGCTCCTGGCCGGGTGTTGCCGGTCGCCACAAGCCCTTAGTAGACATGGTCAATTCCTAATGGTCTATCCGGGCCTTCGAGTCGGTTCGGAGTAATCATTGAGTTACCGGATCGCTGTTGTCGACTGAATACGTTGCTAGAAGCATCTGGGGGCGCTGGCGTAGAGGTTCACCTTCTAGGGCGGCAGCGACGACACCGATGCGCTGTGCTCCACACGCAATATAGAACGGTTCGGCGTACGGTTCCGCATCGATCGTGAGGTTCTCCACGCCGTTTCCGGCGGCTAGACCTGCCGCATGCCGCAGTAGTGCCCTTCCGACTCCACGCCCCATGCAATCCGGTACGACCCATAGATGCTCAAGCGGCCATCCGGACATAGACTCTGTCGCACAGAGTGAATAGAAACCAGCAATCTCTCCATTGACTTCGGCAACGTAGGTGAACGATCGCGCAACATAGGAGCCTGTGATCGTCAAGTCCTCGCGCCACGCTTCGAGCTGGGCCACTGTGTACGGCCAATGAGCCTTAGCTTGGTTTGCTACGGCAGTGAGCATGGGCGCCTCGCATTCAAGGCCACGTCGAATTTTCATAGATATTATTACCACTCCATCAAGTCGCTGCCGATGCTCGCTCTTGGCCGCTTGGCTTTTAGCATATCCTGCCACACCGAAATTAGCTAAGCAATAGAACTAAAGAGTCTGGTCGGAGGGGCTGAAATTGGCGATTGCGGGTAATCGTGAATACCCCTTAACCGGAAGACTGGCGAGCGCGAATGTTTAACCCATTGACCTGATTCGAGACGACCGAGCTTGTACACGCAAACATCATTCAATTTGGGTTACGTCATTACGCTTGGGCGTTGCATTCTCATGAAACAAGTCCCCGAGATATTGCGCCAGCTCTTCGGCGGGAATGAAATTCGGTACGACGAACTCGGCAGATCGGCGCTTGCCTTCTGGGCCAAGCACAAATGTTTCCCAACCATCGCCAGAGGCAACGATCGCTATGAGCCTGCCAAAGACATTGAACCGGTATTCAGGCATCGGGCACTCCAAATTTGATGATTTTTTAGTTTGCCACAAGATGTTTTTAAAGTGCGTATGGTCAGGTCTTGTAATGAAATATCGATCGATAACAGAGCCTACTATCCTACCTGTAAGCACTCGAACTCATCGATATTAATCGGATGTGTCATTAAAAGATCTGATCCTGTTTCCTGAAATTTTTCAGCCATATTCAGAAGTTAATTTGACCGTCCACAATTGGCTGCGGATTCAACCGGTGGATTATCGTCATCAATAGCAAAATGTAGAATGCAACTCCTCGACGACTATGACTCCGGCTCCGGCTGATCGCGAGCAACCAAACTCAAGTACTCTTCCAGGCCGGACATACGAAGCGGTTTCACGAACACTCGAATCGTATGGGTCATGTTACCTAATTGCGCACCGGTACGACGACGGGTCTCCTGGTACCCGACCTTCTCCCAGAAGCGCTCTGCCTTCAGGTTGCCGGCTACGACGCCCAAGCGCAACCAGTATGCGCCTTCTTCTTTGGCCCAATCCTCAAGCCGCTGGTACAGGAACCCGGCAGTGCCAGTCCCGTGAAGCGAAGTGGCGACAATGAACGTGCCGATGTGCCAGACGTGCGGAGCAAAGAGATTGGAAAGAACCGTTGCCATTCCCACGAAGTGGTCTGCTCTGTCCACAAAGCCGATCATATACACTTCATCGAAAGGCATATCAGCGGGCGGTCGATCTTCAAACTCCTGCCTGGCCTCATCAGGCCGAGGCAACATGCCGTTGACTGCCAGGAAGTACTCGGGATTGGCAATGAAGAAATCCTGCAACGCGGGCAGATCGTCCTCGGTTAACTTCCTGGCTTCAAAGTCTGTGGCATTAAATAGGATTTTCGGTACTTGTGTGGTCATATGTTGACGCCTGTCGTTGCATGCAATCTGATCGTCGAACAAAGACATGCCAGATCCGCGGATTGATCGGATGGCCGCTCTTGGCCGTGGATTCGCCGATAGCCGGCATTGGAAAATGGCAGCTGCGCTAGCTTAACCAAGCAGGCATAATATAAACCATCAGCCGGACGAGATGAGGCGTAAATGAAGTCTGTACTTTGGAGCGCTACCACCTTCGCCTTGATTGCCTTTACTCTTGATCGCAGGTAGACCATGTCAACGTTCGCGTCATTATTAAAAGACATCCGCCAATGTACTTTGTGTGCAGCGCAGCTGCCGCTTGGCCCCAGGCCAGTCCTCCAGGCAGAACTCGGTTCGCGCATCTTGATCGTCGGGCAAGCGCCGGGCAGTAAGGTACATGCCAGCGGCATCCCGTTCGACGATGCAAGCGGAGATCGTTTGCGTGACTGGTTGGGTATATCCAAGGAACTATTTTACGATCCCCGTATTGTCGCCATTGTTCCGATGGGGTTTTGCTACCCTGGCACGGGCAAGTCAGGTGATCTTGCGCCACGCCCGGAATGCGCGCCGGCATGGCGCGAAAAAATCCTATCGAGACTCAAGCGCGTTCAGCTGACCCTGGTTATCGGCCAGTACGCGCAGCAATATCATTTGCCCGGCGCTCAGGCAAATGTGACCGAACTGGTACGGGCCTGGCGTAGCTACTGGCCAGATGTCGTGCCGCTCCCGCATCCCAGTCCACGCAACAATTTATGGCTCAAACGCAATCCTTGGTTTGAACAGGAATTACTGCCAGAGTTGCGGATGCGGGTCCGCAGTTTGCTTATCCTGGATTAAGAGTATGTGAATCACCCTCAGTTTGTCTGACGCTTTCGGCCATCCGCAATTGGCCGCTTGTGCACATGCGAGCAAATGATATCGCCCCACCGCTCAAGGTTCTGCATCATCACCAGGGGCTTTAAACAGATCTTCAAGAGGATTGGATTTCTTTTTGGATTGTGCGACGCCTCGGCGGCTTGTGAATTCCTCTTCTATGTTGTCGCGGTAATAGCTCCACGCCGCGCCCGAGGTCGACAGCCGGCGCCAGACCTCGTTTCCGACACCTGAATAATCTATGACGCTGCCGTCGTCGAGCTCGACCCGCAGCGTACGCTCGCGCGGTTCATATCCGATGGCACGCAATTTCCCGGCATTGATGCGCTTCATCTCCATGAAAGCCTCCTGTATATACGTGTTCCAATGGCTCCCATGGTATTAGAAATGGCGGCTGTTGTCGTCCAGGCGGAAAAACCGGCGATACCGAGCCAAGGCTGACGGCTGCATCGTCCAATATATCTTCCTGGCCGGGCCCAGGTATCTATTCAAACTGCACTGCCAATTTCCCAGGCAGCGGCACGTTCAGCCATTTTTGCACGATCGCGTTCAATTCATTGCTCTTCTTCGCCTGGCTTAGCGCGGCGTTCACCTTTGCCATCAGCGCTGGCTCTTCCTTGAGCAGGCCGACATAACAGGCGGACTCCTGGATGATGTATTTCATCTGCGGTTTGTTGCTGGCGGCTTTTCCGGCCAGCGCAACGGCGACAAAATCGCCGGTGCCGACCAGCTGCACCTGGCCCGCCAGGTAGGCTGCGATCATGCCATTGTTGTCTTCATAGCGCTTGATCACGGCGCTGGGCGGCGCGGTTTCGGTCAGCTGGCTGTCCTGGAATGTGCCGCGGGCGACACCGATGGTTTTTCCGGCCAGGTCGGCAGGGCCGGAGACTTTCACACTGGCGGGACCGAACACGCTGTTGTTATAGGGTGAATACGGCTGTGAAAAGGCGATGACTTTTTCCCGTTCGGCATTCTTGCCCAATGTGGAAATCGCCAGATCGGCCTTGCGCGTTTGCAGATAGGCGATGCGGTTGGCGCTCGTGACCGGCACCAGCTCCAGCTTCAATCCCATGTTCTTGGCGATCAGCGTTGCCACATCGATGTCCAGTCCCTGCAGCTTCATGTCTTGGGTGACGGACCCGAACGGCGCAAAATCCTGCGGCACCGCAATGCGCAGGATGCCGCGCTTCTGGATATCGGCCAGTGCATCGGCCTGCGCATTTTGCACTGCCATGAGGCATAGACCGAGGCACAGCAGAAGGAGTTTTGCAAATCTCATCAGGTCACCCGTACGAAGATGTTTATCTATGGCCATCCCGATGCTTCGTGCACCGGAATCGGCGGACATGCGCTCATTATTTAGGCAATAAACATGCCATGGCGCGAGGTAAAATCCGATCCAGTCTATCCAATAGCCTGGAATGGAACGGACTGCCGTTGACGTACACTACCACGCTATCATTTTATTTCTGCCGAGCCATGACCATCATTATCAACGAAGACCTGCGCGCCTATATAGATCCGCTGACCGAAGACGAATTCGCTGCGCTGGAACGCAGCTTGCTGGCTGAAGGCTGCCGCGATGCGCTGGTGCTGTGGGGCGATCTGCTGGTGGACGGGCACAACCGCTACGGTATCTGCCAGAAACACCAGATTCCGTTCAACACCATGCAGAACCATACCTTCCAGTCGATCGAAGACGTGCACCTGTGGATGATCGACAATCACCTCGGACGGCGAAGCGTATCGGATTTCCAGCGCGGCGTGCTGGCATTGCGCAAGAAAGAGATCGTGGCGGCGCGCCAGGAGCAGGCCCAGCAATCGACAGCGACGCCGGCCGGGACCGATGCTTCCGCCCAGTCCAACGGCGAGCCACCATGGACCCGGGAAGCCGTTGCGCGTACAGCGCGGGTGAGCAGCGCGACCCTGGGACAAATCGAGAAAATCCAGAAAACGGCCGCGCCTGAACTGGTGGGAGCAGTAAAGTCGGGCCTGATTTCCATCAATGCCGCGGCCGCCGTAGCCTCCCTGCCCAGCGAGAAGCAGGTAGCGGCGGTTGCCGGCGGCAAGAAAGAGCTGCGCCAGGCAGCAAGGCAAGTGCGTGAAGCCCGGCTGCCGCCCAAGCCCGAACAGGACCCGCCGCCGGAAGACGCCACGCCCGAACAAATCGAGATCCACCGCCTGCTGCAGCAAGTGGTTGAACTCACCCAGGAACGTGATCAGCTGAAAAAGAAAGTGCAGCACTTGACCATTGCGCTGGCGGAGGCGCGCAGCGGACAATAGTTCGCTGCGCATACCGCCGGGTTTAGATCGCCGCCTAGAGAGTCCTTAGAAAAAATCAGGCTCATCAAGATTTGCACAAACTCGTAGGGTGAGCACCTGTGCCCACGCGGACCATCCCTACAGCGTGGGCAGAAGATCTGCCCACCCTACGTCTTTCCGTTAATCCGTGAAAGAACCTTAAAAATTTGACGTGTTAAAGGGCGGCTGCCGGCTGCGGCGTCGGCCCGCTCCCCGGGCTGCGCTGCAGACGCCACAGCAGCATCAGCGCCACCAGCGATGTACCGACCACCACGTAGCCGACCGTGTCGAAGTGCTGCAGCTTGCCATCCGCCCCGAGCGTGACGATGTGGCCGGCGACGACGGAGGCGATGCCGCCCGACAGTTGCTGGATCGACGCGCTGATGGCGTTGAAGGAGCCGCGCTGGGTAGTTGCCGGCACCGACGACACCAGCGCCTGGAACGGAATCATGCGCGAGAAGATCCCGACGAACATGAAGGCATTGACGACGATCAGCAACGGCAGGGAGGTCGGTCCGAGGTGCGTATAGATCAGCACCATGAGGATAGACAGCGCCGTGCCGAGTATGAACACGCGGAATTTGCCGAATGTATCGGCGGCCTTGCCGATCATGGGGCCGAAGAAGATGGTGCACAGCCCCGTGACCAGGTAGACCGTCGGCAGACTGTGCAGGTCGATGCCCAGGTTGCTCACCGCATACGCGCTGCTGAACGGCATCAGCATGAAGCCGCCGGTTGTCAGTAATGCCGTGGTTGCGAAAGCCATCAGGTAGCGCGGTTCGGTTACCGTGTGAAACAGGTGCATCCACGGGCTATGCTCCTGAGGTACTGCAAGGTGAGCGGTGACCGGCTGCATGCGCCAGGTCACGAACAGTCCGCCGACCACGCCAAGGGCGGCCATTGCCATGAACGGCACATGCCAGTCCCATCGGTTGGACAGGTACAGTCCGATCGGGATGCCCAGCACCTGGCTTGCGGCGAACGCGGTCTGGATCAGGCCCATCACCCGGCCGCGCATCTGCACCGGGAACAGGTCAGTCGAGATGGCCAGCACCACCGAACCGATGACGCCGCCGAACAAACCCGTGACGATGCGCGCCAGCAGCAGGCTTTCGAAGCTTTGCGCCAGCCCGCACCACAACGTTCCGACGATGAAGCCGGTATAAAAGAACAGCAGGAGCTTCTTGCGGTCGAAGCGATCGGCGAAGCCGGCCGTCAGCAACCCAGACAGGCCGGCGCTGAACGCATAGGCGGAGACCACCAGCCCGAACTGCTTCGGACCGATGGCCAGCGCCGGCATGATCACGGCGCCCAGAGGCGACATCAGCATGAAATCGAGGATGACGGCGAACTGCAGGAATGCCAGCATGCCGACGACAAATTTCTGGTAACGGGAAAACTGCAAAGGCTGCGAGGTGTTTGCTGGCGTCATATGCTGGCTAGGGAACGTTGAAGGGTGATGGCATGTTCGGGACAGGCGCTGACGCATAAACCACATGCACGGCACGCGTCGGCGTTTGGCGTGTAGGCGACCTTCATGCCGTGCACGCGTAATTTGAATTTGTGTAATGTACCAAGGTTTTGATAATCGCTGTCGTCGATACGCCGGATCTGGAACACGTTTTCCGGACAGACTGCCACGCAATCGCCCTTGCCTTCGCAGCGCTTCAGGCTGACAACCGGGATGATTACCCCCGGTTCCTGCTTGCAAGCGGCTGCCACGGTTTTAGCTGCGCTCACTCTTCGGCCTTCCGGCAAAAGTCCGAGCGGTCTTTGCGAAACTGCTCGCGCTCTTCCGCCGTCATTGCTTGCCATTTTTGCCAGCGCCTGCGGCCGTGCCAGCCGCCGTGTCCGCGGAATCCGCCAAACAGGATCCGGCTCAGAACCAGCAAACCGAGCGCATGCCAGTAGTCAATCGGGCGGCTACCGGCGAACAGCCCGGGCATTACCAGGTTCCATAACACCATGACAGCGGCGCCGAGCACGGCAGCGAACGCCAGCATCATCAGCAATTTTCCGAGAAATCTCGTTTTCATCTTTCTGCTCCTTTATTTGCCAGCTCATTTATTTGCCAGCTCATGTACCAAATTAGATGTCAAATTCCTCATATACCGTTTGCAGGCGGCTGCGCAGATACAGCACCGCATAGCGCTTGCGCGCCAGCAGGGTATTCACGGCGACACCGCTTTGCGAGGCCATTTCCTTGAAACTGAGCCCTTCGAGTTCGTGTCCGATGAACACATCGCGCTGGTTTGCCGGCAGTTCATCGAGGGCCTGCTGCAATTCCGCCAGCAATGCCGACCTGGCGTGCACAGCCTCCGGTCCGTCCGGCGCCGGCAAGGCAAGATCCAGCCGATACTCGCTGTCCGGGTCGTCCGGATCGTCGCTCGCCTCGTTGACCGACAGTTCTTTCTTCTTGCGGAAACGGTCGATGATGCGATTGCGCGCGACACGAAACAGCCACGCACTCGCTTGTTCAATCGGAGCGGGAAGACGACAGGCCTGGACGAATTCCTGGAACACATCCTGCAGGATGTCGTCCGCTTCGTCCGGATCGCGCACCCGGCGCAGGATAAAATTCCCCAGCCTGGCGCGCTCACGCAAGACCGTCGCAGTGATGTCTCGGTCCTGGTCGTTCATCGGCTGCGGGCTGTTCGGCGGGCTCATACCAATGAAGACGTTTCACAATAAGGAATATTGTGGCGGGGTGAAAAAAATTCTCAGGCGATCGCGGCATAGGAGCCGGTGCCGTCCGGCCAGGCCGTCAGCACTTCAAAACCGTCGGCCGTCACCGCTACCATGTGCTCCCATTGTGCCGACAGCGAATGATCCCGGGTGACCACGGTCCAGCCGTCGGCCAGTTCCTTGGTTTCGCGCTTGCCGGCATTGAGCATCGGTTCGATGGTAAACACCATGCCGGGCTCCAGCCGCAGGCCTTCGCCCCGGTTACCGTAGTGCAGTACCTGCAGGTCTTCGTGGTAGATCTGGCCGATGCCGTGTCCGCAGTATTCGCGCACGACGCTGAAGTTCTCGCGGTGAGCCACGGTCTGGATCGCATGGCCGACGTCGCCCAGCGTGGCGCCGGGTCGTACTTGCAAGATGCCGGCGCGCATCGCTTCGTAGGTCGTCTCCACCAGCCGGCGCGCCAGCGGGCTGGGCTCGCCGACGAAGTACATGCGGCTGGTATCGCCGAACCAGCCGTCGGCGATGACAGCGACATCGATGTTGATGATATCGCCCTTCTTCAAGATTTTCTGCGGCGACGGGATGCCGTGGCAGACCACGTGGTTGACCGAGACGCACACTGTCTTCGGGAAACCGTGGTAACCGACGTTCGCCGGTATCACTTTCTGCACGTTTACGATGTGGTCATGACAGAGACGGTCCAGCTCCTCGGTACTGACGCCGGGTTTCACATGCTCCGCAATCATCCGCAGCACATCGGCAGCCAGGCCGCCGGCGATGCGCGCCTTGGCGATGTCGGCCGCCGACTTCAGGATCGGCCGGCTCATCGCGCGGCCTTCCGAGTCGCCTTCGCGCCAGCAGGCGCAGCCGCGCACTCCTGCGTAAAGAACGCCAGGCTTTCGTCGCCCGCCTGCCTGGCGCGCATCAGCAGCTGGCAGATCTCGCCGTGACACAGGTCCGGATGCAGCTCGGACAACATGCCGATACGCATCCAGTGTTCAGCCTGGGCATTGATGGATCGGCTCAACGCATCGCTTGCGGTGCGCAGGTTGTCATGCATCAGATTGGATATCTTGACGATGCCCATGGTTGTTTTCCTTTATACGATTCATATACGTTTCGTATACTACCATAGATGATTCCCGTCCCGAGCCAAACCAATTGTTTAAAAAATCCGGAAAAAATGGCCCTTTTTCCAGTGTCAAATGGCAATATCGATAGGGACAGCCACAAGCTGACAAACCCCTTGTTGCAGACGAATCGAACTGAGGACATTAATGGCAATAAAATCCACCTTGACCTGTCTCTGGGTCTCACTGCTTGCGGCCGGCGCGACGTCGGCGCCGCTTGCCGCGCCCGCAGCAGCACCATCGCCGGCCACGGCTCAAGCACCCAATTCCACCTCCGGCTACAACCAGCCGCCCAAGGCAATCCTCGACGTCATGCGCGCGCCATCGCCGCCGGTGCCGGTGGTGAGCCCGACGCGGGACCGGATGCTGCTGGTGTCCTGGCAGGACTATCCGTCGATTGCGCGGGTGGCGGCGCCTTTCCTGCGCCTGGCCGGCGTACGGGTCGAAACCGGCAACCACAGCAAGCACGATACCCCGGGCGGCTACGGCATCACACCCTGCGCCCGGAGTTTTGACCTGGTGCATATCGCTGATGGGGCGCAAACCCAACAAACCCATATTGTGCTGCCCGCGGATGCCTGCCCGGGCCGGCCGCTGTGGAGCGCAGACGGCAAACGTTTTGCTTTTGAAAATGTCACCAAGGACGCGGTCGAGCTCTGGATTGGCGACGCCAGCAGCGGTGTGGTACGCCGGGTTCCAGGCGCACGCCTGAACCCGATGCTGGAAGACCAGATGCAATGGATGCCCGACCAGAAAACACTGTTGGTCAAGCTGGTCCCTCCGCGCATGGGCCCGCCGCCGGCTGAGCCGACCATACCTGACGGCCCGAGCATCCAGGAATCGAACGGCGGCAAAGGACAGAGCAGCACTTACGAAAACCGCGACACGCTCAACAACAAGCACGACGAAGACCTGTTCGACTACTACGCGGCTTCGCAACTGGCGCTGGTTGACGCCGCCGGCGCGACCGTCACGCCGGTCGGCACGCCGGGCCGCTATGAGTCGCTGGGACCGGCGCCGGATGGACGGCACCTGCTGGTTACCTCGATCCGCAAACCCTATTCCTACGTCACGACCTTTGACCGTTTTCCGCAGGAAGTGGAAGTATGGGATCTCGCCAAGCGGCAGAACATAGCGATGCAGCATATCGCCTCGCTGCCGTTGGCGGACCGGGTCCCGATCGGCGGCGTTCCGCTCGGCCCGCGCGATTTTACCTGGCGCGCTACCGAGCCGGCGACGCTGGTCTGGGCCGAAGCGCTGGACGGCGGCGACTGGAAAACCAAAGTGCCTGCGCGCGACAAGCTCATGCTGCAGAAAGCGCCGTTCACCTCGGCGGCGCTGGAGATTACCCGCACCGAACAGCGTTATATGGGTATTTCCTGGACCGAGCAGCCTGGCCTGGCGCTATTGCACGAATACGATCGCAACCGCCACTGGCGGCGCAGCTTCCTGGTCAATGTCGACGATCCGCAACAGCCGCAGCGCTTGCTGTGGGACCTCTCGACCGACGAGAAATATGCAAATCCAGGCGTTCCCGTGAAGCGCCAGCTGCCGAACGGCGCCTGGGTGCTGCGCCAGGAAGGGGATGCGATTTTCCTGAGCGGCGTTGGCTCATCGCCGGACGGCGACCGTCCCTTCCTTGACAAGCTCGACCTGAAGACGCTGAAATCGGAACGCCTGTTCCGCAGCGACAAGACTTCCTACGAGCAGTTTCTGGGCTTCGCCGGAGCGGACGCGCATACCTTCCTGACCTGGCGCCAGTCGGTGATCGATCCGCCTAACGCATTTCTGCGCACCCTTGGCGCCCCAGTCGATGCTGCAGCCGGTGAAGCGGCCTTTGCTTCGGACAGCGCCGCCGTTACCCGCATCCCCGATCCGACGCCAGTGGTGCGGGAGATCAAGAAGCGCCTGGTGAAGTACAAACGCGCCGACGGCCTTGATTTGTCGTTTACTTTGTACACTCCGCCTGGCTATAAGGAAGGCACGCGCGTGCCGACTATCCTGTATGCCTACCCGCTCGATTACGCCGACGCCTCGAAGGCTGGCCAGACCACTGGCTCGCAAGAGACCTTCACGCGGCTGCGGCAATACCGGCTGCTGCTGCTTGCCGGCTACGCCATCATCGATAACGCGGCTTTCCCCATCGTCGGCGATCCGAAAAAGGCCTATGACACTTACATGGAACAACTGGTGGCCGACGCCAAGGCCGCGGTCGACGAGTCGGTGCGGCTGGGCGTCGCCGATCCCGACCGTATCGGCGTTACCGGACACAGCCATGGCGCGCTGATGACAGCCAACCTGCTGGCCCACTCCGACCTGTTCCGGGCCGGCGTCGCCACCAGCGGCTCCTACAACAAGACGCTGACGCCGTTCGGTTTCCAGAACGAGCAGCGCTCGGTGTGGGAAGCGCAGGACGTCTACCTGAAGGTGTCGCCATTCTTCTTCGCCGACAAGATGAAGACGCCTATCCTCATCGTGCATGGCGCGGACGACGCCAATCCGGGCACCACGCCGCTGCAGGCCAGCAAGCTGTACGAAGCGATCCGCGGCAACGGCGGCACCACACGCCTGGTGTTGCTGCCGCATGAACCGCACTGGTACGCGGCCATGGAATCGAACGAGCAGCTGGTCTATGAAATGCTGCGCTGGTTCGACAGCTATGTGAAGAACGCGCCGCCGCGGACGCCGGCTGCGGAGCCTGCGCCACGTTAACGCGATAGCGCTCGGATAGAGCGACAGGACGCAAAATGAAAAAACGCCAACCGTCGGTTGGCGTTTTTTTTCGAGGCTAAAAATGCCTTACAGGTTGTCGCTCAGAAAAGTCAGCGAATTGCCATGCGCTTCCGCCGCGGCGCGCTGGTTGTAGCTGGCGCGGTGCGAACAGTTGAAGCCGTGTTCGGCGCCCGGATAGATGTGGACCTCGACCTCATCATTGTCTTCAAAACGCTCGGCGATGCTCTGCACGGCATCCATCGGAATGTGGCTGTCGGCGCCGCCGAAATGCATCAGCAGCGGCACATTGATGTCGCCGGCGCGTTGCAGCTGGTTCTGGATGCCGCCGCCGTAATACGCGATCGCTGCATCGACCAGGCCATTGGCCGCAGTGTTATACGCCAGCATGCCGCCGAAGCAGTAACCGATGACGGCCAGCTTGCCGTCCAGTTCCGGCCGGGCCTTCAGCGCCGCAACGGTCAGCGCGATGTCCGATTGCGCCTTGGCGAAGTCGGTGGCTTGCATCAGCTCGACCGCGCGTTTCCAGCCGGCGTCGTCGTAAGCCAGTTCGATATGGCTGCCGCTGCGCCAGAACAGGTCCGGCACCAGCACCACGTAGCCGTCGGCGGCATATTGCTCGGCGACCGAGCGGATGTGTTCGTTGACGCCGAAAATTTCCTGCAGCAGCACGATGCCGGGACCTTTGCCGGTATGCGGGATGGCCAGGTAGGCGCCGAAGGTGCCGTCATCGGCCTTGACGTCGATCCATTGGGTAGTAACGCTCATGATAGTTCCTGTGAGAAATAGGTGTCGGGGTGTTGTGGAGAGGTCAAGCCTGCTGCAGCTGGAATAATCTGTGTATTAGGGCGGAGGTCTGCATCAGGACAAGTCAATGCCAGACAAGATGCTACCAGATGCTGGTGCAACGGGTTTGCACGCTCGAAATATGCGTCGCGGCGATGGAGATGCGGCGGACATGGCCAGTCCGCCGCGATGGAAGAAATGCCCGGTCAGCTGCGGGAAATGCTAAAAACGGTGCAGGATGCCCGCTTGTAAACCCACCAGCGTCCTGCCGTTGATATCCGCTCCGGCCAGGTTGGCGGTAGGCGCGCCGGATCCGCCGAAACGAAAACCGGCGTTGCTGTCGTTCTTCATGTAGTTGGCAAATCCATACAGCATGGTTCTCTTGGACAAGTCGTAAAACGTCCCCAGGTTGCCGCCCTTGGCCCCGCTATTGTTGCCCGAAGTATCGACCATGACACCATACAACGCACCGATCCGCAGCTGCGGCGTGATTTTGTAGTCGGCCGACAGCTGGTAGATATTATAGAAACGTTTCACGTTCGGATCGGTTCCGGCAAACGTATTGCCAGTCGCGCTGACGTTGCTCAGGATAGCCGTGGCATTGTTGCCGTTGGCGTTAGACGTGACATTGTTGGTGCGTACCGCCGCGGCATAGATGGTGCCGGGACCGTAGTTGTAGTTCAGATAAACATTATGGTACTGGACCGCGTCGCCATACACCGCTGCGGCTACCGGTTTGGCGACCAGCCCGGCGTAGCCGGCGCGGAAGGGGCCGTAGCGGTAATCCAGTCCCAGCTGGTAGACGCCGCGCTGGCCAAGGTGTTCGCCGGCGGTTTCCGTCATCGCGTAATGCAGTTCCAGCTGCAGGCCGGCCAGGCGCGGAGACTTGTAGGAGATATCGTTGTCGTAGCGCGACGGCACGCCGAAGGTGTTGATGACGGAGCCGAAGGTAGTGCGCGTGGTGTAGTCGATGGCGTCGCCGATGAAAAAAATCGCCGTGTTCTGCCGCCCCAGGCGGAAGGTTCCCGCCGGGCTGGCGATGCCGACCCAGGCCTGGCGGTCGAACAGACGCGTGGTGTCGGCCATGGCGCCGTTGTTTGCGCCAAAGCCGTTTTCCAGTGTAAACACGGCCTGGTAGCCGTCGCCCAGGTCCTCCTGTCCGCGTACTCCTATCCGGCTGCGCAGGAACGCGCCGTCGTTGACGCCAGTCACGCTCTTGCCGCTGTCGCTATGGATATAACCGATGTACTGGTCGACGTCGCCGTAGATCGTCACGTTGTTCTGGGATTGCGCCTGGACTTGCGCGCACGGCATGGCGGAGCCGATCAAGGCCCCGGCCAGGAATAGTTTTTTTTGCACGTTGTCTCCTGATATTTTTTATTGATTAGGTCGTACGGCACAACTTCCCTCATTCAGCCGGCATCCGCTCCGGATGCCGGCTGAATTCATCGCCACAAAAACGTCATGCAAACCAGGCAGGTATCCACAGCGAAAACCCCGGCACAAAAGTGACCAGCAACAAGGTAACCAGAAGCGCAAGGTAAAACGGCCAGATGGTGCGCATGATTTCCCCCATGCGGATGCCGCCGATGGTGCAACCGATGATCTGCGCCGCGCCTATCGGTGGTGCATTCAGTCCCAGCGAGCAGTTGATCAGCAACATCATGCCGAATTGCACCGGCCCCATGCCGAAGTGTTCGCAGATCGGCAGGAAAATCGGCGTGCAGATCAGGATGTGCGCGGCCATGTCGAGAAACGTGCCGAACAGCAGCAAGGCCAGGTTGATCAGCAGGAAAATCACTATCGGGTTGGTGCTGACCGCCATCAACGCATCGCCCACCGTATCGGCCACGCTGTACAGGCTGATCAGGTAACCGAAAGCCGACGAAATGCTGATCAGCATCAGTATCACGCCGGTAGTCTTGACCGACTTGACCGCCGCCTTCAGGAAATCGGCCCAGCTCAGGCTGCGGTACACCAGGGTGGTCAGGATAAGCGCATAAAACACGGCGATGGCGGCGGACTCGGTCGCGGTAAAGACACCCGAAGTGATGCCGGCAATGATGATGATCACGACCATCAGCCCCGGCACCGCGCGCAGGATGCTGCGCAGCGCCACCGACCAGCCGAGGAAGGTGCCGGCGGGATAACCGCGGTGCACCGCCACCAGGTAAGCGACGGTAAGGTTGGCCAGGGTCAGGATCAGGGCCGGCAGCAGCCCTGCCAGGATCAGGGTGGTGATCGACACGCCGCCGCCGGCGACCAGGGCGTAGATGATGATGTTATGCGAGGTCGGCATCAGCACCCCCACCAGCGACGAGTGGGTGGTGACGTTGACCGCATAGTCGGTATCGTAATTCTCGCGCTTCATCATCGGGATCATGACCGCGCCCATGGCGGAGATGTCCGCCACCGGCGATCCCGATACGCCGCCGAACAAGGTGCATGCCAGCACATTGGTCATGCCCAGCCCGCCGCGGATGTGGCCGACTACGCCGCGCGCGCACTGGATGATGCGGTCAGCGATGCCGCCGTACAGCATCAGTTCGCCGGCGAAGATGAAGAAAGGAATCGTGAGGAAGGAAAATACGCTCATGCCGGCCGTCATCCGCTGGAAAATCACGGCGATCGGCAAGCCTTCGTAGAATATGGTGGCGATCGCCGACAGGCCGATGGAAAACGAAATCGGTACGCCGATCAGCAACAGCACCAGGAAACTGAGCGACAGTAGAGTTAATGCCATGATGGAACGACCCTTGTACGTTGCAGCAATGCGATGATGTGCTCAATCGAGAACAGGACGATCAGGGTGCCGGACAGCATCAGCGGCCAGTAGGTCAATCCCTGCGAAACGCCGAGGTTGGGGATCATGTAGTCGATGATCTGCTGGCCGAGGATCCAGCCGTTCCAGATCATCAGCACCGCAAACAGGATCACCAGCAAGTGGATGAAAATCTTCAGCGGCACCCTTACTCTCGGCGGCAACGCGCCGGTCAGCAGTTCGACGCCCATGTGGCGGTCGTCGCGCACACAGACGGCGACACCGATATTGGTGACGTACAGCACCATGAGCAAAGCCAGCGCTTCGGTCCAGGACGGACTGTTGTTGAGCACGTAGCGGCCAAAAATCTGGCCGAATACGGCAACCGCAATCAGGACCAGGCCGAGCACCGCCAGCCGCATGCACATCAGCGACAGCCAGGCGTTGCATCGGGTGAGAAATGTAAACGGCGGCAGCAAGGCGACAGGCAGCTTGTCGTCAATCGCGTCGCCGGTTTTATTGACATGTGTCATGACCGGTTCCTTGATGGAGAAAGAAGGCGCGACCTTATTTGGTTTCCTGCATGCGCTTGAGCATGTCTTTCATGGCAGGCGTGGTCACGAATTTCGCGTAGACCGGCGCCATGCTGGCCTGGAATTCCGCCTTGTTCGCCGCCGTGATATGCACCCCGGCTTTTTCGACGATGGCGCGCGAGGAGATTTCTTTCTCGTCCCACAGCTTGCGCATGTACGGTACCGACGCCTTGGCTGCCTGGCGGATCATTTTCTGGTCGTCGGCCGACAGCTTGTCGAAGATCACTTTCGACATCAGCAGGATTTCCGGCGTCATGTCATGTTCGTCCAGCAGCACGTAGGGCGCGATCTCGAAATGGTGCGCGGTCTGGTAGGTAGGCCAGTTGTTTTCGGCGCCATCGACGATGCCGCTCTTGATCCCGGTGTAGACCTCGGACGTCGCCATCGGCGTCGCATTGGCGTGCAGCGCCTGCAGCATCGCCACCGACAACTCGGACTGCGGGACGCGGATCTTCATGCCCTTCAGGTCCGCCAGGTTCTTGATCTGCTTTTTTGTGTAGAAAAAACGCGCGCCCGAATCGTAGAACGCCAGGCCGACCAGGCCGTGCGATTCGCAGGCACGCAGGATTTCATCGCCTATCGGCCCGTCCAGCACGTGCCGCATATGTTCCTTGTCGCGGAACACGAACGGCAAGGAAGGCAGCATCGTCTCCGGGCAGATGGCGTTGAGCACGCTGGCGTGGGTGCGGGTAAATTCAATCGCTCCCAGTTTTACCTGCTCCACGGTATCCGGCTCGCTGCCCAGCTGGCTGTTGGGATAGACCTTGATGCTGTATTTGCCCTTGCTGCCCTGCTTGAGCAGGTCAGACATGTAGTTGACGGCTGCGACGGTCGGGTAGTCGGCCGGCTGCACGTCGGCGTCGCGGAATTCCCTGGCGAAAGCGGACGGAGCGCCCAGCGTCAGCATCAGCGGCAACGCACCGGCCATGCAGAGCATGGATAGGTATTTCTTCATTTTTCTGTCTCCTGGTTTTTATTTATTTACAAAAAATCGTTGCGTGACCTACAAAAATCGCGGCGCCCCGCTGCACCGTCGTTCAGGTCCGGAATGCCGTCTCTGGCATGCCGGCGACGCCAGGGCGCAATGTCACTACCGCACCGGCCCATTGATCGTCTGCCGCCAGGCCGGCGCTGATGGATGTCACCAGCAAGGTATCCAGGCCGGCGCCGCCAAACGCGCACATCGCGGGTTTGCTCATCGGCAGGTCGATTTTCCGGTCCAGTTTTCCCTCAGGTGTAAAACGCAGGACACAGCTGCCGTCGTTGCCGCATATCCAGTAACAGCCGTCGATATCTACGGCCGCGCCGTCCGGCCTGCCGGGATGCTGGTTCATGTCGACGAAAATCCGCTGGGCGCTGGGTATGCCGTCGTCGATGTCGTAATCGTAGGCCCAGACCAGCTGGCGCGATGCGTGCGAATCGGAGAGATACATGGTGCGGCCGTCAGGCGACCAGGCCAGGCCGTTCGAGACGATCAGCCTGGACACCATCGGCAGCGACAGGCCCTGCGGCGTATAACGGTATAAATGGCCGTCGGCGCGCGCCGCCGCCATGTCGAGGAACATGGTGCCGCTCCAGAAACGCCCCTGGCGGTCGCAGCGGCCGTCATTGAAACGCATGCCTTCGCGCAGGCCGGCAGGGCTTGCCAGCTTTTCCGCCACGGCAGATTGGGCGTTGCCCAGGTGCAGGCTGAAAATCCCGGTTTCCATGCCGGCAATCAGGCCGCCGCTGTCTTTCAGTGCAATGCAGCCGACCATTTCAGGCAGCGTCCAGCTGCGCGCCGAAGCTGATCCGGCATGCCAGCGCCAGACCGTCCTGGCAGGAATGTCGACCCAGTACCAGGCGCCCTCTTCCTCGCTCCACAGCGGGCTTTCACCCACGCCGCAGCGCAAGTCGCCGAGACGCTCGAGATTGATCGTCGTTTTATCGATACTCACCTTGTCTCCTGTTGTTGGCAGAATCAGCTCTTGCGGCTGGACTGCCTGGCGTCACCGCATGCGCTGCAGGTCTTGGCCGGTTTGCGCAAATGATTTCCTGTTATCAGTCATCCTACAACTTGATTCGCAGTATAAGCAGCAAAAAATATTTTAGCAACCGGATTTATTTCCCCATAGATATACATCTTCGGAGGCAGTGCTCAGGTGATGATTTTTCATTCGCATATAGTTGTATGACGACTGACAATAAATGATTTGAGACAACAGGATATCGATGCGCAATCCAGGCGTCCGACCGGCAGATGGCGTCAATACCCATAGCGCCCGATCGTTCATAATGCAGTTTTCAAATCCAGCGAAAGAATCACATTTCCATGTCTGAAATGCCGCTAACTTTCCGCCTTGCCAACGAAGACGATCTGCCGCACATAGTCCGGATGCTCGCCGATGATCCGCTGGGCGCGGCGCGCGAGCAGTATGAAGATCCTCTTCCCGAGAGTTATCTGGCGGCGTTCGGCGCGATCCGGGCGGATTCCAATAACGAGCTGATAGTCGCCTGCCTCGGCGATGAAGTGGTTGGCGTCTTGCAGATCACGTTCATCCCCTACCTCACGTATCGCGGCAGCTGGCGTGCGCTCATAGAGGGCGTCAGGATCGACGCCCGCTTCCGCTCCAGGGGTTTTGGCAAATCGCTGTTTGAGTGGGCTATCGCGCGCTCGGCGGAACGAGGCTGCCACATGGTGCAGCTGACAACCGACAAGTTGCGGCCGAAGGCCAGGCAATTTTATGAGTCGCTGGGTTTCGTCGCCTCGCACGAGGGCATGAAACTGAAGCTGGTTGCGAACTGAAGACAGGCCGTTGCGGGTGCAGGCATCTCCTGCACCCGAGTCACGAGACGCTTGGCTTGAATCAAGCGCCGACCTTGTAGCGCGCCGCCGGCTTGACATGCGACAGGTTGGGCTTGAGCGCCTGGCGCGCAGCTTCGAAGCGGTCCCAGTCGGCCAGGTCCGGCAGCGACGGCACTGTCGCCAGCTCGCCCTGGTCAAGCCCGGCGAGTGCAGCATCGACCAGGTCTTCCGCATCCATCACGATCTCTTGCGGCAGGTGCTGCACCGGCACGCCGGCGCGGTCCCAGAACGGCGTGCGGATGGCGCCCGGCAGCACGGCTTGCACCCGTATGCCTTTTGCACCGAGCTCATGATGCAGCGATTGCGTCAGCGCCAGCACATAAGCCTTGGTGCCGCCGTAGGTGCCGTTCAGCGTTTCCGGCGACACCGCCACCATCGACGAAATATTGATGATGACGCCATTCTTGCGCGCTACCATGGCCGGCGCGACAGCACGCGTCAGGCGGGTCAGCGCCTGCACATTCAATGTGATCAGGTCGTCGAGTTCTTCCGGCGTCGATTCGATCAGGCTCTTGGTCGCGCCGAGGCCGGCATTATTGACCAGCATGGTGATGCTGGCGTCGTCGGCAAGCCGCTGTTCGATGGCCCGCAAGTCGCTCTTGACGCTGAGGTCGGCCTTGATGACGTCGACCTTGCGGCCGGTGCCGGCAGATAATTGAGTTGCCAATTGATCCAGCTTTTCCTGGTTGCGGGCGACCAGTATCAGGTCGTAGCCGCGGCGCGCCAGGCGGTCCGCATAGATGGCGCCGATGCCGGTCGAGGCGCCGGTGATGAGGGCCGTGCCCTGGGTAGTGGTTTGGGTAGACATTTTGTATCCTTGGAAAGTGATGCCGGACTGTCGGGCCAGCTGGTTTAAAAGTTGATAAGAGAGGTTGACAAGTCCAGTGTAGAAGCTCAAGCTATGTCCCAAGTGACGTATTTACCTCGAATTGGGACATCATGAAAAAATCCATCGCTTTTGTCGTTTTCGACGGCTTCCAGCTAGTCGACATGGCAGCCGTCTCCGTGTTCGAGCTGGCCAACGACTGCCCGGGCGGCCCGTTTTACGATGTGATGATGCTGTCCGAGCATGGCGGGCCGGTGCGCAGTTCGTCCGGCGTCAAGGTCGACAGCATCCCCTTCGATGGACACACTTACGACACGGTGATGGTCACCGGCTCCATGTCGCCGATAGTGTCGTCGCCCCGCTTCCTCGATTTCCTGCGCCAGTCCAGCGCCGCTTCACGCCGCACCGCCAGCATCTGCACCGGTGCGTTCTTGCTGGCCGAAGCCGACCTGCTGAACGGCCGCCGTATCACCACGCACTGGGCGCAAGCGCGCGAATTGCAACACCTGTATCCGAAAACGCGGGTTGAAGAAGATCGCATCTTCATCAACGACGGCGATATCTGGACCTCGGCCGGCATGACCGCCTGCATCGATTTGAGCCTGGCGCTGGTGGAGCAGGACCTGGGGACGGCCAACGCGCGCCTGATCGCCAGGATGATGGTGGTCTACCACCGCCGCAGCGGCGGCCAGTCGCAGTTTTCGGCGCTGCTGGAAATGGAAGCGAAGTCGGACCGGATCCAGAGCGCGCTCAGTTACGCCAAGCGCAACCTGGCCAAGGAATTGTCGGTGGATGAGCTGGCCGACGCCGCCCATTTGAGCCGGCGCCAGTTCAGCCGGGCGTTCCGCAACGAGACCGGGAAATCGCCCGCCAAGGCGGTGGAAGCGTTAAGAGTCGAAGCGGCGCGCGCCATGCTGGAAGACAGCAGCCACTCGATCGATGTGGTGGCGAGGGAGACCGGCTTTTCGGATCCCGAGCGCATGCGGCGCGCTTTCCTGCGTACGGTCGGGCAGCCGCCGCAAGCGGTGAAGCGTGCTTCGCGCGCAGCAAAAGCCTAGGATTTTATTTTCCGAGCGCCCGGTCCTGGCGGATCGTCTCGTAGCCGTTCATGCGTCCGAGCGTGCGCTCGATCAGGCAATACTTCCTGGCGTTTTCCCGTTCCAGCGGCACGGTCTTGCTGTCGGCCTGGATCGAGCAATCGAGCAGAATGCTTTTCTTCCATCCGACAAAATCGTCGGCAAGCTGTTGTTTCTCCGCGCCAGCCAGCAATTCCGAGGTCGACTGGTGCAGATCGGCGACGGCCTTGCTTTGCAGGTTCAGTTCATCGGCCAGGCAGGCCGATTTCGATTCGTCGCTGGCATTGGCCGCGGAATAGCATGCTTTGAAAATATTCGAAAAATCGTGGCTGCCGGTAGCCGCCATCGAGGCCGGCGGAGCAAAAAACATCACGCTTGCAAGGCAAAGAAAATAGCGTTTCATGGCATCGCCCTTTTAGGGGATTGAAAAGACGGAATAATGACTGTCCGTCATAGCATGCCATGAGCCGAGCTTCCTTGCACTGCCGCGCTGACATGCAGTCAGTTATTCGAGCCTGGGTCCGGCAATGCCGTCCGCATTTCAGGCGCCGCGCCATGGCTGTCCGCCAGCACCAGGGTTTGCACGATATCGCCGCAACGTAATTCCACCGCATTGCCGCTTACCTTTTCCAGCCGCAGGTTGCCGTCGAAAATTTGCGCCTCGGCGACTGTCAGCGAACCGCGCAGCGCGTTGTTCAGCACCGCGAAACCGCCTTGCCGGTAGCCGCCCGCTCCGACGCTCATCAGCTGCCAGGAATCCAGGCGCTCAGCGGAACAATCGGCCTTGGCCGTTACGTCCGCCGTGGCGCCGGATTTTATCGGAGCCGCCCTGTCGGGCGCGCTTGCTGCAGCGCCGCCGGCCGGAAGCAGCACGACGGCGGGCCGGGGCAGCAAGTCGGGAGCGGTCAGGTACACCAGCAGGGCAATGAATGCGATGCCTGTCAAACCTGCGCCCAGCGCAATTTTTTTCTCATCCATTACGTACCCTGCTGCCGTTGTTTACCAACGCAATACCGGCGGCCGGGTCAGGCCCTGGTGACCTTCGGTGTAGCCGACCATCGACTGCATGAAATTGCTGTCGCCGCCCAGGCTGATCTTGACGTCATACCAGCCGCTGGTGGTGTTCAATTGCAGCGTCGCGGTCTGCTTCGCCGCTACCGTGACGGTCTGGGTGACGAGGCTGCCGGAGGTGATGCGGTCCAGCACCGTGAACACTGCCGTATTCGTGGTGCCGCTGTTGTCGAACACGATGCTGACCGCCTGCCCCACGCCATTGTTGGTCAGCTTCACTTGCGGTTCCGGCTGGCCTTGCCATGCGGTTGCGCTGAGAAAGCCCTTGAAACGCCGGTAGAACTGGTTGGGGCCGATCATCTCCAGGTCGTAATAACCGCCGCCATAACTGATCACATGCCAATAGTCGCTGGAGGTGGCGTTAGCCGCCATGGTGTAGATCCAGGGATTGTCGCTGCGGTAGTTGTCGACATTGATTTGCAGCGGCGCCGGTTTGCTGCCGCCGTTGCTCCAGTTGGTCCACACTTGCTGGCCGGCGAAATCCTGCGTCAGCCAGCCGTTGAGCTGGTAGGGCTGCACGCGCAACGGCTTTTGCCCCGCTTCGTAGGGCGGCATGACGGTGTTGGCCGCCGGCGGCGTTGCCTTGGGCAGGGTTTTCTGCGTGTTGGCCAGCGCTGCCAGCGCCACCGTGTCCGGCAATACCGGAAAACCCGCATTGCTGACAGAGAAATCGAAGCAGGAAGTCAGGTCGCCGCAGATGTCGCGCCGCCATTGGCTGATGTTGGGGCAAGTGACACCGGTCCATTTTTCCAGGAACTGGATGGTCGAGGTGTGATCGAACACTTCGCTGGCGACCCAGCCGCCGCGGCTCCACGGCGAACAGACGATGGTCGGCACCCGCGAACCGAGCCCGATCGGCACGCCGCTGACAAATTCGTTGGCGGTGCCGGCCGGCGGCGTCGGCGTGGTGACGTGGTCGTAAAAGCCGCCGTTCTCGTCGTAGGTATAGATGAATACTGTCTTGGCCCAGACCGCCGGATTAGCGGCCAACGCCTGCAGGTACTGGTTGACATAATCGACGCCGACATTCGGCGAACCGCTGGGATGTTCCGATTTTGCCGCCGGCGCGACGATCCACGATACCGCCGGCAAGGTGTCTTGCATCACGTCATTCTGGAAATCGGCCAGCACCCGGGTCTGCACGCCGTTGATGTACAAGGGCGAATTGGTCGGCAGGTTTTGGAACTGCTTGAACCAGGCGAGGGCGTTGTCGTCGTAGTTGTCGACCTCCTGGTAGGTGCGCCAGGAAATGCCTGCGGCCTGTAGCGCTTCAGGATAGGTTTGCCAGGTCAGCGAACCGTAGGTAAAACCGTTGGTGGTGGCCGGGCCGCCATGTGCGCCTTGCGGGTCGATGGTGCCGCTCATCAGGTACAGGCGGTTAGGATTGGTCGAGGTGCGCGCCGAGCAGAAATAGTTGTCGCACAGGGTGAAGGCATCCGCCAGCGCATAGTGGTAAGGGATGTCGTTGCGCGTCATGTAAGTGTGCGAATTCATGCCCTTGTTGGGAATCCACTTATCGTTGCGGCCCTTGTTCCAGGCGGCGGTGCCTGTGTTCAGGTCATGCGGCACATCCGATAGCCACTGCGCCGAGGCGGTGCTGGAGTTCAGGCGCCACGGCGTGTACAGGGCGCCGGTGCTGTCGGCCTGGCTGAAGACGTTGCGGCTGGTGCCCTGGATGGTGGCGGCGTGATCGTCGTTGAAGCCGCGCGCGCCCTTGATGGTGCCGAAATAATGATCGAACGAGCGGTTTTCCTGGCACAGGATCACGACATGCGCGACCGAGCCCAGCGTGCCGCTGGCCGCAGGCGCCGCCAGCACTTGCTGAACTGCGGGAGGCAGCATGGATGCACCCATCGCCGCCACAGAATTTTTGAGGAATTTCCTACGACTCGAGTGTGCCATGTTGTTTCCATAGAGTAAGAATGGCCCGACTCTATACATGAAATATTACGCAACGGTGACGCCCGGATTACGTCTCGATGACAGTTGACGCAACAGCCGGACCGTTGTCTGCCAGCGAAAAGATCCTGCTATGCTTTGCCGGTACCAGACAACTGCGGAACAGGCACATGGCAAGCAATATAGAAATAAAGGCGCGCATCGACATCACCCCGGCGCTGATCGCCAGGGTGGCGTCGATGGCAGACGAAGACCCGCTTGAAATCACCCAGGACGATACCTTCTTCAACTGTGCCAACGGCAGGCTGAAACTGCGGGCCTTCGGCGACGGCAGCGGCCAGCTGATTTTTTATCGCCGCTCCGACCGGCAAGGGCCAAAGGAATCGTATTACCTGATCTCGGCTACCGCCGAACCGGAACTGCTGCGCGCGGTATTGTCCGAGGCGCACGGACAAGCCGGCCGGGTCGAGAAGCAGCGCACGCTGTACCTGGCCGGCCGCACACGCATCCATCTCGACCGCGTCAAAGGCTTGGGCGAGTTCCTGGAGCTTGAAGTGGTGCTCGGCGCCGGCGAACCGGCGCAAGCGGGAGTGGAGGAAGCGCAGGCCCTGATGGCACGGATCGGCGTCCAGCCCGGACAACTGGTCGAGGGCGCCTACCTCGACCTGCTGGCGGCTAGCCGTCCTTGAGCGCCTGCAGCGACCTGATCCTGGCCATCGCCCGGTGATCCGATGTGGCGGCGTCTATCATCGCCGCCACATCGGCTTTCAAGACGGTGCGTGAAGCCGCTTCCAGGTAGATCATGTGGCCTGACGGATAGAATTTCGCACTCAGGTTCTTGCGCACGGCGGCATCGACCAGCGGCATTTTCTGCAGGTCCATCACGGTCTGGTAGAACGGCGTGACAAAATCGTAGTAGCCGTTGGCGGACAGCACCTTCAGATCGACGTTCAGGCTCATGGTCGCAGCCAGGTCGCCGGCCGTGTACAGGATGACGTCGCCCTTGGCGTCTATGCCTTTTTGCGCGCCGGTCGGATCGATGTGGCTGAAATCCCAGTTCTGGAACGCCTTGTCGTTGAGATCGGTAAACGCCGAATTCGATGTGAACTTCAAGCCGTCGTTCAGGTAGTTGTTCCACATCGCCGTGTAGACCCCCGCTACAGCCGTCATGCTGGGATCGTTGCCGCCCGCGTTCGGCGAGATGTCGGCGGCGATGCCGCTGTCGATGCCGGTCACGCGGCCATCATAAGAACCCAGCGCCAGCCCTTGGCTCTGCAGCAGGCTGATCAGGAACAGCGTCCTGCCGCGGCTGTCGCCAGCGGTGATATCCAGGCCCCAGCCCGTCAGGGTGGCCTGGTCGATGCCGGTAAATTCACTCAGCTTTTTCAGCGCCGCCGGATCGGCCTTGGGAAATTTCTCCAGCGCCTTGGCGTAATCGCTGCGCGCAAACAGCGCTGCACTCGCCATCAGCGCCGGCAGGTCGGTCGGTGGCGGCACGAGCTGGATTTTCTTGTGATACCAGGCGTCTGCCACCGCCGTCGGCAAGGCACCGACCGGATTTCCGGCCTGGGAGTAATCGAGGATCGACGATTGCAGCGTGATGCCGTTCAGGTCCACGCCATCCTCGTGCAGCAGGTACGACAGCACGGCGCTGCGCGGCGTACCGTACGATTCGCCGAACAGGAATTTCGGCGAATTCCAGCGGTCGTTGGCGGTCAGGTAGCGCTTGATGAATTGCGTGATCGAGCGGGCATCCTGGTCGACGCCCCAGAAATCCTTGTTCTTGAACGGTGCGATGGCGGCGGAATAGCCGGTGCCGACCGGATTGATGAATACCAGGTCGCTCTTGTCGAGCAAGCTGTCCGGATTGTCTTCCAGAGTATAGGGAGGCGGCGGCGTGAAGCCCGGCATGGAGGTCTTGATGCGCTTGGGCGCAAACGAACCCAGCAATACGAACACCGACGACGAACCCGGCCCGCCGTTATAGAAGAACGTGACCGGGCGCGCATTCAGGTCCTGGCCGTCGACGGTAAACGCCACGTAGAAGATTTTTGCAGCGGGCTGCGAACTGTCGGCATCGACCGCCACCAGGTGGCCGGCGGTCGCCGTGTACTGATAGGTCCGCTTGCCTATCGTCGTGGCGTGGTGGGTGATCGCCGCATTCTCGCTGGCCTCGGCCACCGAGTCGCCCGGCCCGGTGCCGTAGGCGGTAGGATCGAAACAAGGCTGGTCGCCGGCTGCGCCGGCGGTCCGGACTGATACATGGTTGATGCTCATGATCCCTCCTTCTTCGAAGCCCAGGCGCGGACTGCTACAGCGCGCTTGCCAGTTTCTTGCCGTCCGGGCTGCCCAGTCCGGTGCAGGCATCCCAGCCCGGCGCGGCGGCGTAATAACCGTTGTTGCCCTGCGTGACGTCGCGGAACACAGCCTGCTGCCGGTACAGCTGCGGATTCACGAAACCGACCGCGCTACCCTTGGCGGCCGCCTTGGCCGCATTAATGCGCGCCAGCAGCGCCGCCCACAGCGGCGCCACGGCGCTGGTGCCGCCCACTACTGCATCGCTGCCGTCTATATATACCTGGTAGCCGGTAACCGGATCGGCGTTGCCAGCCACGTCCGGCACGCCGCGCTTGGCCAGCGGCTGGCGCTTGCCGTCGCTGCCGGTCAGCACCAGGTTCTGCTGCCAGGCCGGCAGCGCAAACACCGCGCTGACGCCGCCACCGCCGGCGCCGCCTTGCGCGCCGCCGTTCCACACCACCTCGCTCTCGATTACCTGGCCCGCCGCCTGCAGGCGGGTGCCGCCGCAAGCCAGCACATACGGGCTGGATGCCGGAAAGTCGACATGGTTGCCGCCGGCCAGGCCATCGCTGGAACCGCTGTCGCCGGAGGCGACGCACACCGTCACGCCCAACGCCGCGGCGGCCTGCAGCGCAGCATTGAAAGCCTGCATGGCTTGCTGCGTCCAGTGCGGTTCGGCGTTGCCCCAGCTGATCGAGACGATGGACGGTTTGTTGGTATTGTCATGCACCGCGCTGTTAAGCGCGTTGAGGAAACCGGCATCGGTATTGGTCGAAAAATACACCACGATATGCGCTTCCGGCGCCAGTGCGCCGGCGATCTGGATATCCAGCACCACCTCGCCGTCGGCGCCGTTGGCATCGCCGCTAGGCTGGTTGCCCGGGCCGTTCACAGCGACCGCGGTGATCTTCGGCAGCGCGATGCCCAGTTTTGAAAAATAGGCTTGCTGGTCGGCTTCGCGGTAACCGCCGCCCAGTTCGATGATGGCTATGCACTGGCCTGCGCCGAGGTTGTCGGGGAAATCGTACAGGGATGAAAACTGGGTCGGCAGAAAGGAGGCGGTGGCGGTGTTGCGTGGCGCAAAACGGATAGGCGGCTGCAGGCGGAACAGCGGGCGCGCCTGCGGGCGGTTGTCGAGGCCGACCACCGCTGTCACGATGTCCTGCAGTTCGGCCGGGATGTGGACCGCGCCGGTGCGGCCGCGATAGTTGCCAAGATGCGATTCGTAGCGCTGCAGGTCGACATCGAATATCTGGTTGAACTGCGCCACGCTTCCCTTCAGGGTGACCGTGCTGCAAACCGGATCTTCGCGCACCACCTGCAAGCCGTGGCCTTGCGCAAATGCGGTGATCCTGGCCACGTCTTGCGGCGTGGCGGAAAATTTGCGGGCGAACTCTTCACGCGAAAGATGCGCTGCAGCAGCCTCGCCTGTGCATTGCTTGTCGACGATGTCGCACAGCTCCTGGTCTGCGTTGCGGCGCAAGACTATCGTCACTTCGAGCTGTTCGGCGGGAGCGGCGCTGCCGACGATTTTAGCGTCGAAAGGAGCGCTGCGTTCGCTGCCGGGGAGAGGGATTTTTGCCATGACCGTGGTACTCCGTTTCTGAAACAGATACAGGACGAACAGAAAAGCACAACCGCCATCTTCCTGCCGACGGCAGCATCACGTCTGCTTCAAGTCTGACCAATGCACAAGAGGACAGTTCCTTTCTGTATAGAAATATTCTACAGCGAATCGCCGTTTGCCATTTTTGTGACGGCCAGTCGTGGTGAGCAATTCAGAACGCGGCTAGTTCCGCAGTTTCCTCAATTTCGGATGCAGCAGCATGAGCGTGGCGAACAGCGACAGCAGCAGGCCGCTGTACATGAACAACTGGGACGGCGTCACGTACAGGATCAGGTAGCCGGCCACCAGCGCCGACAGCGGCGCGATCGTGATCAGGACCAGCATCAGTATGCTGAGCACCCGGCCGTGCAGCTCGGTCGGGATGCGGCGCTGTATCCATGTGAACAATCCGACCTGCACATAACCTGCGCCGACGCCGACCGCCAGCATCAGCGCCAGGCCGACTTCCAGGACATGGGTAAATCCCATGCCGAACACGGCCAGGCCGGCCAGGCCGTCGATCAGGCAGACCGCGACGCCAAGATGGACCACTTTCCTGGCGCGCAGGCCGGAACACACGATACCGATCAGCTGTCCCAGGCCATTGGCGGCAATCAGTATCCCGAATGCCGAAGCGCCGCCGCCCAGCTGGCGATCTACCCATAACGGCAACCCGACCTGCACCGGTCCGGCCAGCAGCAAAGTGACGACTGCCCAGTAACCGATCAGCGTCCTCAGCACGCCGTCTGACCATAGCCATTTGGCAGCCGGAACGATGGAGGAAAGCAGCGGTACATGACGGTCCGATGCCGGCTGCGCATGCGGCTGCAAGCGCGGCACGGTGACTGTGGCGAGCAGGAAACAGCACGCATTCAGCAAGAAAACCAATCCCAGCCCATCCGTCGACGCCGCCAGCAGTCCGGCCAGCAGCGGCCCGCCCAGCAGCGAAACCTGGGTGATGCCCATCAATATCGCGTTGGCCGGCTGCAATTGCCGTGGATCGATCAGCCTGGGCAGTATGGCGACCCTGGCCGGAATCGCAAAAGCGCCGGCCAGTCCCATCCCGCAGGCAAACAGATACATCATCCACAGCGCCAGCAAGTCATACATCAGCATCACGCCGACTCCAGCAAGCAACACGACGCCGCCGGCCGAGGCGCATATCAGCACGGTGCGCGGCGAGTGCCGGTCTACCAGCACGCCGGCGATCACCAGGAACAGGATTTTCGGCAGCGCCATCACCGCCACCACCGTACCCAAGGCCAGGCTGTCGTTGCTCAGCTTCAGCACCAGCCACGGCAATGCCACCGTGGTCAGCTGTTCCCCCAGGAATGCAGCGAAAGAACCCAGCATCAGCAACAGGAAGCCGCGATGCATCAATACCGGCGGCAGCCCTGCCGGGCCGGCGGGAGCCGCGTTTTCTGCCGCTAGTTCTTCGGTCATCTCGGTCATGGCGGGAGCTTGTGCTTTCGAACAATCTGGCGTGGCGTGGGGGAGGAAAAACCGGTTGCCTGGGCTGCCGGCGCAAATGCCACATATCTTGCGAAAAGTGCAATTAAAAGACTGGGTGCGCATTAGTCTACTGGGTTTTTCCGCGATGCAACAACCTGTGAATAGTGACAGTTTCGGCGTTTTTTACTTTCTGTAAAGTAACAATGCTGCTGCGTTTCCTACTTGCAGCATCGTTGTCACTTTTGCCTCGTAACCGGTCAATGCGGCGGCTGGCCGCCGTCATCGAAAATCGGTTACTGCAACTGGTGTCCGTCACAAATTTGTTTCCAAGCCAAGAGAATTCCATGCGCGCGCTCACCCTTCAGCAGCTTTGTCCATGCTCTCTCGCCACTGAGGCAACCGCCTCCAGCAGCATCCCTTAAGACCCTGCTTCACCCCGGGAATCGACGTCGGCCATCCATATAGCCGTGGCATGCGGCGGCCCGGGGGGACCCAGAGCGCTTGCTTATTTTTCGATTGTTGTCAAAACACTGCCTAGAGGTTTTTATGTCGAATCCGGTTGAAATATCTGCAGCACCAGACGCGCTGGCCAACGACGCCCAAGCGTCCATCCATGAACTTTCTTCCGTACAGCAAGTGGTCTGGCTGGACCAGATGCTCAATCCGGACATCCCTTACTACAACATCGGCCTGGCGGCAAAAATCGACGCCGCCATCGACCCGCTCGTGCTGCAGCAAGCGATACGCCATTTCGCGATGGAAAACGATGCCGCCCGACTGGTGCTGCACAAAGCCGGCGGCGTGGCACGGCAACAGGTGTTGCCGTCAGTGGATTTTGTCTTGCCGGTACTGGATTTTTCCGCCGAAGCCGATGGCGACCAGCACGCCCGGCAGCGCATGGAACAGGTGTTCAAGCAACCGTTCGACCTGCACGGCGGGCCGCTGTGGAAGATGGAACTGATACGCGTGAGTCCTGCAGGCTATTACTGGCTGCTGTGCTACCACCACCTGGTCGCCGACGGCATCAGCACCTCGCAGAGTTTCGCCAGCATCGCCAGCAGCTACAACCGGCTGCTCGGACTGGACACGACAGTGGCTGAAGCGGCGCCCTCCTACCTGGACTTCATCGCCAAGGACCAGGATTATTTTTCCTCCGCCCGGTTTGCGCTCGACAAGGAATTCTGGCGCCAGCGTTTCACCCAGCTGCCGGCGCGGCTGGTCGCCGGCGACAGCGCGCTGTCGGCAAAGACACTGGCTCCCAGCGAGCAGGTCTACTGGTCCATCGAGCGTGCGCTGTTCGAGAAGATGACAGCGTTTGCGGCGGCCCTTGGTTTTTCCGCCTCGGATTTCATGCTAGCCCTGACCAGCGTTTATTTCGCGCGCGCCAACGACCTGGACGAAGTCGTCATCGGCGTGCCTATCCATAACCGCAGCAACGCTCGCGAAAAAAATACATTCGGCATGTTCTCGTCGATCATTCCGGTGGCGATCGCGCTCGACCGCCGGCAACCGTTCAGCCACGCGATGGCGGCGGTTGCAAAAGAACTGCGCCGCTGCTACCGCCACCAGCGCTTTCCTATCGTGGAAATCAACCGTGCCCACAATGTCGTGCAAAACGGCTACCGCCAGTTGTTCGATGTCTCGCTGTCCTATGAAGTATTCAGTACCGATTTCCCCATGGGCGACGGCATGGCCAGCGGCATCAAGCTGGACCATGGCTTCGAACAGACGCCGCTGGCGATGTCGGTGCGGGATTTCCATCGAGACCAGGATGTGCTGGTAGTGTTCGATTACAACACGCGTCATTTCACGCGCGATGAAGTCGCCAGGATACAAAGCCGCATGGCCTTGCTGATGGATGCCGTCGTCGGCGGCGCGGATTGCACGATCGACCGGCTGCCGCTGCTCGCTGCAGCGGAGCACCATCAGATCGTCACGACCTGGAATGCAACGCAAGCGGATTATCCATCGTCCTTGCTGCCGCAGCTGTTCGAGGCACAGGCGGCAAACACGCCGCAGGCATTGGCCGTGGTGCACGGCGCTGAGCAGCTGAGCTACGGCGAGCTCAACCGCCAGGCCAACCGGCTGGCGCATTACCTGCGCGAGCTCGGTGTGCAGCCGGACGACCGGGTGGCGATCTGCGTCGAGCGTGGTCTAGCCATGGTGGTCGGCTTGCTGGCAGTGCTGAAGGCGGGTGCGGCCTATGTGCCGCTGGATCCGGCTTATCCGGCGGAACGGCTGGCGCACATGCTGAATGACAGTGCGCCGCGGGTGGTGTTGACGCAGGCCGGGATCGAAGGCGAGTGGCAGCAGGTGCGCACGACAATCCCCGCCAGCTTGCCGCTGCTGGACCTGCAGGCGCCGGCCTGGAATGCCTATCCGGACCACAACCCGGACCGCAGCCAGCTCTTGCCATCGCACCTGGCCTATGTGATCTACACCTCGGGCTCGACCGGCACGCCGAAAGGAGTGATGATCGAACACCGGAACCTGAGCAACCTGGTGCATTGGCATAACGCCGCGTTCGATGTGCAGTCAGGTCATCGGACTTCCTGCGTAGCGCGGCTGGGATTCGATGCCGCGGTGTGGGAAATCTGGCCGACCTTGAGCGTCGGCGCCACCCTGCTGCTGCTGCCGCAAGATGACGATGCCGCCACCATCCTGGCATGGTGGCGCGAGCAGCCGCTGGACGTCAGCTTCCTGCCGACACCGATGGCCGAATATGCCCTGAGCAACGGTATCGGCAACCCGCACCTGCGCCACTTGCTGACCGGCGGCGATCGCTTGCGCCACACCCCGCAGGCAGGCTTGCCGTTCTCGCTGGTCAACAACTATGGCCCGACCGAGGCCACGGTGGTGGCCACCTCCGGCCGCTTGACGGCGGCGGACGAGGTCCTGCATATCGGCCGGCCGATTGCCAACACCCAGGTATATCTGCTGGACAGCCTGGGCCAGCCGGTGCCGGTTGGCGTGGCGGGCGAGCTGCACATCGGCGGCGCCGGCGTGGCGCGCGGATATTTGAACCAGGCCGAACTGACGGAACAACGTTTTGTGCCCGATCCCTTTTCATCGGCGCCCGGCGCACGCCTGTACAAGACCGGCGACCTGGCGCGCTGGCAAGCGGACGGCAACCTGGCCTACCTGGGACGCAACGACTTCCAGGTCAAGATCCGCGGTTTCCGCATCGAGCTGGGTGAAATCGAAACCCAGCTGGCAAGCCATGCAGCCATCCGCGAAGCGGTGGTGATCGCACGCGAAGACAGTCCCGGCGACAAACGCCTGGTGGCCTACATTGTGGTCAATCAGGAAATCGAAGCCGAAACGCTGCGTGTTCACCTCAGCCTCAACCTGCCGGACTACATGGTGCCGGCGGCCTATGTCACGCTGGCGGCGCTGCCATTGACGCCAAACGGCAAGCTGGACCGCAAGAACCTGCCGGCGCCTGACGGCGATGCTTATGCCGTACGAGCTTATGTCGCGCCAGAGGGTGAAATCGAAACTGCCCTGGCGGCGATCTGGTCGGAACTGCTGCAAATCGAACTTATCGGCCGCCACGATAATTTCTTCTCGCTGGGCGGCCATTCGCTACTGGCCGTCACCCTGATGGAAAAGATGCGCCAGCAAGGCCTGCAAGCCGAAGTACGTTCCCTGTTTGCCGCCCCTACCCTGGCTGGACTGGCCGCGGCAATCGGCGCAGAAAGCCGCCTGGTGGCAGTGCCGGCCAGCCTGATCCCGGACGGATGCGAACTCGTTACGCCAGCGATGCTGCCGATGGTGGCGTTGAGCAGCGCCGAAATTGCCGGCGTCGTTGACAAGGTTCCGGGCGGTAGCGCCAATGTGCAAGACATCTATCCGCTGGCGCCGTTGCAGGAAGGCATCCTGTTCCATCATCTGATGGCCAAGGAAGGCGATCCCTACCTGCTGGTAGGATTGACCGGTTTCGATACACGGGCTCGGCTCGATTCTTATCTGACAGCCTTGCAAGCCGTGATACAGCGGCACGACGTGCTGCGCACCGCCATCGTCTGGGAAGGAGTGCCGGAACCGCTGCAGGTAGTCTGGCGCACGGCGCCGCTGGTGCAGGAAGAGCTGATACTGGACGGCGACGTCGCGGACCAGTTGCGCGCACGTTTCGATCCGCGCCATACCCGCCTCGACCTGACGCAAGCGCCCCTGATGCGGACCAGTTTCGCCTACGATGCCGTGCAGCGGCGCTGGGTGCTGCTGACCTTGATCCATCACCTGGTGAACGACCATACCACCCTGGAAGTCGTGCGCGCCGAAATCGCGGCATATTTGCAGGGGCAAGAGGCGCAGCTGCCGGTGCCGCTGCAATTCCGCAATTATGTGGCGCAAGCGCGGCTCGGCGCTGGCACCGAAGTACACGAAACCTTCTTCCGCCAGATGCTGGGCGATGTCGATGAAACGACAGCGCCGTTCGGTTTGCTGGAGGTGCATGGCGACGGCGGTGGCCTGGAAGAAAGTCATATGCAGCTCGACGCCGCGCTGGCGCAACGCCTGCGGCAGCAGGCGCGGCATCTAGGCGTCAGTGCAGCCAGCCTGTGCCACCTGGCGTGGGCGCAGGTGCTGGCACGGGTCGCCAACCGCAGCGACGTGGTGTTCGGCACCGTGCTGTTCGGCCGCATGCAAGGCGGCGAAGGCGCCGATCGCATGATGGGCCTGCTGATCAATACCTTGCCGTTGCGTATCAAGATCGATGCGCAAGGTGCGGCGGCAAGCGTACAGCGCACCCATGCCTTGCTGGTGGAATTGATGGAACACGAACATGCGTCACTGGCGCTGGCCCAGCGCGCCAGTGCGATAGCCGCTCCGCAACCCCTGTTCTCGGCCTTGCTCAACTACCGTCACAGCACACCGGGCCAGACCACACCCGCCGAGCAGGCGGCCTGGGAAGGCATCACCCGGATTTCGGGCGAAGAACGCAGCAACTATCCCTTGAGCCTGTCGATCGACGACCTGGGATCTGGCTTCGCCTTGACCGCACAAGTGACGCCAGCGGTCGGCGCACAACGCGTGTGCAGTTTCATGGCGACCGCACTGGAACGGCTGGTGGCGGCGCTGGAAACGACACCGGAACGCGCCCTCGACAGCATCGACGTGCTGCCGGCGACAGAACGCCATCAGATCGTCAGCAGCTGGAATTCGGCCCAGCCCAGCTATCCGGGGCAATTGCTGCCGCAGCTGTTTGAGGCGCAGGCAGCAAAAACGCCGCAGGCAGTGGCCGTGGTGCACGGCGCCGAGCAGCTGAGCTACGACCAGCTCAACCGCCAGGCCAACCGGCTGGCGCATTACCTGCGTGAACTGGGTGTGCAGCCGGACGACCGGGTGGCAATCTGCGTCGAGCGCGGCTTGTCAATGGTGATCGGCTTGCTGGCAGTACTGAAAGCGGGTGCGGCCTATGTGCCGCTGGATCCGGCGTATCCGGCGGACCGCCTGGCGCACATGCTGAACGACAGCGCGCCGCGGGTGGTGTTGACGCAGGCCGGGATCGAAGGCGGCTGGCAACAAGTGAGAGCAACGATTGCCGCCGGCCTGCCAGTGCTGGACTTGCAGGCGCCAGCCTGGAATGCCTATCCTGACCATAATCCGGACAGCAGCCACCTGGCCCCGTCAGACATGGCGTACGTGATCTACACCTCGGGCTCGACCGGTACGCCAAAGGGAGTGATGGTAGAACATCGCAACGTGACGCGCCTGTTTGCGGCAACCGACGCCTGGTTCCATTTTGGCGCAGAAGATGTCTGGAGCCTGTTCCACTCGTTTGCCTTCGATTTCTCGGTATGGGAGATCTGGGGCGCGCTGCTGCATGGCGGCCGCCTGGTAGTGGTGCCGCTGGAAACCGCGCGTTCGGCGGAAGATTTCTACCGCCTGTTATGCCGCGAGAAGGTGACCATCCTTAACCAGACGCCAAGCGCCTTCCGCCAGCTGATCGCGGCCCAGGGCGGCAGCACCAAAACGCATCAGCTGCGGCATGTCATTTTCGGCGGCGAAGCGCTGGAACCGGCCACCCTGGCCCCGTGGTACGCCCAGAACCAGGGTTGCGCCACGCAGCTGATCAATATGTACGGAATTACGGAAACCACGGTGCACGTCACTTACCAGCCGATCGAAGCAGCCGATACCGCACGCGGCGGCGTAAGCCCGATCGGCGTGCGCATACCGGATCTCACCGTGTATCTGCTGGATGCCCAGGGCGAACCTGCGCCGACAGGCGTGCCGGGCGAGCTGTACATCGGCGGCGCCGGTGTCGCGCGCGGTTACCTGAACCGGCCGGAACTGACCGAGCAGCGTTTCATTCCCGATCCGTTCTCGCAAGAGCCGGATGCACGCCTGTACAAGACCGGCGACCTGGCCCGCTGGCAGGCTGACGGCAGTCTAGTCTACCTGGGACGCAACGACTTCCAGGTCAAGATCCGCGGTTTCCGCATCGAGCTGGGCGAAATCGAAACTCAGCTGGCAAGCCATCCGGCGATCCGCGAAGCGGTGGTGATTGCGCGTGAAGACAGCCCCGGCGACAAGCGCCTGGTGGCCTACATTGTCATCAATCAGGAAGTCGATGCCGAAACGCTGCGTGCGCACCTCAGCCTCAACGTTCCAGACTACATGGTGCCGGCTGCCTATGTCACGCTGGAGGCCTTGCCGCTGACGACCAACGGCAAGCTGGACCGCAAGAACCTGCCGGCGCCGGATAGCGATGCCTACGCAGTGAGCGGCTATGAGGCGCCGCAAGGCGAGACAGAGATTGCGCTGGCGACTATCTGGTCGGCCCTGCTGCAGATAGAGCGCATCGGCCGCCACGATAATTTCTTCTCGCTGGGCGGCCATTCGCTGCTGGCCGTCACCCTGATGGAAAAGATGCGCCAGCAAGGTCTGCAAACCGAAGTACGCGCCCTGTTTTCCTCTCCGACCCTGGCCGGGCTGGCGGCGTCTATCGGTGAAGAGAGCCGCCTGGTCGAAGTCCCTGCCAACCTGATCCCGGACGGGTGCGAACTCATTACGCCGGAGATGCTGCCGATGGTGACGTTAAGCAGCGTTGAAATTGCCAGTGTTGTAGGCAACGTTCCGGGCGGCGCCGCCAATGTGCAAGATATCTATCCGCTGGCGCCGTTGCAGGAAGGCATCCTGTTCCATCATCTGATGGCGACGGAAGGCGATCCCTACCTCCTGGTGGGATTGACCGGTTTCGATACCCGGGAACGGCTGCAAGCGTACCTGGCTGCCTTGCAAGGCGTGATACAGCGGCACGACGTGCTGCGTACCGCCATCGTCTGGGAAGGCGTACCGGAGCCGCTGCAGGTAGTCTGGCGCACGGCGCCGCTGGTGCAGGAAGAGCTGATCCTCGACCCGGCCGACGGCGACGTCGCGCGCCAGCTGCGCGCACGTTTTGATCCGCGCCATACCCGCCTCGACCTGACGCAAGCGCCCCTGATGCGGACCAGTTTCGCCTACGATGCCGTGCAGCGGCGGTGGGTGCTGCTGACCTTGATGCATCATCTGGTGAGCGACCACACTACCCTGGAAGTGGTCCACGCCGAGATCGCAGCCCATCTGCAGGGACAGGAAACGCAGCTGCCGGTCCCGCTGCAATTCCGCAATTATGTGGCGCAAGCCAGGCTGGGCGGAAATACCGAGGTGCATGAAACCTTCTTCCGCCAGATGCTGGGCGATGTCGATGAACCGACCGCGCCGTTCGGTTTGCTGGAAGTGCACGGAGATGGCGGCGGCCTGGAAGAAGGCCATGTACGCCTCAGTGCGGGACTGTCACGGCGCTTGCGCCAGCAGGCGCGGCAGCTGGGCGTGAGCACGGCCAGCCTGTGCCACCTGGCGTGGGCGCAGGTGCTGGCGCGGGTCGCCAACCGCAGCGATGTGGTGTTCGGCACCGTGCTGTTCGGCCGCATGCAGGGCGGCGAAGGCGCCGACCGCATGATGGGCTTGCTGGTCAATACGCTGCCGCTGCGGCTCAACATCGATACGCAGGGAGCGGCAGCCAGCGTGCGGCATGCGCACGCCTTGCTGGCGCAGCTGATGGAACACGAGCATGCTTCGCTGGCACTGGCCCAGCGCGCCAGTGCGATAGCCGCGCCGCAGCCCTTGTTCTCGGCCTTGCTCAACTACCGTCACAGCGTATTGGGCGAAACTTCCCCAGCCGAGCAGGCGATCTGGCAGGGCATCACCCAGATCTCGGGCGAAGAACGCAGCAACTATCCCTTGAGCCTGTCGATCGACGACCTGGGATCAGATTTCGCGCTGACCGCGCAGGTAACGCCCACCGTCGGCGCGCAGCGCGTGTGCGGTTTCATGGCGACCGCGCTGGAAGGACTGGTAACGGCCCTGGAGGAGGCGCCGGAACGCGCCGTCAACAGCATCGACGTCATGCCGACAGAAGAGCGCCATCAGGTCGTCAGCAAATGGAACGCAACCCAGGCGCAGCATCCCGACCAACTGCTGGCGCAGTTGTTCGAGGCGCAGGCGGCAAAGGCGCCGCAGGCAGTGGCAGTGGTGCATGGGCCGGCGCAGCTGAGTTATGCCGAACTCAATCGCCAGGCCAACCAGCTGGCGCATCATCTGCGGCAACTGGGCGTCAAGCGCAACGACCGCGTGGTGCTACAGCTTGAGCGCTCCTTGCCGCTGATTGTGGCGATGCTGGCGGTGCTCAAGTGCGGCGCCGCCTATCTGCCGATAGACGCCAGCTTGCCCGAAGAACGCAAGATTTTCATGGCAAACGACAGCAGCGCCAGCGTATTGCTGACGCTCAGCGGCAGCCGCTGGCCGGAGCAAGCCGGGCTGACTCGCATCAACCTGGACCAGATCGCAGCCAGCACTTATGCCGCCGACAACCTGACGCCGGGCGGCGACGACGAGACGATTGCCTACATCATGTACACCTCGGGTTCCACCGGCCAGCCGAAAGGCGTGCTGGTGCCCCAGCGCGGCATCAAGCGCCTGGTGCTGGAGAACGGCTACGCCGCATTCGACGCCAGCGACCGCATCGCCTTCGCCGCCAATCCGGCTTTCGACGCTTCGACCGTGGAAATCTGGGGTGCCCTGCTGAATGGCGGTCGGATCGTGGTGATCGACAAGGAAGTATTCCTGGACCCGCTGCATCTTGCCGGCGCACTCGAGCAGCAAGGCATCACCACGCTGTTCCTGACGACGGCGGTGTTCAATCAATGCGCGGCGATCGTGCCGGAGGCGCTCAGCCGCTTGCGCTTCCTGATGACCGGCGGCGAACGCTGTGATCCGGCGGCGTTTGCGCGCGTGCTGGAAGCCGGCGGGCCGCGGCACCTGATCCATTGCTACGGGCCGACCGAAGCGACCGCTTACGCGACGACGTATGAAGTGACAGCGGTCGATGCTGCGCAGGCGACCATACCGATAGGCCGGCCGATTGCCAGCACCCAGGTATACCTGCTGGATGCGCTAGGCGAGCCGGTGCCGGTCGGCGTGGCAGGAGAGATGTATATCGGCGGCGCCGGCATCGCCCGCGGCTACCTGAATCGTGACGAGTTGACGGCGGAGCGCTTCATTGCCGACCGTTTCAGCGGCCGCACGGGGGCGCTGCTGTATCGCACCGGCGACCTGGCGCGCTGGCAGGCCGACGGCAACCTGGTGCACCTGGGCCGCAACGATTTCCAGGTCAAGATCCGCGGTTTCCGCATTGAACTGGGCGAAATAGAAGCAAGGCTGGCCTCGCATCCGTCGGTGCGCGAGGCGGTAGTGATCGTGCGCGAGGATAATCCCGGCGACAAGCGCCTGGTTGCCTATATGGTAGCCGGCGAAGAGATCGATGCCACAGCCTTGCGTGCGCATTTGAGCGCCAGCATGCCCGAGTACATGGTGCCGGCCGCGTATGTCGCGCTGGCGACCCTGCCGCTGACAGCCAACGGCAAGCTGGACCGCAAGCATTTGCCCGCACCTGAAACGGAAGCTTATGCGGCGAGCGGTTATGTGGCGCCGGAAGGTGAGTCGGAAACTGCGCTGGCGGCGATCTGGTCGCAGCTGCTGCGGGTGGAACGCATCGGCCGCCACGATAATTTCTTCACCTTGGGCGGCCATTCGCTAGTGGCGGTGCAGATGATTTCGCGCATCAGGCAAGCCTTCAATATCGAGGTGGCGATCAGCACATTGTTTACGTATCCGGTGCTGCTCGATTTTTCGGCGGAACTGCTGGCCAGCGGCCAGAGCGTCCGGCCGCCGCTGACGGCAGCCAGCGAAGCTGAACGTGAATTGCTCTCCTTCGCCCAGCAACGCTTGTGGTTCCTGGAACAGATGGGCGGGGTCAGCCACGCCTACCATATCCCGCTCGGCTTGCAGCTGCGCGGCGAACTCGACCGGGTAGCCCTGGTCCAGGCGCTGGAACGGCTGGTGTTCCGCCACGAAGCGCTGCGCACCAGTTTTGTCGCCAGGGAAGACCTCGCTGCAGGCCATGGCGCAATCCAGCGCGTCGCGGCGGCAGGCCTCAGTCATTTCCGGCTGCTGGAGCACGACTTGCGCCATCATCCGGAGCGCGAGGCAGAGCTGGAACGCCTGCTTGCCGAAGAAGCGGCAAGACCCTTCGACCTGGCCCAGGATCCGCTTATCCGCGGCCTGCTGCTGCAAGAGACGCGGACGCAGCACACGCTTCTGATCACCACCCATCACATCGTTTCGGACGGCTGGTCGACTGGCCTGCTGCTGGATGAAATCAGCGCGCTCTACAACGCTTACCGGCAAGGCGGCCATGATCCCTTGCCGGCCCTGGCCGTGCAATATCCCGATTACGCCGCATGGCAACGGCGCTGGATGAGCGGAGCGGTGCTGGAACAGCAAACCGCCTACTGGAAACAGAGCCTGGCAGGCGCGCCTACCTTGCTGGAACTGCCGACCGATTATCCGCGTCCGCCGCAACAAGACTATGCCGGCGCCAGCATCGAGACCAGGCTGGACGCCACGCTGACGCGGAAACTGAAAGCCTTGAGCCAGCGTCACGGCAGCACCCTGTACATGACGCTGTTGAGCAGCTGGGCCCTGCTGCTGGGCCGGCTGGCAGGACAGGACGACGTCGTCGTCGGCACGCCGGCGGCGAACCGCAATCAGCACGAAGTCGAGCACATGATCGGTTTCTTCGTCAACACGCTGGCGCTGCGCATCAACCTGCCGCAGACTGCAACGGTGGCCTCGCTGCTGGCGCATGTCAAACAGCAGTCACTGGCGGCGCAGCAACACCAGGAAGTTCCGTTCGAACAGGTAGTGGAACATGCCCGTCCGGTGCGCAGCATGGCGCACAGCCCGCTGTTCCAGGTGATGTTTTCCTGGCAAAACGCACCGCAAGGCAAGCTGCAACTGTCAGGCCTGGAATTGACGCCGCTGGCAGTCAGGCAGGTAACGGCAAAATTCGACCTGACCTTGTCGCTGGGCGAAGCGGGCGATGAACTTGCCGGATCGCTGGAATATGCGACAGCCTTGTTTGAACCAAAGACCGTGGAGCGTTACCTTGGCTACTGGCATCGCCTGCTGGAAGCCATGGTCGCCGACGACGCACAGCAGATAGCGCGCCTGCCGATGCTGGGCGCCGCCGAACATCGGCAGCTGGTGACGGGCTGGAATGCAACCGAAGTGATTTATCCGGAGCGCGCATCCCTGCTGCATCAGTTGTGCGAAGCGCAGGCCGAGCGAACACCGCAAGCAGTGGCGGTGGAACAGGGAAGCGAGCAGCTCAGCTATGCCGACCTCAACCGCCGTGCCAACCAGCTGGCGCACTACCTGCGCGAACTGGGCGTCCAGCCCGACGACCGGGTGGCGATCTGCGCCGAACGCAGCTTGTCCATGGTGGTTGCCTTGCTGGCGGTGCTGAAGGCGGGTGCGGCCTATGTACCCCTGGATCCGGCTTATCCGGCAGACCGCCTGGCCTACATGCTCTCCGACAGCGCCCCGCGCGTGGTGTTGACGCAGGCCGGCATCGCAGGTGGCTGGCAACAGGTCAGGGCGACGATTCCATCGAACTTGCCGGTGCTGGACCTGCAAGCGCCAAGCTGGAATGCCTATCCGGAACACAATCCCGACAGCAGCCATCTGCTGCCATCAGACCTGGCGTACGTGATCTACACCTCGGGCTCGACCGGGAAACCGAAGGGCGTGATGAACGAGCATTGCGGGGTAGTCAACCGCATGCTGTGGATGCAGCAGGCTTACGGACTGGAGCCGCACGATGTGGTGCTGCAAAAAACGCCTTTCAGCTTCGACGTCTCCGTATGGGAATTTTTCTGGCCGCTGATGGTGGGCGCAAAGCTGGTGATGGCCAAACCCGACGGCCACAAGGATCCGCGCTACCTGAACGAGGTCATCCGTACGGCCGGCGTCACCACGCTGCATTTCGTGCCGTCCATGCTGCAGGTATTTGCCGCCCATGACGAGGCGGCCGGCTGCGCCAGCATCGTCCGCGTCATGTGCAGCGGCGAGGCGTTGCCGGCATCGCTGGTGCGCAGTTTCCATGCACTGTTGCCGCGCGCCCAGCTGCACAACCTGTACGGCCCTACCGAAGCTGCGGTGGATGTCACCGCCTGGGCTTGCGTCGCAGGAGAAACCCCTACTGCTATCCCTATCGGCAAACCTGTTGCCAATACCAGCATCTACATTCTCGATGCCTTGGGCGAACCGGCGCCTGTCGGCGTAGCCGGCGAATTGCACATCGGCGGCGTGCAGGTGGCGCGCGGCTACCTGAACCGGCCGGAACTGACCGAGCAGCGGTTTGTGCCCGATCCTTTTTCACCGCTGCCCGGCGCGCGCCTGTACAAGACCGGCGACCTGGCCCGTTGGCAGGCGGACGGCAACCTGGTCTACCTGGGACGCAACGACTTCCAGGTCAAGATCCGCGGTTTCCGTATTGAGCTGGGTGAAATCGAAACGCAACTGGCTACTCATCCGGCCATCCGCGAAGCGGTGGTGATTGCGCGCGAAGATACTCCCGGCGACAAACGCCTGGTAGCCTACATTGTCGTCAATGAAGAAATCGATGCCGAGACCCTGCGTGCTCATTTGAGCGCCAGCATGCCCGAGTACATGGTGCCGGCAGCGTATGTCACGCTGGCGGCGCTGCCATTGACGCCGAACGGCAAGCTCGACCGCAAGAACCTGCCAGCCCCGGACGGCGATGCCTACGCCGCCGGCGCCTATGCCGCGCCGGAAGGAGAAACCGAAACCGCCCTGGCGGCAATCTGGGCGGAGCTGCTGCAGGTCGAACGCATCGGCCGTCACGATAACTTCTTCTCCCTGGGCGGACATTCGCTGCTGGCGGTGCGGATGATTTCACGCCTGAGGCAGGCCTTCGGTGTCGAAGTGGCATTGAACACGTTGTTCATGCATCCGTTTTTTTCCGGCTTTGCCGCAACATTGTCCGCCAGCGACGCCAGCATCCGGCCGGCGCTGACGGCGACTGCCGGCGCCGAACGGGAACTGCTGTCGTTTGCGCAGCAGCGCTTGTGGTTCCTGGAGCAGATGGGCGAAGTGCGCCAGGCTTACCATGTTCCGCTGGGCTTGCAGCTGCGCGGCGAACTGGACCGGGTAGCCCTGGTCCAGGCGTTGGAGCGGCTGGTGTTCCGCCACGAAGCGCTGCGCACCAGTTTCATCCCGCAGCCCGGCCACGGCGCGGTACAACACGTGGCGGCGGCAGACGTCAGTCATTTCCAGCTGCTGGAACACGATTTGCGGCACCACCCCGAACGCGACGCCGAACGGGAGCGCCTGTTCGCTGAAGAAGCCACTGCACCGTTCGACCTGGTCCGGGGACCGCTGATCCGCGGCCGCCTGCTGCAGGAGACGCGCACCCAGCACACGCTGCTGATCACGATGCACCATATCGTTTCGGACGGCTGGTCGATCGGCGTGCTGCTCAATGAAATCAGCGCGCTCTATAACGCCTACCGGCAAGGAGAGCACGATCCGTTGCCCGCCCTGGCAGTGCAATATCCGGACTACGCGGCATGGCAACGCCGCTGGATGAGCGGTACGGTACTCGAACAGCATACGGCTTATTGGACTGAAAGCCTGGCCGGCGCGCCGACCTTGCTGGAACTGCCGACCGATCATCCGCGGCCGCCGCAGCAAGACTATGCCGGCGCATGGGTCGACACCGTGCTGGATAGCGCGCTGGCAAAAAAACTCAAGGCGCTGAGCCAGCGCCATGGCACCACCCTGCACATGACGCTGCTGAGCAGCTGGGCTTTGCTGTTGGGCCGGCTGGCGGGACAGGACGATGTTGTCATCGGCACGCCGACCGCCAACCGCAACCAGCAGGAAGTGGAAGGGTTGATCGGTTTCTTTGTCAACACGCTGGCGCTGCGGGTCCACCTGCCTGAGCATGCAACGGTGGCAACGCTGCTGGCCCACGTCAGGCAGCAATCGCTGGCAGCGCAGCAGCATCAGGAAATTCCTTTCGAACAGGTGGTCGAGCATACGCACCCGGTGCGCAGCATGGCGCATAGTCCCTTGTTCCAGGTCATGTTCGCCTGGCAGAGCGCGCCGCAAGGCAGGCTCAGCCTGGACGGCCTGGAATTGACGCAGCTGCCGTTCAAGCAGGTGACGGCAAAATTCGACCTGACCTTGTCGCTGGGCGAATCGGGCGATACGATTGCCGGTGTCCTGGAATATGCCACGGCATTGTTTGAACGCAGCACCGTGGAGCGTTACCTGGGATATTGGCAGCGCCTGCTGGCAGCAATGGTTGAAGACGATACGCAGCAAATCGCACGCCTGGCGATCCTGAGCGCCGACGAACGCCGCCGGATAATAACCACGTGGAATGCAACCGAGACCCACAACCCGCAGGCAGCGCTGCCCCAGCTGTTCGAAGCGCAGGCGGCGCGGACCCCGCAAGCGGTGGCAATAGTGCATGGCGTCGAGCAGCTGAGTTACGCCGAGCTCAACCGCCGCGCCAACCAGTTGGCGCACCATCTGCTCAATCTGGGCGTCAGGCCGGGCGACCGGGTGGTCTTGCATCTTGACCGTTCGTCGCAGCTGATCATCGCCGAGCTGGCGATTCTCAAGTGCGGCGCAGCCTATGTGCCGATAGATCCGGCCTTGCCCGACGAGCGCAAGGTCTTCATGGCAGGCGACAGCGGCGCCGGCTTAGTGCTGGCCCTGGCCGGCGCCAGCTGGCCGGCGCTGGCGGCGCTCACCAGGATCAACCTGGACGACTCCGCAGGAGCGGCATATGGCATGGACAATCTGGAACCTGCCGGCGACGACGAAGCAATCGCCTACATCATGTATACCTCAGGCTCGACCGGACAGCCCAAGGGAGTGATGGTGCCCCAGCGCGGCATCAAGCGCCTGGTGCTGGAGAACGGCTATGCCGCATTCGACGCCAGCGACCGCATCGCCTTCGCCGCCAATCCTGCCTTCGACGCCTCGACCATGGAAATCTGGGGCGCCTTGCTCAACGGTGGACGCGTCGTCGTGATCGACAAGGATGTATTCCTCGATCCGCTGCGTTTCGCCGATGCGCTGGACCGGCAAGGCGTCACCACACTGTTCATCACCACGGCCGTGTTTAACCAATGCGCGACAATCGTGCCGGAGGCATTCGGCAAGCTGCGCTACCTGCTGACCGGCGGCGAGCGCTGCGATCCGGCGGCTTTTGCGCGCGTGCTGGAAGCCGGCAAACCCGAGCACCTGATCCACTGCTACGGACCGACCGAAACCACCACCTACGCAACCACCTACGAAATCGCGGCGGTCGACCCTGCCCAGGCGACCATACCGATAGGCCGGCCGATCGCCAATACCCAGGTGTACCTGCTGGACACCCACGGCGAACCGGTGCCGGTCGGCGTGACCGGCGAAATATATATCGGCGGCGCCGGCGTCGCATGCGGCTACCTGAACCGGGCCGAGCTGACAGAAGAAAGGTTCATTCCAGACCGCTTCTCCGGGCGGCCTGGCGCGCTGCTGTACCGCACCGGCGACCTGGCGCGCTGGCAGGTCGACGGTAACCTGGTGCACCTGGGCCGCAATGACTTCCAGGTCAAGATCCGCGGCTTCCGCATCGAGCTGGGCGAGATCGAAGCAAAGCTGGCGTCGCATCCGGCGGTGCGCGAGGCAGTAGTGATTGCGCGCGAGGACAATCCCGGCGATAAGCGCCTGGTTGCCTATATTGTCGCCAATGAAAATGCCGATGCGGAAGAAGCTGGCGCCGAAACCTTGCGCTCTTATTTGAGCGTCAACATGCCTGAGTACATGGTGCCGGCGGCGTATGTCATGCTGGCCGCTCTGCCGCTGACGCCGAACGGCAAACTGGACCGCAAGCACCTGCCGGCGCCTGCGGCGGATGCTTATGCGGTTGGCGGTTATGTGGCGCCGGAAGGGGAAATCGAAACTGTCCTGGCCGGGATCTGGTCGGAGCTTCTGCAGATCGAGCGCGTCGGCCGTCACGACAATTTCTTCTCGCTGGGCGGGCATTCCCTGTCGATTCTGCAAGTAGTGACCATGCTCAAGCAAAAAGGCGTGCGGATTTCAGCCAGCGATGTGTTTACGTATCCGACTATCGCCGGGCTGGCCGAGCATATCGCGCAGCTGAATCCGCTGGAAACGGAGAATGCCGCCGTGCTGATCCGCGCCGGCGGCCGCCAGCGTCCCTTGTTCCTGATGCACGAAGGTTCCGGCTTGCTGATTTATGCGCACATGCTGGCGACCCATATCAACCCCGACATCCCGGTATACGGCCTGCCGCCCGTGCCGCTGGATCAGCCGCAGCTGTCGACCGTGCAAAGCATGGCGGCGCGCATGCTGGGGCTGGTGCGGGCGGTGCAGCCGAGCGGGCCTTACCGGCTAGGCGGCTGGTCGTTCGGCGGCGCGCTGGCCTATGAAGTTGCGCAGCAATTCATCAACCAAGGCCAGGATGTGGAGTTTGTCGGGCTGTTCGACAGTCACTGCTCAATCGGCGACGATGACGAACGCGAATGGAAGCTGGGCGACAAGCAGCTGATGCTGACGCTGCTGGAAGCGGCCGCCGGCAACGATCCGGTGCTGAAAGCGGCGATGGAAAAACTGAAGGCGGCGGCGCCGGATATCGATGTCCCTACCCTGCTGCAGATGGCCAGGCGCAACGGCTTGTTCCCGGCCGGTTTTTCCTTGCAGGGCTTGCTGCAGCTGATGGAGAACAGCCGCACCATCATCCGCGCCTACGGCGACTACGCAGCGCAGCCGATCGGCGTTCCGGTGCATTTCTACAGCGCCGTGGGCGACACCGTCAACGAACCTTTGCGCGGCTGGGGCGCAGTGGTGCCGGAAATGCTGTTGCGCCTGGTGCCGGTGCCGGGTACGCATCAGTCGATGATGATTTCGCCGCACATCGAGGTGTTTGCGCATGCCTTGAATACGGCGTTGCAACCCGCCAGGCTGGAAGGGGAATTGGCGTCGCTCCAGCCCTGAAGCAGGAATGCGAGGGAGAAACCGCCGACGCTGCCGGCGGTTTCCCTGCGGAAAAAAGATGGCAATTAGACAGCGACTATTTCTTGAAACGCGTCTTGAAAAGCGCGGCGCCGGCCCGGCCGCATAGCGGCAGGGTGATAAGCATTAGAACGCATATCTGAACGCCAGGGCGGCGCGCTCAGGTATGATAAACCCCCGCCTTTTCCACATCTAGGTCCGGACTTGGCGCTCGACATAACTCAAGGAGTAAAAAAATGCTGACTAGTGCACGCAATGAATTCGCAGGCAAGGTTACCGCCATCCAAGAAGGCGCGGTCAACGACGAAGTCGAAATCACCCTCGCCGGCGGCGACCGCATCGTCGCCGTCATCACCCGCGAAAGCACCAAGTACCTGGAACTGAAACCAGGTTCGGATGCACTGGCGCTGGTGAAAGCGCCATGGGTGATCCTGTCATCGCCAGACGCCGGCATCAAGTTTTCCACTCGCAACCGCCTGCAAGGCACAGTCAAGGCGGTGAAGACCGGCGCCGTGAATACAGAAGTCGAAGTCAGCCTGAACGGCGGCGCCACGCTGACCGCCATCATTACCCAGGAAAGCGCAGTCGCGCTCGGCCTCGCGGCCGGCAAGCCGGTGGTGGCGATTTTCAAGGCTTCGCACGTGATCGTCGGCGTCAAGACCTGAACCCAATCACAGCTGGAGGGCATCTTGACCATCCCATCGGCGTCGACGCGACCACACACAGCGGCTGGCGCAGCCCGTTGGCGCCGGCGTCCTGATTCAAGCGGTGTTTTGAGTTGCCATTGAGGAAAATTAACGGCGCACCAAGCCGGGAAAACCCGATTTAAGCAAGCTTTAAGTAAAGGCAAGTAGAATTGCTCAATCTGAACGCTTGCCTGGCGTGCGGGTCGAATTGCACTACGCCGGCCTGCCGGCGGCCATTCCTGATGTAAGGGGCAAGCCAGTGCTCTTGCCGCTGAAATCAACACCGAACATCGAATTGAAGGTTATATGCGCTTAAAAAACAGTCTGTTATGTGTCATCCTGGCAATTTCGACCGCTGCCCACGCACTGGAAGCCGGGCCGCCGCCGGTCCTGTCGCCGCTGCAGCAGCAAGCGCAGGCGGCGCACCTGAGCGCGCAATTCCTGACCCGTTTCCATTACAAGCCGGTGCCGCTGGACGACACCTTGTCGGCCAAGGTCATCAACCGCTACATCAAGTCGCTCGACCCGGAAAAATTCTTTTTCGTGCAAGCCGATATCGATCAGTTTACGACAGAGAACACCAAGCTGGACGACGCCATTTACCGCGAAGACCTGCGCATTCCGTTTTCCATTTTCAACCTGTACCAGCAGCGTATCGTCGAACGCCTGACGTATGCGCGCGAACTGCTCAAGCAGGGTTTCGATTTCAGCCAGAAAGAAGACTTCGCCTTCGTGCGCGACAAGGAACCCTGGCCGAAATCCGAGGCAGAGAGCCGCGACCTGTGGCGCAAGCGCGTCAAGAACGACTGGCTGCGCCTGAAACTGGCCGGCAAGAAGGACCAGGCGATCCGCGATACGCTCAGCAAGCGTTATGAAAATTCCCTGGCGCGCGCCTACAAGTATAAAAGCGACGACGTCTTCCAGATTTTCATGAACGCCTATGCGACCTCGATTGAACCGCATACCGATTACCTGGGCACCAGCGCGGCGGCCGATTTCGATATTTCGATGAAGCTTTCCCTGGTCGGCATCGGCGCGGTGCTGCAGGAAAGAGACGAATACACCACTATCCGCGAGCTGGTGGCGGGCGGCCCGGCGCAATTGTCCGGCAAGCTTGCGGTCGGCGACCGCATCGTCGGCGTCGCACAAGGCGACAAGGGCGCCGTGGTCGACGTGGTCGGCACCCGCATCGACGACGTGGTCAAGCAGATCCGCGGCGCCAAGGACACGATAGTACGGCTGGACATCTTACCGGCCGACGCCGGTCCGGATGGCAAGCACAAGCTGATCAGTCTGGTGCGCAACAAGATCAGCCTGGAACAGCAGGCCGCCAAGAAAACCATCCTGAACATCAAGAGCGGCGACACCACGCGCAAGGTCGGCGTGATTACCCTGCCTGCGTTCTATGAGGATTTCGACGGACGGCGCAAGGGCGACAAGAATTTCCGCAGCGCCAGCCGCGACGTGGCGGCGCTCCTGGCCGAACTGAAAAAAGAGAAGGTCGACAGCGTCCTGATGGATTTGCGCAATAACGGCGGCGGTTCGCTGACTGAGGCGGTGGACCTGACCGGACTGTTTGTCGGCAAGGGCCCGATCGTGCAGCAGCGTAATGCGCGCGGCGACGTCAACGTCGAAGGCGACGACATCCCGACACCGGCATGGACCGGTCCGCTAGCCGTGCTGATCAACCGCGGTTCGGCCTCTGCCTCGGAAATCTTCGCGGCGGCGATCCAGGATTATGGCCGCGGCATCATCGTCGGCGAAGGCAGTTTCGGCAAAGGCACGGTGCAGACCATGGTCAACCTTGACGAACTGTCGCACAACGACAAGCCGAAATTCGGCGAACTGAAGATGACCATCGCCCAGTTTTTCCGCATCAACGGCGGCACTACCCAGCTGCGCGGCGTGACCCCGGACGTCAGCTTGCCGGGCTTCTCGGATCCCGAGAGTTTTGGCGAATCGAGCTACGACAACGCCTTGCCATGGTCGCAGGTGAAGGCCGCCGACTACACTCCTGTCGGCGACGTGAAGGGCCTGCTGCCGCAGATCCAGAGCCGGCACGATGCGCGCGTCGAAAAGGACAAGGACTTCCAGCGTTTCCTGGAAGACGTGACCGAGGTGAATACGCTGCGCAAGAAGCGCGTCATCTCGCTTAACGAAACCGACCGCCGCACTGAAATGAACCAGCAGGAAGCCCGCCTGAAGGCGCGCGGCAAGGCTGGCGACGGCGGCGACGGCAAAGACAAGGATGCTGCCGATGCAGCCGATCTCAACCGCCAGGACGACGGCCTGCAAGCCAACGAACGCAGCTTGAGCGCGGACCTGGCAGCGGAAAAGGCGCAAAAGAACGCCAAGGACGTGTTGCTGAATGAAGCCGCGCAAATCCTCGGCGACGAATCGGACCTGCTCAAGGCGAATACGAAATTCGCGGTGCAGCAGCCGGCCAAGGGGAAATGACCGGTCCGGCAGAGCAGACCAGCGATTGATGCATGATAAAAAAGACAGGCCCTGCCCTGTCTTTTTTTTTGCTCCTGGCATGGATAACCGTTGGAATGCGGCATCGCTCCAAAACGGATAGGATGATGGTCCTGGCTTGAAGCCATCCTTTTTGGAGCCTGACATGCAGTCCTTATCGATGTATCAAATTTCCGTTCCCGTGTTCGTGCGCGGCCTGGGTGTGCTTGCGGGCTATCTGGAGAAAGCGGAGGCCCATGCCAAGGCCAGCCATCTCGACCCCGCCGAGATGGTCAACG